>CAJUQZ010000083.1 GCA_910588755.1 uncultured Lachnospiraceae bacterium | reverse complement strand
TCGTTTATATGGCCTGTTTTTCTGTTGCATCTTCAGTGAGTTTCCGAGACTACTCCACTATAACTTTATTACCATAGCACTTTTTTTGGGGGTTTTCAAGGTGGATTTGCTGTGTAGAGCGTTTTTATGAAAAGTTTGCGGGGGAAAGCTATCGATAATAGACAGGGGTATGAAAAGGGCGTTAAAAGGTTTGAAAATTAGGTTGACGTGTGGTGCGGTTTATTTTATAATACATTAGATAAGCAGTTATTAATGATACAGAGACAGGTTTGGGGTTAGAGTTTGGTCAGGAGGATTGACATGATTAAAAGCATGACAGGTTTTGGGCGGTGTGAGGTTACAGACGGCAGCCGCAAATACGCTGTTGAGATGAAGTCTGTGAATCACAGATATCTTGACGCCAATATCAAGATGCCCAAAAAGCTTGGTTTTTTCGAGAGCGCTATCCGAAATGAACTGAAAAATTATGTGCAGCGCGGAAAGGTTGATATTTTTATCACCTACGAGGATTTTTCCGAGAGTAATATCTGCATCAAGTACAACAAGGATATTGCGGCGGAGTATCTCGGATATCTGAAGGCTATGTCAGCGGACTTTGGACTGGACAACGATATCAGGGTATCGACGCTCTCGCGCTATCCCGAGGTCTTCTCGATGGAGGAGCAGACCATAGACGAGGAGGAGATCTGGAAGGGTCTTGCAAAAGCCATACAAGGCGCGGCAAAAGGGTTGGAGGAGACGCGCATCAGGGAGGGGCAGAACCTTGCGGGTGATCTGATTGTAAAGCTTGACGGTATGCTGGAACATGTCGCCTTTATCGAGGAGCGCTCGCCACAGATCATTGAGGAGTACAAAAGAAAGCTCGACGAGCGGATTCATGAGCTGCTGGGCGATGCGAACGTAGACGAGACGAGACTTCTGACAGAGGTCACGATTTTTGCCGACAAGGTCTGTGTCGATGAGGAGCTCGTCCGGCTAAGAAGCCATATTGAGACGATGAAGCAGGCACTTCATGACGGCGGAAGCATCGGCAGGAAACTTGATTTTATCGCACAGGAGATGAACCGGGAGGCCAACACGATCCTCTCGAAGGCAAACGACCTTGCAATCTCCAATAGGGGCATTGACTTAAAGACCGAGATTGAGAAGGTGCGGGAACAGATACAGAATATAGAGTAAATCATACAACAGCGGGGTGCCACGTGAACAGACTGATTCATATAGGCTTTGGAAATATCGTCAACACATCCAAGATTATCGCGGTCGTAAGCCCGGACTCGGCGCCTATCAAGCGGCTTGTCCAGAAGGCCAAGGAGAGCGGTACAGTCATTGATGCCACACAGGGGCGCAGGACAAAGTCGGTGCTGGTGATGGAGAGCAGCCAGATTGTGCTCTCGGCGCTTCTGCCAGAGACGATCGCAGGGAGGGCGCAGGGCGCGCTGGCCGACGAGGATACTGACGAGGGCAATTGAGAATATTTTTAAAAAAGCGAGGAAAAAATATGTTACATCCATCTTACACAGATCTAATGAAGGTAGTTAACAATGAGGTTGAGCAGGGGGAGGCGCCGGTGGTAAACAGCCGCTATTCGATTGTGATGGCGACGGCAAAGCGCGCAAGACAGATCATCGGCGGGGAGGAACCACTGGTGGACACAAAGCAGACAAAGCCGCTGTCGGTTGCCATTGAGGAGCTCAACGAGGGCAAGATCAAGATTACACATGAAGAGTAAAATATTATTTATTTCCCTTGGCTGCGACAAGAATTTGGTGGACACGGAAATGATGCTTGGCACGCTAGTGCAGAGGGGATATACAATCACGGACGATGAGGCAGAGGCCAGTGCGGTCATTGTCAACACATGTTGTTTTATCAATGATGCCAAGCAGGAGAGCATCAACACGCTTCTGGAGATGGCGGAGTTGCGAAAGAGCGGCGATATCAGGGCACTGATCGCCGCGGGGTGTCTCGCGCAGCGCTATCAGGATGAGATCCAGAAGGAGATTCCGGAGGTAGACGCCATCGTGGGCACAACGGCAATTGATGCGATTGCGGACGCGCTCGATGAGGTGTTGTCTGGAAATAGCCGCAATCATCTAGCGGATATCAACCGCGCGCCGGTGTATGCGTATCATGACAATAGGAGAATCGTCACGACTGGTGGGCACTATGCGTATTTAAAGATTGCGGAGGGCTGCGACAAGCACTGCAGCTACTGTATCATCCCCAAGGTGCGGGGAAGCTACAGGAGCATTCCGGTGGACAGCCTCGTTCAGGAGGCTCGGCGCCTCGTTTCATTTGGGGCAAAGGAGATTATCCTAGTGGCGCAGGAGACGACGCGCTATGGTGTGGACCTGTACGGGGAAAAGCGACTTCCAGAGCTGCTGCACAGGCTGTGTGCGATACAAGGTCTATATTGGGTCAGAATTCTTTACTGCTACCCGGAGGAGATCACCGATGAGTTGATAGAGACAATCCGCAGTGAACAGAAGGTATGCAATTACCTCGATATCCCAGTACAGCACGCCTCTGATCCGGTTTTAAAGCGCATGGGGCGGCGGACAAGCCGGCAGGAGCTTACAGACATGATTGCAAAGTTGCGGGCGCGGATACCCGATATCTGCTTGCGCACGACGCTCATCACCGGATTTCCGGGGGAGACGGTAGAGGATCACGAAGAACTGCTTTCGTTTGTGGGGCAGATGGCGTTTGACCGGCTTGGCGTGTTCACCTACTCGCAGGAGGAGGACACACCTGCGGCGCTGTTTGACAATCAGATTGACGAGGAAGTAAAGCTTGACCGGCAGGCGGACATCATGGAGCTGCAGCAGGAGATTGCGTTTGGGAAGGCGCAGGAGATGGTCGGAAGTGTGCTGACTGTCATGGTGGAGGGCAAGGTGCCGGACGAGCACGCTTATGTGGCAAGAAGCTACAAGGATGCTCCTAATGTCGATGGCTATGTGTTTGTCCAGACGGGGCGGGAGCTGATGACAGGCGATTTTGTGCGGGTGCGCATCACGGGCTCGTATGAATATGACCTGATAGGAGAGATTGAAGATGAATTTACCGAATAAACTGACTGTATTCAGGGTAATACTGATCATACCGTTTGTGCTGGTCCTGCTTGGCAGCCATGCGCAGTGGGGATGGTTTATGGCAGTGGCTGGCGGGATTGCGGACTACGCAGACTACATCGCGCTGGGAATCTTTATCGTCGCGAGCCTTACAGACCTGCTTGATGGTAAGATCGCGCGGAAGTACAATCTTGTCACAAACTTTGGAAAGTTTATGGACCCGCTGGCGGACAAGCTTTTGGTGTGCGCCGCGATGATCTGTCTAGTCGAGATGGGCAGGATACCAGCGTGGATAGTCATTATCATTATCAGCAGGGAATTTATCATCAGCGGTTTCCGGCTTGTGGCAGCAGACAATCGTGTGGTTATTGCCGCGAGCTACTGGGGAAAATTCAAGACAACGTTCCAGATGGTTATGGTGTGTCTGATGATCGCGGACATCAGGGCGCTGGCGGTGCTCACGCAGATTGTCATGTGGATTGCGGTCGTACTGACGATCATATCCCTTGTGGATTATCTGATGAAGAATAAGGGTGTATTGCTGGATGGGAAGATTTAAGATGACGCTCCTGCGAGGAGCTGTATATAAAAAGTGACTGCCATTTTGGCAGTCACTTTCTGTTAATAATTAAATTCAGTTGAGTCGATTACTTCCCATGTCTTGTCAGAGATCTTGAAAGCCAGCTCGTCCAGCCGCTCTACAGGCACATAGAGAATCCCTGTGATCAGCTCCTCATAGAACTTGGCAATCTGTGGCATGGCGTCCCCATCCTCGAATTTGAGAAGGGCTTTGCCAAGTGCGGATATGATAAATGGCGGATAGCCGACTGCCTTGCAGATCTCCTTAAGCTCTTTTGACTTCGTTGCCTTTGTCAGGACATCATGCGCGACGAGCCGGGCCTTGTCCCAGCCGCTGTCGATGTTGTCCTGCATTGCCTTCATAAAGGAGCTGTGCTTGAGTCCGGCCAGGTAAGCGGCCCTGAACGTGATGGGGTCCGGGTAGCAGATACAGGGAATCCGTTTACAGATACCGTTGCCCGGCGCTTTGGCGAACTGCTTGCGCCAGTCGTCAAATAACTTATGTAAATCCGTATGCTGCCAGGATTGAATCGGGCAGCAGCTGTAATCAGGAGCGCTGTCATATTCCGCTGCTTTTTCGGGCAGCATCGCAACCTGCTTGACGATGAAATTTTGTTTTTGATAAATTATTTTACCATATGGTCTCCAGTCGTTTGGTTCAACATTCATTGTATGCCCTCCATTGATCAAGAATATAATGTCCTCATATTTATATCGGCATGATTTAAATAAATATTTAGGCGGTTTGTTAAAAATTTATGTTTTGTGCGCTGAAATATCCGATGTCTGATTGACATGGCTTTCATTCTATTGTATGATGTGTATTGAGAGGTAAGTTAGGTTAAAAACAGATTAAAAAGTAAATATTATCCAGGTATTCACAAGACATATATCCTGTATTCTCATACGTCCAGGAAGCTGCGTTGGTTCTCCTTCGACAGCTTTTTAGGTCTGTTTTCTCACGTTTGAAACGTTCGGCTGAGATTCTCACAGTATATCCCAGCAGTTATTAAAATATGTTCTGACAAAGAAATGTGTCAAAATGAAAGATGTGTCTTATAGAAAGAGCATTTTAATAAAGAAATGTGTTCTGTTAAGAAATAGGTTTTGATGAGAAGTGTATTCTAATGAGAAATGTATTCTGAATAAGAACTGTATCCTAATGAGAAATGAATCCTGAATAAGAACTGTATTCTGATGGGAACTGTGTTTTGATAAAAATGTGTTCAAACTAAGAAGTACGTTTTAAAAATATCATTCATGAGAGTATTTGCTAATATTTGCAGAAATTCCGGGCGGCAAAGTTTTGCCAATCGTCCTGTTTTGGAGGAAAAGTTTGTGAAGGTAATCTACATAGGCACGAAGGATCAGCTGGCAGAAGCGTTTATTGAGCGCATGAACAAGGAGGGGAATGAGGTCTACTTTTTGTCAGACGTACCGTTTCCCGGAAAGGTGGCTGATGTCCTGAAACACAGATATTATAAGAGTTCCCTGGAGGGCGGCCGGTTTGAGGGCGTGCTGCGCTCGATTGCGCCGGATTGCGTGGTATATGCCGGGAGGGGGTATATGGGCTGCGCTGATACGGATGCGCTGGAGGCAGATATCGCCCTGCTTGCAAAGACGCTGCGGGTGCTGGCCGGACAGGAGGGTGTCCGGTTGATTCTGCTGTCTTCGGTGTCCGTTTACGGAGATGCAGCCGTACATGCAGACGAGCAGAGCGCGGTCATGCCGACTGATGAGACAGGTATTTGTTATATGCGGGAGGAACAGCTGGTGGAAATTTACCGGCAGCAGCAGGGAATCGACGCGGCGATCCTGCGGGCGTCCTGGCTGTACGCGGAGAAGGCACAGGAGGGGCTGCATGATTTTCTAAGTGAAGCCTTTGCCAGGGTTGGGGAAGGCGGGGAGGGCGCGACACTGTCCGACGCGCTGCTTTACCCCCTGCATGTGGCGGATCTGGTCGATGCAGTCAAGCGTGTCATGGACTATGGCAGACAGCCCGTCTACAATGTGACGGGCTGCTTTGAGCTGTCGAGGCAGCGCTTGTATGAGTTGGTCAGCGGGCAGCTTGGCGTGGAGTTGCGGATTTCGTGGAGCGAGGCAGAAAAACAGCAGTCCGTTGACAGCAGCCTGATCAAAAAGGAGCTTGAGTGGACGGATTTTCGGAAGCTGGAAGATCTGTTTTTGCGCGGCGAGATCACATATGAAAAAAAGCGGGAAAAGGCCAAAATAGGAAAAACGAATCGAAAAGCGGGGAGTGTGGTGCGCAGAACGCTCGAAAATATCGTGGTGTTTGCAGCCTTTGGGGCGCTTTATGTTCTCTGCAGTTCCCATAGCCTGTTCTCGCAGATTGATTGGATGACAATTTATGTCATCTTGATCTCGTTGTTTATGGGGATTCGCCAGAGCTCGTTTGCCGTTGTCCTTGCAAGTGCGGCGTATCTGACGAAACAGGATCTGAGCATATTAGAGATGACGAACTTTTATTCGTATGCCGGAAGTGTGCTTGAGATTATGCAGTATGTGTTCTTTGGTTTGTCAGTTAGCTACGTGACGGATATCCTTCGGGAAGAGCTGCGGGATCTTAGGCGCGAACTTTCCCTGCTTGGGCAGGAGCATGAGGAGCTAAAGAAGATCAACGAGGAGAATGTGCTGATCAAGAACGAGTACGAGGAGCGTCTGCTTGATTCAAAGTCCGGTTTTCCAAAGCTTTACAATACTGTCAGCCGCCTGATGGTATTGCAGCCGGACCGGATTTTCATGGAGATCATACAGGTTATCGCCGAGATGGTACATACAGATACGGTCGCAGTGTACAGGGTGAATGGCGATAACCCATATCTGCGCCTGATCAATGCGCTGAATGAAAGGTCAACGGAGGGTGGAAAAACATGGAATATTACCGCCTTTGCCAGGATTCGCGACGCATTGGAGAACGGCGAGCTGTACCAGGGAGACATCTGGAACGGGGAGCCTGCAGTCGTGCTTCCGATTATATATCAGGAGCGCTGCGTGGCGGCCATCATGATCAGGGAGCTGCCGTACAGCAGCCAGTCTCTCTACTATGTCAATCTGCTCAAAACACTCTCCCTGCTGCTGCGCGAATCTGTGGGGCGTGCCCTGGACTATGAGGAATTGTCGCGGGAGGAGCGCTACATAGAAGGCACGGATATTTTGAAGCCTGACGCTTTCTGCAGGAATGTACTGCTTGCAAAGGAGAAGGCGCAGAAGCATATGGCGGAGTACTGCGTGATGGAGATTGTCTATACAGGTGATTTCGGGGAGTGCTATAAGGAGCTTGCGTCGAAGCTGCGAACGACGGATTATTTTGGCGCGGGGCAGGATGGAAAAATCTATGTCCTGCTGAACAATACCGGGACACAGGATATAGAATATCTAAAGGAACGCCTGACATCGGACCGCGTGGAAGTAAGGCTCACAACTGCTTTTGATGAGATGGACGATGCGAAGGGTTAGCGGATGCCCGCGTTGGCGGAGAGGAGGGGCAGGCATATTTGATGATGGCAGCATTTTTGACAGTGAATTTTGCGGGTGCGGTACTGTATGCAGTCGTGAAGGCTGCACGGAAGGAGCGTGTAGGCGTGGCGGCGTTCTTTATCTTTCTTCCGGGATTTGGCTATATCATTTACTTCTTGCCGCGCCTGATACACAGGCTTAGCGGTAAAGAGTCATACGACAGGGATTCCCTGGTGAAACGCTTCCAGATTGAACTGGCGGCGGAGCACCCGGACGTGGAGCGGGCGCTTGGCATCGTTCCGGTGGAGGATGCGATGGCAGTCAGCGCAACCGCGGAGAAACGGGCGCTTTTGTTAAGCCAGCTCAAGAAGGACGTCGGTGAGAATTATAAGACACTGCTGGCGGCGGAGAACGATGAGGATTCGGAGTCTGCGCACTATGTGGCGGCTGCGAAGATGGAGGCCTACCGCGTGCAGCAGCAGAAATGGATGGAGTGCTATAAAGCCTACCAGAAAGACCCGGCACAGCCAGCAAACTTCCACGCTGCATGTGCGGCGCTGCAGGCGCTAATCGACGGCCGCATCCTGTCGTCAAGGGAGCAGGTGATCTATAAGAAGACGTTCTGCGAACTGATCGAGGCACAGGAGCAGTCCGGCGGGGAGATGCCATCGCGGGAGGAGTATGAGGTATACCTGGCCTACCTTGTGGAGTCGGGACAGCAGGAGGCAGCGGAGCGTGTCTGGAACGAAAAGCGGGATTATGTCGGCAGCGAGCGCGGTTATATGAAAATGATTGAGATGTATTATCAGCAAAAGGACAAGGATAAGTTCCAGCAGTGCATGCGCGAGCTGCGGGCGGACAGACAAGTGCGCCTTTCGGCCCAGGGGCTGGAGGTTTTGCGCTATTGGATGCAGAGGGAGTAGAGAGATGCTGTCATGGAAGAGATTGCTGTATGTGATATTGATTGTGTTGGGCGTGAGCACTGTATTTATGATCTATAACATCAATGAAGAGCGTGCGAAGAACATACGAATACAAAACAGTCCATATGAGGAGCGCGCATTTACGGACACGCGGCAGATCGATGGGCAGAACCGGCCATCCGTCAGGATTTACGGGGATTCTGGCAAGGAGCTCTACGGGGATATTTACCGGAATGTAAAACATATGTTCGAGAGACTTCACTTTCAGGTCATCGAGGAGGACTGGTTTGCGCCAGAGCAGGCCCGCGCAGAGGAACTGGTGGTGTTTTGTGATGCCTCCGTGGGCATCTACACCAATCTGCAGGCGCTTGGCGAGTTTGTCGCGCGGGGCGGGAGGGTCATTCTGGCGGCAGGACTGCCGGAGGGAAACGAGGACTCTTATCTGTGGCCGCTGCTGAAAATCCGGGAAAAGTCTGTGCGTGAGAACTATAACCAGATGCTTTTTGAGAGACCGCTGTGGCCTGTTCAGATGGAGGAAGTGGCTTACGACGGATACAATATGTCCACATGGCTGCAGGTGGATCAGGACGCTGCGGTGTACATACACGATGCCGGCAAAAACGTTCCGCTGCTCTACACGACGGATTATCAGGACGGAAAGCTGTGCCTGATCAATGGGACATTTTTATCGGACGTTCGCTGTATGGGGTTATTGACGGGCGCAGCCGGTGCGGTGAGCAGGGACTTTCTCTATCCTGTTCTGGGGGTAAAGATGGTGTTTTTGGACGATTTTCCCATGATAACCTTTGTCGATGACAAGATGTGCATGCAGCTGTATGGCTGTTCTACAGAAAGCTTTGTCCGCGATATTGTGTGGCCGAATTTTCAGGGAATTTCCTTGCGGACCAACACCCCGTATACGTCGGGGATACTCACGGTCGCATCGAAAGAGGAGAGCTTTCCGGCGATTAATGACAGCCTGTTTACGGCCATTGGCAAATCGGCGCTGCAGTACGGTGGAGAGCTGGTCTATATCGAAAAGTGTTTGGAGGCGGACCAAATCTGTTTTAATACAGATTTTATCACGGAGTTTGCAAAGGTTTTTCAAAACTATCAAATTCACAGCATGGCGCTGCAGACAGAGCATTTTACGGAAAAGATGCTGGACATTCCCGGGGCGCGGATTCAGATGGTGCGCGGGCAGCTGGGCTGGGAAGGCATTGAATTTGCCTGCATGGAAGATTATACAGTCTTTCCGGCGGCGACTGGAGGAAACGGCATGGAGGACGGCAATCTGTTTGCGATCTCCTCGGTGCTGGCTGCGTACGGTATGGTCTCCCATGTGTTTGATGTCAACGCGCTGATTGCAAAGAACAATGATACTGCGTCGTGGGATCAGGACAAGGGACAGCTTGGCGTGTTTGAGACAGAGCTGTTAAGCCAGGTGGGCTGGCTTGACGCAAAGACGATATCGCAGACAAGGGATGATGTGCGCAGCTATCTCAATCTGGATTACGGCTGGCAGCGGGACGGGGCGCGCATCGTGCTGGACTGTAGCGGCATTGTAAAAGGACAGGCATTTTTATACAAAACAGACGGCAGGATCGTGGAGGCGGAGGGGCTTACCTATGAGGAGGCCGGCAATGGATATTACCTGCTGCGTGTAGAGGAAAATCACGCTGTGATCGTGACGGAGGGGGAATAAGCGATGCGTGTATGTCTGATATGTGAAGGGTGCTATCCCTATGTTCCGGGTGGTGTTTCAGGCTGGATTCAGATGGTTTGCAGCGCCTTTTCGGACATTGAGTTCGTTGTATGGTCGATTGCGACGACAAGGGAGGAAATGTCTGCGTACTCTTATCAGGTGCCGGAGAATGTGACATCAATCCACACACTCTATCTGGGCGACGAGCAGTTTCAGAAAGGACATAAGAAGGTGGTGCTCTCAGCAGGGGAGAGGGAGATATTAAGGGATCTGATGATCGGCTCGGCGGAGCGTGTGGACTGGGTGCACACATTGGAGCTGATCAAAAAATACCGGCGGCACATGAGCGACATCCTGATGAGCGAGTCCTTTTTTGAGATCTGCAGGGACGAGTACCAGCGGCAGGGCTCGAAGAAGATATTCCAGCATTTTTTGTGGAACCTGCGCGGGATCTATTTTCCGCTGATGTATATTTTGTCGGGGGAGATACCAGAGGCGGATCTCTATCACGCCGTGTCTACCGGGTATGCGGGAATCATGGGAAGCTGCGCCTCCTATGTAGGCAAAAAGCCGTTTCTCTTGACGGAGCATGGCATTTACACGCGGGAGCGCGAGGAGGATATCATACGGTCCCAGTGGGTGGCCGGCGAGTTCAAAGAGATCTGGATCGAGTTTTTTAAAAAGCTTTCCTATATCGCCTACAGGCAGGCGGATGTTGTCACCAGCCTGTTTGAAACCAACAAATCACTGCAGCTTGAGCTTGGCTGCCCGGAGGATAAGATCGTGGTCATTCCAAACGGGGTTGACGCGAAGGAATACAGCGCGCTCGAGCGCAAGAGGGAGGCGTCGGATGGCGTATTCCAGATCGGGACGGTGCTTCGCGTGGTGCCGATCAAGGATGTCAAGACAATGCTGCTGGCGTTTGATATCGTCAAACAGGCTGTTCCGGAGGCGCGTCTGAACATCATGGGAAATGATAAGGAGAATCCGGAGTACTATCAGGAATGTCTGGCGCTTTTGGAGGAGCTTGGAACGAAGGATGTCGTGTTTATGGGGCTTGTGAATGTCAAGGAATATTTACCGGATATGGATCTGCTGCTGCTGTCGAGCATCAGCGAGGGACAGCCGCTTGCGATGCTCGAGGGCATGGCGGCGGGGATTCCCTACGTGGCGACCAATGTCGGCAACTGCAAGGCGATGCTCGAAGGGGAGGCCGGCGACACGCTGGGACCGGCAGGGCTGGTCGTGCCGGTGATGAACAGCGAGGCGATGGCGGAAGCCATCATTCGGTGCAGCCGTGATCCGAAACTGCGCAGGCGTATGGGGGAGGCCGGCAGAAAGCGCGTGGAGAGGTCCTACAGCAGAAAAGTGATGCTGGATCGGTTTCGCGGTTTGTATGAGAGCCTGGGAGGTGGCAGCAAATGGCAGGGATAGGGTTTGAACTTCGTAAAATCTATGGCAGAAAGACATTGGCTTCCAATATATGGGGGAGTCTGTACGCGACTATGACTGCGGTGGGGCCGTCGGTCCTTGTCGCCGTGATGCTTATTTTCCTGAAAATCGTTATGGACCGGGCAGATATTACAGAGCTGGAGAACCGCTTTTTTATCTCTTCCTTTACATATGTCTTTCTGGTCAGCATACTGATCTGTGCGCTCTTTTCAACTGTGCTGTCCAGATATATTTCGGACTGTGTGTTTATGCGCGATGAGAAGGCGATCTGCGCGTCTGTCTTTGGCGTGCTGACAGTGGGGAGCGGGATATCGGGTGCAATCATGCTGGCGCTGTGTGTTGCCATGCATGTGCGCAGCGGGGTGCCTGTTTCTTTCCTGGCGGTCTATTATTGTCTGGGCGTGCTGGTGACAGATGCCTATAATCTGATGACTTATGTCTCTGCGCTCAAGCAGTACAAGGAAGTGACGTTTAGCTATTTTCTGGGGATGCTGTTTGCGGCGGGCCTCTATGTGTTTGCGGTGTATGTGATGGAGTTGCACGTTGTCGCCGCGGCCTATCTGGCACTGGCGGGCGGCTATTTTCTGCTGGTGCTTCTGCTTGCGTTCTGGTGTGTCAGGGCATTTGGCGAGCCGGAGGGAAGCTATTTTGTATTTCTGCGGTATTTTGTCAGATATCCGAAGCTTCTGGCCAGCGGTGGCTGCTATATGCTGGGATTTTACGTCGCCACAGTGATTTACTGGTTTTTTTCGGATATGAGAGAGTGCGTCAGTATTTTCTGGACAGCGCCCTCATATGATCTTGCGATGTTTCTTGCGATTATTGCCAACATGTCCTCGCTGGTGATCTTTGTCGTGCGGGTGGAGACAGCGTTTTTTGACAAGTATGTTGCTTATCTTTCGGCGCTGAACAACGGGTCTTATGACCTGATTGAGAAGGAGCGGGAGAGTATGGGCAATGTTCTTCGGTATCAGCTCTTTTTTGTGTATGAGGTGCAGCTGATTATCACAGTCGTCCTGATCTGTCTTGCCAATGTGTTTTTCCCGTACCTGAACATCAGTGTGCAGGTGCTGAATATGTTTATGGTGCTGAGCATGGGCCTGTATACAGTGTTTTGCATGTATTTTACGGTCGTATTTTTGTATTATTTTGAGGATCATGCCGGGGCATGCGCGGGACCGTGCGTGTTTCTATTGGTTACGGCGGCGGTCGCGGTGGCGGCTGTGTTTCTCGGAAAGCCTTTTTACACGCTGGCGCTGCTTGCGGGCGGGCTGTGCGGCTGGATCGTATCGTTTGGGAGGCTCCGGTATCGGCTGGAACATCTCAACGCCTTTCTGATGTGCAGGTGAGCGGAGGATGATTTATGAAGCGAATGAAAATGAATGAAAAGCTGGGGCTTGCCCTGGTGACAGCGGCTGCGGCCGCCCTGTTTGGGTTCTTGTATATGGATTCGAGGATTCCCATAGAAGAGGCTGGAAACACTGGAAAGACAAGCTCCCTGGAGAGCTGGGATATCAACGCGAGCGCGGCAAACGGCATTGGGCTGCACGAGGATAAGGGAATCTACGAGCAGGACAGCAACATTTACGACGTGTATATCAGCGTGTTTCCGACTAAAAATGAGGCGGGGGAAATGATCGACCTCTCGGCGTTTGCCCTTCATTCAGCGAGGGACCACAGTTACAATCCAATCTTAAACTGCAATATACAGATCCTGCCGGAGGGGCAAAAGCCCGATCCACTGCTGGACCTGGACCATAAAAATGCGACAATCCGCGTGCGCGGAAATTCGTCGAGAGGGGCGGCCTACAAGAGCTATAAGGTAAAGCTCGAGGAGGAGGCGGGCACATTTTTCGGGCAGAGGAACCTGAATATCAACAAGCATGCGGGAGATGTATCCAAGATTTCGACGAAGCTGCAGACAGACCTGCTGGCGCAGATTGATGATATTGCAAGTTACAGGACGTATTATATGCGGCTGTGGATTCGGGACGCGTCGCTGCCTGAGGAGGAGCAGGCGTTTGTCTATTATGGCCTGTACACGGAGATCGAGCAGCCCAACAAGACCTATCTGGAGACGAGGGGGCTTAGCAGCAACGCAGCCATGTACAAGGCGAGTGATTTCAGCTTCGCCCCGAATGACGCGCTCAAAAACGTGGACGATCCGGCGTACTCTGAGGAGGAATTTGAGACGGTGCTTGCAATCCGCGAGGGCACAGACCACAAAAAGCTTCTGGAGATGCTTGGGGCTGTCAACGATACGACAAGGGATTTCGGGGAGATTTTCGGGACTTATTTTGATGAGGACAATTATCTGACATGGCTTGCCTTTAATTTACTGATGGGAAATGAGGACATCATCAACCACAACTATATCATATACAGTCCTGCAAATGCTCTCTCGTGGTATTTTATCCCCTGGGATTTCGACGGCGCGCTGCGCTTTGGGGAATACAGATCCACGTACAGCCAGCCGGATTCGTTAAGAGGCATACAGACACTTAATACGGGCATACTGCACCGGCGGTATTTCCGCCTGGAGGGAAGCATCGATAAGCTGGATGCCAAAATGCAGGAGCTGCTCGATACTGTGATCACCCAAGAGCGCGTGAACGGACTGATTGGCTCGTACAAGCCGGTGTTGGAAAAGACCATGCCGCTGGAGCCGGATATCGGTCTGCTGGACATGTCCCCTGCTGAGCTGATTCCTTACATAGACGGTATGTATGACGGAATCCTGAGCAATTATGAGGCATTTTGCAATGCGCTGGAGTATCCGGCGCCGATGTTTGTATCGATGCCGGAGCGGCGTTTGGACGGCACGGTTCGGTTCACGTGGGACGCGTCGTACTCCTACCAGGGGCGGCCAATCACCTATACTGTCCGCGTCTATGAGGACCCGCATATGCAGAACCTGGTCTTTGAACAGGCAGGTATCGAGCAGACAGAGTATATTTCAGAGACAAGCCTGCCGGAAGGCATGTATTATCTGAAGGTGACGGCGGTGGACAGCCAGGGGAACGAACAGCTTAGCCTGGAGCATGTAGACGGCGACGGTTTGTTTGTGTTTGGCCTGCTGGAATTTGAGATTGGGAGGTAATTATGCAATATCTGGGACACAGACTGCGGCATGAGATTAAATATTATATCAATGACAGTGTGTACCATACCGTGCGCAGCAGGCTGCGCACGGTGGCGGGCGCGGACCCCAACATGAAGGCGGAGGACGGGTATCTGATCAGCAGTCTGTACTTTGACGACGTGTACCATTCGGCGATGAACGAGAAGCAGGCGGGCATCTGTTTCCGCAAGAAATACAGGCTGCGCTGCTACAACCGGGAGGACATCCGGATCAATCTCGAGTGCAAGCGCAAATATGGCGAGTACATATCAAAGGACAGCATGGCGGTCAGCCGCAGCGAGTACGATGCGATGCTGGCAGGGGACTATGACGTCCTTCTTGCGCATTCCGATATTGTGGGGCGCGAGGTGTACGCGCTGCATCATGCCAGGCTGCTTAAGCCGGTCGTGGCCGTGGAGTATCTGCGGGAGGCGTATGTCCTGGCGCAGGGAAATGTGCGGATCACGTTTGACAAGGAGATCTCGGCATCCGTGGGGGACTACGACATGTTTTCGCCGTATTATGAAGTGAGGAAGGTGCTTGAACCGGGGATTATGGTGTTGGAGGTCAAGTTTGACGACTATCTGCCGGACATGATCTTTCAGATATTAAAGACAGCGATGGCAAACAAATGTGCGATTTCAAAGTATGTGATGTGCAGGGAGGAGAAGAGGAGGATTTTATCGCGATGACAACATTTTCTGATATTTTTAAAAAGGGATTTCTCGAGGAGACGGGGAACCTGACGGTCAATGGATTTCTGTTATCCATGCTGGGGGCTTTTTTGTGCGGCATGATCGTGTATGCCGTTTACCGTAGCTTTTATAAAGGCGTGATCTACAACAATAATTTTAATATCCTGTTGGTGATGACAAGCATGGTCACATGCTTTATGGTCATTGTCATCAGCTCCAACGTGGTGCTCTCTCTCGGTATGGTCGGCGCGCTGTCAATTGTGAGATACCGCACGGCGGTCAAGGACCCGCTCGATGTCGGATTCCTGTTCTGGACGGTCGCAGTCGGCGTGACCTGCGGGGCGGGTCTGTACCTGATCTCTGTATTGGGAACGGTCTTCATCGCGGCAATCTATATCCTGCTGGTAAAGATCAGGAACAAAAAGCACCAGTACCTGCTGATTGTAAAGTACAATGACGCGGCATCTGAGGCGGTCAGGAGAGAGATTGAACCGCTTAAAAAGGTTCTGAAAAACAAGACGGCGATGAAGGGGCTCACAGAGCTGACCTATGAAGTGCGGCTGTCCGGGGAGGACACTTCATTTGTAACAAGAATGTCGGATATAGACGGGGTGACGAGCGCCGTCCTGGTTGAGTTTACAGGGGACTATTTTGAGTAGGAAAAAGGCGTCGCGGGCAGTTTGGGTATTGCTTTTGTGCGGTGCGGCCGCGGCTGTGGCTCTGTATGCCGTGCTGTCGCGGGAGACAGTGTGGTATTTTCAGGAGACAGACCGGATACTGGATAACCCGGACAGGGGCTTTTATATTCAGATTGACAGCAGGCGCGCGGACAAGATTCCGGACGCTGCAGACGAGGTGCGGGTGATTTTGCTTGCGTTTGACATAGAGGCTTTTTCCTCGGGAGATCTGCCACAGGAAAAGTTAGACGAGCTGCGGGAGGCTCTTGATGTGGCAGCGCGCGAGCATGTGTCGGTCGTGTTTCGGGCGGCATATGGTTTTCAGAAAGAAGCCGCAGAGCCAGACCGGATCGGCCGGATGGGCAGGCACATTGAACAGATGGCAGAAGTTTTGAACTGCTATGCAGACCAGATACTCGTGGTGCAGGCCGGAATGCTTGGAAGCTACGGGGAATGGCATTCCAGCCGGTATCTGGAGGGAACAGATGAGCAGCAAAGAGAGAGCAGGCTCTATATCTTAGGGCAGTGGGAGGCCGCCCTGTCGCCGCAGATTCAGGTGGACGTGCGCCGCCCGCGGTTTATACGCGAGGCTGCAGAGGCCGGAATCCTGTCTGGCAGGCTGGGAATCCACAATGATGCGCTGCTGTCCACAGACAGTGATATGGGAACCTATGACGCGCCGGGAATGGAGCGGGAGGATGAGCTTGTCTGGATGCGGGAGCATCTCACACGGCGGGTAAATGGCGGCGAGATGCCCATGCTTGGAGCGTTTAGTCTGCCCGAAAACGCGGACAGGGAGTTTGCCATGATGCATACGGGATACCTGAACCTGAAATATAATAAGGAAGTGATTGCCTACTGGGATACGGCCATGCTCGGGGAGCACAATGCAAAGCGCTATCTCGAAAACCATCTGGGATACAGGCTGTTTGTTACGGAGCTTGGTATGCGGCAGCTGCATTTTCCGGGAGAATTGTACATGACTGGTATAAAAATTCGGCTGAAACTGTGCAATACAGGTTATGCGCCGCTGCCTGAACCGTATCAGGTGTTTTTGGCAGTCAGTGCCGGCGGTGAGTGCATTTATCAGAAGATACAGATGCCTGCGCTCTATGATGCCGCGAACGGGGGGACTGCCGAGGCGGAGGTGCGCATAAAACTTCCAATGGACTTTGTGCAGGGCAAGGACACGCTGGAGATCGGGTTAAAAATCGCAAGGTCAGAGGACGTGGAAGACGGGAAGGACTGTGTGGAGCTGGCACATGAGGGCAGCCTGTATCGTGACGGGATCAACGCGGTCGCTGTGCTGGAGCGGACGAAGGGGATCTTTCGCGCGCGGCCCCTTGCGGAGGAAAAAGGGAGGGAACAGGGTTATGGTTCAAAAATCGTTAGTGCTTATGGCGGATCTGTATGGTTGTCCTAACAGATGTAGGCATTGTTGGATTGGCCATATGCCAAACAGGCAGATGGGTCAGGAGGCGGATCGCTGGATCGTTGATTATTTTAAACCATTTTTTGAAAAAATTACTTTCTATAGCTGGCTGCGAGAACCGGATTTTTGCAGTGATTACAGAGAGCGTTGGAACAGGGATAACCAGCTCTGTGTCAATTCAAAACCAGAGCGTTTTGAACTGGCAAGCTTTTGGCGTCTGGTACGAGATCCGGAGTATGTATTTTTCCTGAAAGAAGTCGGTGTGAAAAAGGTTCAGCTTACATATTTTGGAATGGAGGATATGACAGACCGATATATAGGGCGTAGAGGGGCATTCCATGAGTTGTTAAGGGCGACGGATATACTCATTACCAACCAGATCGCACCGAGATGGCAGGTGTTTATCAACGAGGAAAATAAAGAGCAGATTCCCCAGTTATTGGATTTGGCAGATAATTTGCAGTTAAAGGAAAAATGCGCCTTGTTTGGTGGGAGCTTTGAGTTTTTTGTACACTGTGGAAGCTGTGAGGGCGAGAACCGCAGCCTGTATCATATCCGAATCGAAAAAGACCACATTCCGGAAAAGATAAAACCATATTATTTAAATTATGATACTGCACTTACAGAGCAGGAATGCTGTGAATTGCTCGGGGAGGATACTTCCCATATGCGCTATCATAATCAGGAGGAAATTGTTCTGTTTGTATCCAATACCTATGATGTGTATTTTAATTTTACACACATGACTGACGCCTGGAAAATTGGAAATCTGAAAAATACCCAGCCGGAAGAAATGGTCAGAAAAATTGTGGAGGAGGATACGGACGCGTTGAATGCCACAAAAACCATAACGGTTAAAGACCTGGTAGAAAAATACGGAAACAGGCACTCTAAAAAGGTGTTTTTTATCGGGGATTACAAGGCGTATCTGCTAAACTGTTTTCTGGAAAAAGCAGAGAAATAGGAGAGGCAGACATCACGCGCCGTGCGCGGCCTTAGCGGCATAGTTCCATGCGCAAAATGATTTTATAGGGTCTTGCATATTGAGAACGGAGCTGTGCAATCGAGCAGGAAAATGGCCTTCTCCACGACTTGTCGCATCGGACACTCGTCAGCCAATCGATTTATCGGTTTGATGACATATTTTCTATGGGTGTCCGTGTGCATATAAAACTGCATAGGGCATTCGTAATGACACCCTATGCAAGGGATTTGTTATTGGGTAATGAATCATTGTCGTAGATGAACGCTTCAGGTTTCACGAATCGGCATTAATTTCTTTTCGCAGCAGTTCGATATCTTCCTGTGAATAATTTGATACCAGGGAAGTGATCTCCTCGATAGAATAGTTCTTTTAAATCATTTTGATTATGATTTGGCGTTTCTACTCATTATATGTCTGGGCTGCCTGTTCCAGAGCCTGGCGTTTTTCCTCCTCAAAGCTCTGTGCTACCTGTGTCATTTCAATCTCCCTTCTTATTCTGGCTGCCGTTTTCCTGTCAATGATTTTATCTGTAAAAACCAGCAGTCTCGTTCGCCTTCACTGCTGGTATGTTGGTCGGCAACACGCTCTTTATTTCGGGTAGTGCCAGCCCATATACACGAAATGTTTTTCCCTGAAAGTTCTCGGCTAAAAACTTGCTTGTAATATCTTTGTTCTGATAGGCAATCTCTGGCTTGTCTTTATGAGGCGGTCTTTTATCCGAATCATGTTTTGTTTGTCGGGTGCTGTTTTTGTTCTGGTTTGACTGGGCATTTGTGAGTCTCCTTTCGTATAGCAAGTATATAGCAAGTATATGTGTATTTTACAATGTGGACTTTCGAAATGTCAGGATAGGTTCATAAACTTGATTTTTATAAAATATTTATACTTTGTTTATAAAATTATAAATGAGCAAATCTGAAAAATACATAGTAACTCGTTGGCTTATCCATGATAAAATATCAAATCAATGAATAAAATCACTTAATATTGTTATTATAGAATATTTTCATAGATTATTTTATGTATTATTAACATAACTTGTTGTCTGGTTAATTGTTTTTATTGCAACCAAAATATTGTAAAAATTATTAAATCATATGATGCTGGGGTCAAAACATAGAGTTTTCTATGTTTGATACTCTG
>CAJUQZ010000082.1 GCA_910588755.1 uncultured Lachnospiraceae bacterium | reverse complement strand
AATGGTGCAAAGCAGGTGGTTCACAAGTTTAATTTCTGGCCGGATAGAGCACTAGGGTAGGAGAATGGAGAGCGGGGGGTTACATGAAACTATTACATATATCCGATCTTCACATCGGAAAACGGGTGAATGAATTTTCGATGCTCGAGGATCAAAAGTACATTTTGCGCCAGATCCTTGCAATTGCGGACGACTGTAAGGCGGACGGCGTGATGATTGCGGGGGATATCTATGACAAGCCGGTGCCGTCCGCGGAGGCGGTGCAGGTGTTTGACTGGTTCCTGACAGCGCTTGCGGACCGTGGCAAACAGGTTTATGCGGTCAGCGGCAATCATGACTCTGCGGAGCGGATTGCGTTTGGCGCACAGCTTATGCGCGGCAGGGGCGTATTTGTATCGCCTGTCTATCGCGGGGACACAGCGGTGTATACAGCGCAGGATTCCTATGGGGAGCTGTGCCTGTATCTGCTGCCTTTTATCAAGCCCGCGGTAGTGCGCCACGCCCTCGAGGACGCACCGGACATAGACGGGAAAACACTGCCGGAGAGCTATCAGGATGCGGTGCGCCTGGCTGTGGAGCGCATGGGCGTGGACTGCACGAAGCGCAATATCCTGATCGCACATCAGTTCGTGACGGGCGCCGGGCGGTGCGATTCCGAGGAGGTGTCCGTCGGCGGCCTGGACAACGTCGATGCGGATGTTTTTGACGTGTTTGACTATGTGGCATTAGGACACATTCACAGCCCGCAGTACCTGAAACGGGAGACGGTGCGCTACTGCGGAACGCCGTTAAAATACTCTTTTTCCGAGGCGGAGCAGGAGAAGTCCGTCACGGTGGTGGAGCTTGGTGAGAAGGGGCAGGTGGGGATCTCCACGGTGCCGCTGGCGCCGCTTCATGACATGCGCAAGATCCGCGGCACATATCTGGAAGTGACAGCGCGCGACTTTTACAGGGATACGGATACGGAGGATTATGTGCAGATCACGCTGACCGACGAGGAGGATATCCCGGACGGATTACAGAAGCTGCGCGTCATTTATCCCAATCTGATGCGGCTTGAGTACGACAACAGCCGGACGAAGCAGAGCCGCCTGATAGAGCGCGCCGAGGAGGTTGAGCAGAAGTCGGAGCTGGAATTGTTTGCGGAGTTTTATGAACTGCAGAACAATCAGCCGATGAGTGATGAGCAGGCCGCGTTTGTCACCCGACTGATTGAAGATTGCAAAGTATTATAAATACATAGTATATAGCGGTGGTACAATGATTACAGATTACAATACCAGGTAAGGTGTTTTACAGACAAAGGGGGAAAGGCATAGATGAAACCGGTAAAGCTGATCATAAGTGCTTTCGGGCCGTATGCGGGAAATACAGAGATTGATTTTGAGCGCCTGGGCGGACAGGGGCTGTACCTGATTACCGGGGATACCGGCGCGGGAAAGACAACGATTTTTGACGCGATCGTGTTTGCCCTGTACGGCGAGGCGAGCGGCGATGTGCGCAGGGCCGATATGTTCCGCAGCAAATATGCGAAGGACGAAGTGCCTACATTTGTCCTGTTTACATTTGAACATCGTGGGAAGCGCTATCACGTAAAGCGCAATCCCGAGTACCAGCGCCCCAAGGGAAGGGGGACGGGATACACGACGCAGAAGGCGGAGGCGGAACTGATTTATCCCGATGACAGACCGCCGGTCACGAAATCCAAAGAGGTGACAAAGGCGGTGACGGAGCTGGTCGGCCTGGACAGAAGGCAGTTTACGCAGATCGCAATGATCGCACAGGGCGATTTCCAGAAGCTGCTGCTGGCGGGCACGGAGGAGCGGGGAAATATCTTCCGGCAGATTTTTAAGACAGGGCTCTATCAGACGCTGCAGGGCAGGCTCAAGGACGCGGTCAAGGCGCAGTGGGTGGAATACAGCGAACTGAAACGGAGTATCAGCCAGTATATGGAAAGCATCGTGTGTGCGCAGGATACGCCCGCCGCGGAGAAGATGCGCATGCTTTGCAGGGAAAAGTTCGACGGAAGGGTTGGCGAGGGCCTCGAGGTGCTAGAACAACTCTGCGCGGAGGACGAGACTGCGTTGGAGGCACTGGAGCGAAAAATTGGGGAGCTGGATGAGAAGATCGAAAAAGAGAACCAGCTGATTGGTAATATCCATAAAATACGGCAGCAGCAGGAAGAACTGTCCAAAAACCAGGAATTGCTTGAGCAGCTTGCACCGCAGTTGGAGCAGGCGGCAGGGAATTACCACGAGGCGGAGCAGAACGCGGCGGAGTGCAGGCAGCTTGCGCTTGTCATCAAGGAACAGCGGGAAAACCTTGCGCTGTTTGACAGAATGCAGCAGGAGCAGGAGGCGCTGGCTGCGATACAAAGGACAATCAACCAGGAGACCATACATAAACAGGAGCTGGAGGAGCAGCAGCGCGTGTCGGAGGCATTGTTAAAAGCGGATTCGGAGGCATTGAAGGAGTTGGCCGACGCAGGTGGGGAGAAGGCGCGCCTGGAGACGGACAGGGATAGGCTCCGGCAGCAGATCAAGAGCTTACACCAGCACAAAAGCAGCTGGGAGCAGGTGCTTACACGTCAGCAGGAGACGCAGCAGAGCCTCATAAGGGAGCAGGCACAGGCAGCAAAGCTTGCGGAACAGACAGAGCGGCTTGCGGAACAGATCGCGCAGTTGGCAGACAGGGAGGCGATGCTTGCCGCGACACAGGAGCTGCAGAAAAAAGTTTTTGAGCAGGAAAGCACCCTGCAGCAGGCGCAGACACAGCAGCACAAAATCCGGAATCAGATACAGCAGATTGCGGATACCATCAAACAGCTGCGCGAGGAGGAACGATTGCTTGGCGAGGCGCAGACACAGCGCAGAGAGATGCTAGAGCGCCTGAAAAGTGCGGGGGAAATGGAAATCCAATGGCAGCATAGGACAGATTTGGCTATCGGACAGCTTGCGGAATTCGAGGCGCAGCAGGATAGCCTGAACGCACTTCAACTAGAGGCGGCAAAACGCGGGGAGATCTGCCGGAACGCGCAGGGGCAGGCGGAGGAACACCAGAAACAGCAGGCGCTATTGCGCGAGGAGTGGGAGCGTGTGAAGGACGCTGATACCCGTCTGTTGAAACTTGAGCAGGAACAGGAGGCTTTAGAAGAATACAGGCAGGGCTGCAAGAGACTGTCAGATGAGATCAAACTTTTGGACAGACAGGAGAATGATCTGCGCGCGGTGCAGGAGTCCTATCGGCAGGCATCGGTTGAGAAAGAGCAGATCAGCGCGGATTACAGGGATATTGAGCAACGGTTTTTAGACGCGCAGGCCGGAATGCTTGCGCACACTTTGCAAGAAGGCGCATGCTGTCCGGTCTGCGGTAGCACGCACCACCCAAATCTTGCACAGATGCCCGCGTCAGCGCCGGCGAAGGCGGAGGTCGAACAGAAAAAAGCGCTGTTCACTGAGGCGGAAAAGAAGGTGGAAGGGCTCAGCGTTACGGCAGGGCATATGAACGAACGGCTTGCGGAGCAGAAGCAGTCTGTTTGGGAGCTGGCGCAACGTGTTTTGGGCGTGGAAAGCGATATTGAGTCTGCCCGCGGGAGTGAGACAGCAGCTGCGCTAGATGAAAATAGCAAAGTCAATCTTTTAAAATTGCAGGGACAGCTTACAGCGCGCGCGCGGGAGCTAAAAGAAAGGGAAAAGGAGCTTGCGGCAGCGCTAATAAATACACGAAAAGATCAGTCCCGGAAAGAGGAGCTGGGCAAACTGCTCCAGGAGGGAGAATCAAAACGGGATGTGTTAAATGCAAAGCTGCAGCAGGAAAATGAGGCTTTTGCCGCATTGCAGGGCAAACTGGACGAGAAGCGCCGCCAGTGGGCACAGATGCTCTTAGAACTGCAATTTCCAGACCCTGTAGGCGACGAGACAAAGGCAATGAAGGCATATCTGCAATCGAGGCTGGAGGAGTGCAGGGCACAGCTGAAACAGGCTGTGTCGGATAAAGAGAGACAGACACAGCTAAGCGCTGAGGCGGAGCGTTGTGATGAGGAGAGGAAACGATTGCAGGAGCGTATCAGCGAACAGGTAACGCAGCAGGCGGAATGTACCGGACAGGATCAGACACTGAGGAGACAGATCGCAAACGAGTTGGAGAAGGCGTGCAGGCTGTGTGCGGAAGTACAAGGGCATATCGAACAGATCAAAGAGTTGGGCGAGGAGCCTGCAAAGGGCGTTAATATGGTACAGGTGGAGGAGCAGTCGCTGCAGTCTGTGCTTTCTGTTATAAAAAGTGATGTGAGAGCGCTCGTTAAAGGCACACAGGCACTGACAGAGTCGATTGAATTGCGCAGAAAGCTCGAGGCGCAACACAGACAGATGCAGGAGGCATTGTCGGCCGGCCATGCAGTGATCGCCCAGCTGGAGAAAGAGCTGGAAGGAATCAAAAGCCTGTGCCGCGAGAAGGCAGAGCGGCTTTGTGAGAGCCTTTGTACACAAGAGTCGCAGCCTGACGGCACAGCGCTGCAGTCCACAGAGATTTCCACTGCTGTTGAGGTGTTGCGCGCTGCGGCCAAGCGTGCGGCACAGCAGTCCGAGGAACAGTTAAATATACTGTTAGGGAAGCTGGAGCAGAACCAGGAGCGGCTAATAACAAAAGAACGGCTAGAACAGAAACTTCCCCAAACGGAGCAAAGAATCAAAACACTTGTTTGTGAAATGCAAAAAGCCGAGGTGTTTCTGACAAAGCAGACTGCGGAGAGCGGTGCTAAGGCAAAGGAGATCGACAGGCTTCTGATACAGCTAGGAGCAGAGTCAAAGGAGGCGGTCGAGCGGCAGATCCAGTCCTTGACCGAACGTGCACAGATGCTTGAAAAGGCGTTCCAGACCGCAAAGGAACAGTATGAAGAATGCAAAAACCGCAGGGGACATCTGACGGCGGCTGTTGAAACCTTGAAGAAGCAGATTGACGCGGCAGGCGATGCGGCTTGGATGCAGGAGGAGGAAGTACTTGCGCGGCGGGAAAAGTGGCAGCAGGACAAAAAGGAGCAGAACGAAAAGCGTGACCAGAGGAAAAACGCTGTTTCTACCAATCGTAGTATTTTTGAAAAGGTGACGGCAAAGCAGGAGAACATTCTGGAAGTCGAGAAAAAATATATCTGGATGAAGGCACTGTCCGACACGGCAAACGGTACGTTGAGTGGCAAGCAGAAAGTGGAGCTTGAGACCTATATCCAGATGACTTATTTTGACCGTATACTGCGGCGGGCAAACCTGCGCCTGATGACGATGAGCAGCGGCCAGTATGAACTTAAGCGCGAGGTTGACAGTGAAAACCGCCGGGAGAAGGCGGGGTTGGAGCTGTGCGTGATCGATCATTACAATGCGACTGAGCGCAGTGTAAAGACACTGTCTGGCGGCGAGACCTTTGAGGCGTCGCTATCGCTTGCCCTGGGGCTGTCGGATGAGATTCAGTCGTATGCCGGGGGAATCCAGATGGATTCCATGTTTGTGGACGAGGGGTTTGGCTCGCTCGACGAGGAGGCGCTCGGGCAGGCGATGAAGGCGCTGGTGCAGCTGACGGAGGGCAACCGCCTGGTCGGCGTGATCTCCCATGTCTCCGAGCTCAAGGAGAAGATCGAGCGCAAGATCGTTGTGACAAAGAGCCGCGGCAGGGATGGCGTGAGCAGTAGCGTGGCGGTGGAGTAGGTACTGTTCGAACAGGACTTAGCATCTATTGCTAATGATGGCTTTTCAAGCCACGTATGAAAACGTACATATAGCAAAAAAATAGCAAGTAAAAATATTGATTTTTTGGTGGAAAATGGAAATAGAAAGTAGTATAATCAGAGTTATTATAGTTTACACAAAACGAAAAAAGGAGGTTAAAAAGTGAAACGACGAATTTTATCAATAACGCTGGCATTGTGCCTGTGTATTTCGTCTCAGTCAGTGGTTTCTGCCGCACAGGGAGACAGTTCGCCCAAGGTGGATCATGCAAACGGGAACGTTGAGAACCTGGAAAGCAGTGGCGAGACAGAAGAAGAAAGCGCAAAGCAGCCGGATAGCAGTGGAGATATGGACAATACACTGCAAAAGACACCAGATCAGCCGGAGGAGGATGACAAGACAGGAACAGGAGACAACGCCAGTCAGCCGGAGGATGGCGACGAGGCAGGAACAGGAGACAACGCCAATCAGCCAAAGGACAATGACGAGACAGGAACAGGGGAAACTACAGAACAGCCGGAAAGCAGCGGGGTTGTAAACACGATTCCACAGGAGACCCCGTCAGAGCCGGAAAGTGGCGACGAAATAGAAACGGGAGAAACCCCGTCGGAGCCGGAAAGTGGCGATGAAATAGAAACGGGAGAAACCTCGTCGGAGCCGGAAAGCAATAATGAGGTGGAAAGCCCGATACAGTCAGAGGGCGCCGATACGGAGGAAACTACAAAGGAGCTGGATACCAGTGGCGATTTGGACGCTGAATTGCTGGAAATCTCATTGCTGCAGGATGCTGCGTCTGTGGGTAGAGCGGTATATCAGCCGGAAATCCCCAGTGTTACCAACCCTGTCCCATCCCAAGTCTATAGTGCAATGATTGCATTGAAGGAGAAGGAAGGGTATACGGAGGGATCAACGTGGACAGATTATGAGCCATATTCGGATTCTGCGGGATATTATCGTTGGCAAGGCGGGCCGCTTGGCGGGAAAAATATTGTTGGTGTGGGCTGTGTGGCTTTCGCATTCTCACTCAGCGATGCGGCATTTGGCACGCTGCAGGCCAGAATGTATGAACCGGGTGCGTTTCAATTTGAGGATATAAAGGTCGGAGATATTCTGCGAATGAACACGGATACCCATACTGTGATCGTGCTCAAGGTGAGTGACGCAGGTGTGGTGATCGCCGAAGGAAATAACAACGGTAAGGTTCATTGGGGACGGGGAATCAGTAAGGAGGATGTGATGAGAGACACCAGTCACTATATTACCCGTTACCCGGAAGGGTATGATCCGACACCTGATCCGGATGCGGATACATCAATTGGCAGTGGAGTGATGGGGGATCTTAGATGGAATTTGACAAAGGCAGGTAAACTGACCATCTCCGGCAATGGAGCGATGCCGGATTATGACAGTGCTTCTGAGCAGCCGTGGGACGCTCAAAAAGATCAGATCCGGCAGGTTGTGATCGAAGAGGGCGTCACCAGCATTGGCGCCTGCGCTTTTTGGGATAGCAGGGTTCTCAGTGTAGAGATTCCGTCTAGTGTGAAGGCGATTGGCAGATATGCATTTTATAATACGCCTATTTTGTCCGTGACGATTCCCTCCAGTGTAAAAACCATTGGCAGCAGTGCTTTCCAGAAGTGTGCAGGTCTGCGTTCTGTCACGTTTTCCGATGGTGTGGAAACAATTGAACAAAACGCTTTCCGTGCTTGTACAAATCTCAGTTCCATATCGCTGCCCGCTAGTATTGGGGAGGTAGGCGCTGCCGCGTTTTTTGAGTGGGGAGAAATGATAACGGCAAAGTTTGCTTCTGGCAGTAAGCCGGTAATGATGGGCGATGATATATTTGGACGATGCTATAAACTGATGGGTGTGACATTGCCTTCAAATATCAATTGTATCAGCAAAGGCATGTTCCAGAATTGCCTGATGCTTTCCGGCGTGGAAATCCCGCAGGGAGTGGAAAGCATCGCAACATTATCGTTCGCTTCTTGCGGCAGTTTGACGACGATCGTGATACCGGACAGCGTAACGACAATAGAGGCTGGTGTATTTGGGGGATGTCCTCTCAAGGAAATATACTTTACCGGTACGGAAGAACAGTGGAACAGCATAAGGAAAGGCACTGACACGATAACAGCAGTGTCCAATGCAACAATACATTATAATTATACACCTGCGACGCCGCCCGATCCTGACGATGGCAGTGGGGAACAGCCTGGAACCCCTCCAGATGAAGACAAGCCGGGCGAGAACAATCCGGGAGATAACAAACCGGGTGAGAACAATCCAGGAGATAACAAGCCGGGTGAGAACAAGCCGGGTGAGAACAATCCAGGTGACAATAAACCAGGAGACAACAAACCGGGTGAAAGCGAACCAGGCGTGAGCACGCCGGATGACAGCAGACCGGACGAAAGCAGTTCGGTTGAGGACAGTCAAAATATGATATTATCTGTGGATACATGGAAACCGACCACACCTGATGAGATCAAGCGGTATGGCTATATGGGGAAAGAGCCTGTCCGGTGCGTCCTGCCTAAGGAGAATGTCTATCCGGTTGAGGTGGACAATGCGATGCAGGGACCTATGTGTGTCCAGGTATTTGAGGCCGTTCGCGGCGACTACATGATCGGGAGGACATATAATATTTACGCGGTTTCCGAGAATACGTATACTACCGATCAGAAAGTACGGATCACGATACAGATTCCGCAAGCCATTTACAAAAAAGACAGGGAGTATAAGATGATCTGTGTTACAGAGGGCGGGTTGCCTGTCGTGTACGACGATCTGGACAGCGATCCGAAAACAATTACAATAGAAACCGATACGTTCCATGCCTATGCATTGATTTATAAGTAGACAAATTAATATGTTAAGCGGAAATCCTGCTTTGCAGGCAGAGACGAATGCGATCCATGTCGAAATAGGGTTAGCGTGCGGTGATGAATGCGTCCCATGCCGAAATAGGGTTTGTGTAGTGGCATAAGGCGGATAAAATGTTGGCACAAAATGATTGTATGAAAGGAACTTCGAAAGAGCGCTTTTATACAATCATTTTTTTGCGTATCAATAATCGGCGTATCCCTTAAAAAGGATCCGGTTGCCAATCCGCGTAATGGATTTGCGGGTGCCGGTGTAGAGCTGCATTTGTGAGAGAATTTCTGCGCTCTTGGCATCGATGCCGTCCAGGTCAAGGACAATGCAGCGGCTGCCGTCAAGCGTGGTCTCCTCAAGCCAGTGAATGTCAATATCCAATAGAAGCTCGCTGTATTTTTCAAGTCTGTTTTCAATGATGCGCTTGACAGTGTATTTTAATGAATTTCCTGGATGACAGTCTGTGGTCTGCTGCTTTGGTGTCACAAAGTTCGTGCGGTGTGGTTCGGCGGCGTTTGCAAGCCCGGTTTGATCGGGTTGGCCGGATGGGATTTCACCGGCGGATTTTGCGGCTCTGCGCGCGGCCTCCCCCTGCAAACGCGCGCTGGCTTGCAGGTGCAGAACAGACGGTGCTCGCGGCTTGCCCTGCGCACCTCCCGAAACAGGCGCGAGTCATTGTTCATATAGTGGATTTCATCGTTGCTGTACTCGATAGTGACCAGTTCGTCAATATACAGGATTCTTTCCTGATGGTTTTCGTCAACGTAGATGCATTCTGTTTTCATGTATATTCCTAAATAAATTGGTTATTCTCACCGCAGATTTTGGCGGCATGAACATCATTTGCCATTGTTTACAGTTCCTTAGGAACGGTAAACAAATAACCTGACAATCTTGCTTGTCTATGTCTCCGATTACGCAATATTTTCATGTTATTTCTTTACAGTTCCTTAGACAGACAAAATTGTGCCGGAATCAGATGGAGTGTGAACGGCAACTGCCATTTGAATCGATTATAGCATAATTTAAAAGATTCGTGTAGCTTTTTGCCGTGTTATATTGTATGTATATTGAAAGGGGGAGAAATGAAGTCTATGCATAGAGAAAAGCAAATTAACAATTCAGATTCTTTGAATTGCGAGGAAGTCATCAGGAGAAACTCGGACACGGTCTACAGGCTGGCTTACGCACTTGTCAGGACGCGGGCTGACGCGGATGACATTTATCAGGAGGTCTTTCTGCGCTATGTGCAAAAAACGCCGGCGTTTGAAAGCGCGGAGCATGAAAGGGCATGGTTTATGCGGGTGACAATCAACTGCTGCAAAAATTTCTGGAAATCACCGTGGAGGCAGAGAAGGAGCGCATATGAGGGCGGCGCCCTGGAGGGGGAACTGCCGGGAGATAACAGTTTCAGTGAGGATGTGGACGAAGACCGGCTATTGATCGAGACGGTGAAACAGCTGCCGGAGAAATACCGCGTTGTTATTCATCTGTTTTATTACGAGGAACTGTCTGTTGAGGAAATCGGGAAAATCACGAAATCAAAAGCGTCTACCGTGCGGACGCGGCTGACAAGGGCGCGGAGGGAATTAAAGAACTTGTTGGACAAAAAAGGAGGGGATCTGCATGTTTCAGGACAGATACAAAAAAGCATATAATACGATCGCGCCGTCGTCGATGCTTGTGTCAGACACGATTCGCAGGGCAGTGACGGGCAAAAGGGCGCCTGCGAAAAAAAGGTTTGCCGTGCGGACATCGCTCGCAGCGGCAGCGGCCGTAGTGTGTCTTATGACAGCTGTGCCGGTTTTTGCAGCACATGTTCCGGCATTTTATAAGATTGTGGAGTACATTTCGCCTGCGATGGCGGATCGTCTGGTGCCCATCGAGAAGAGCTGCACCAGCCAGGGGATCACGATGCAGGTGGAGGCGATTCATCTAGATGGAAACGAGGCGGATATTATCCTGTCGCTGCAGGACGCGGAGGGCAGCGGACAGGACCGGGTGCATGGCGTGATGGATTTGTTTGACAGCTATGGGTTGTCGGATTACACAAGTGACAGTACTGTCGGCGGGTGCGTTTTTCTGACATATGATGAGGCAGAGGACAAGGCATATTTTCAGGTGATGGTTCAGTCAGACAAGGCATATCAGGGCGATAAGCTGCAGTTTTCGGCGCGTTCTGTCCTGTGTGACAGAGTGGAGGATACGAGGGATGTGGAGCTGTCGGGAATCGTCTATGCGGCGGAGACAAAACAGGTGCATTTGAGTGGGAGTGGAGGTCCGCTGCAGGAGGAGATGCTCCCGGAGGTTCTGCGGAATGTCCCGGGAACACAGGAAGATCCCAGACGGAGCGCGAATGTATTAAATCTGATGGACGTTGCGGACTGTGCGGCGGATGATTTTACGCTGATGGGAATTGCGTACATGGATGGGGTGCTGCGCGTCCAGATCAGCATGGGCGACAACTCGTGTTCCGACAGACATGTACAGCTTTTTCTGAGAGATGCCGACGGAAATGAGCGGTATAATGATCATAGTGTGAGCTGGTTTGAGGAGGTTGGCGATGTCAGATATGATATTTATGAGTATTGGTTTATAGAAGATATAGAGGACATCGCGGATTATTCCATGTACGGCATTTTCCACGATTCCGGGGAACTCATACGGGGAGACTGGAAAGTCACATTCCGCGTGCAGGAGGATTGACAAATAATATGATTGTGGTAAAATAGATTTAATTCATAGAGGAGGGTGCAGGATGAACGGATTGGGCTACGTACCAGTATGCAGCAGCAGTTCCATATCAAAAACGTGCAGAAAATCACGTTTGCGGGATTACTGCGCCCTTTTTTGACGTTGTGAGTAAATCTGCTTTATCGGCAAAGAGATACAGAGACACAATACCGCAGTAATTCCAGAACAGTTTGACTATAGTTATGCTCTAAGGTCGGGCTGTTTTTATTATGCACACAGACACCCAAAGGAAACATGTCAGCAAAGGCTGACGGGCCAGGCAGCTTCTTCACTGCACGACTTGAACAGGAGGGCGCAGGCTGACAGGACTCGGAGCGCATGAGAAGTGATTTGATGCAGGGCTTAGAAACTGTAATAGTATAAAAGAAAGGAATTACAAATGGTATTTCAATCAGAAAAGAGTCAAAAAAATTGGATAGAGAACAAAATGATCGCCAGATTAAAACGAAACATTGTCCTGGACTACATCGGCACATTTGTGACGAACCTGAATATGCAGAGCTCCATATGGGTGCTCTATCTGGCATACTGCGGGTTAAACCTGGCGCAGATCGGTTTGGTGGAGGGAATCTACCACGCGACGAGCATTCTATTTGAGATTCCGTCCGGCGCGGTGGCGGACCTGCTCGGGCGCAAGCGGAGCATGGTTTTGAGCAAGCTATGCATCGCAGTGTCCTGTGTCATTATGCTCTTTGCCAGGAGCTTCTGGTTTTTCGCGCTGGGTTTTGTGGTCCAGGCGCTTGGAAACAACCTTAATTCCGGCTCGGAGGAGGCGCTTGTGTACGACAGCATGAAGTGTACCGGGCAGGAGGAACAGTATGTGCGTGTGAGCGGCCGCCTCAACATGATTATCGAAGTGTCGCAGGGGATCGCGACGGTCGTGGGCGGTATTCTGGCCGAGTATTCCTACGTCTGGTGTTATGGTGCATGCGCGGTGATTGCGGTGCTTGCGCTGGTCCCGGTTGCGCTGATGACAGAGGCGCCCTATGTTTCTGCGGAGGGCATGATGGAACAAGAAGCCCTACAGAGCGGGCAACAGATGCCAGAGGCATCTTATGCGGTTGCGGAGGGCTTCCAAAGGTCTGTGCATGAGGTGGTGGCGGGGCATTTTCGGACATGTTTTGCCATTCTTCGCGCAGACCGCCGCATTCTGAATATCATCGTCTATTATTCCGTTGTGTTTGCGGCAAACACACTGCTGTTTTTCTACAGCCAGCAGTACTATTATGATATGGGATACAATAAAATCCAGATTAGTTTCATTATGCTGGTGGTGGGAGTCGTCTCGTGTGCCGGGGCTGTCATGAGCGGGCAGCTTTTTGCGCGGTTTGGAAAAACGATCGGGACGGCTGGCGGGCTTGTGATCGCCGCGGCATTTGCTGCATATGGTTTTCATCGTTTTTTCGTGTCGGTCGTGGCACTGGCTGCAGCAGGTTTTTTTAACTCTGCGCTCTATCCGGTACAGTCAGAGCAACTCAACAGCCTGATTCCATCAGGGCAGCGCGCGACGCTCATCTCTGTGAACAGCATGTTTTTTTCCATCGCAATGCTTCTGGTGTTTCCGCTTGCCGGCGCGCTGGCGGACTGGTGCGGGCTTACCGCAGTCTTTGTGGGAATCGGGCTCTCGCTTCTGGTGTTTACGGCCTGCTGGAATCTGCGTGTCGGAAGTAGAAAGCAGGCGCATTGACAGTGTTTGGAGTCAGAGGGATTATCAAACGCATACTTGCTGAAAAAAAGGTGAGAATACAATGAATGAAGGGAAGAAACATCAGCTATACCTGGAAAATGTAGTTGACTGAAATCATACAAATAACTTTACATGATCGTACGAATAATATATTATAATAGTGCGAAGGAGATGATCAGATGTCTATAACAGCAACAGAATTAAAGCAGAATTTGGGAAAATATTTACTTCTTTCAGCTAAAGAGGATATTTTGATAACAAAAAATGGTAGAATCATTGCCAAACTGACGAATCCGTACCAAAGCAGAGTGAATATGGCGAAATCTTTATTTGGGGTGTTACCTGAAGATGCAAGTCTGGAAGATGCGAAAGCAGAAAGGTTGAATACTAAGTAATGAGAATACTGGTAGACACAAACATAATAATTGATGCATTGACAGGAAGGGAACCTTTCAGGGAATCAGCAGAACAGATATTTCTGTTGGCTGCAAATCAAATAGCAGATATGTATATTACAGCCAGTTCGGCTACAGATATTTATTATCTGGTAAGGAAGCACTTGCACAATACAGAGCAGTCTAAAAATATGATGTCAAAGCTTTATCAACTGTTCGGCATATTAGATGTTACTGCAAAAGACTGTCAGGATGCATTGGGGTCAGACATGAAAGACTATGAAGATGCAGTGATTTCCAGCTGTGCGAAACGCAGCCAAATGGACAATATTGTAACAAGGAATATTAAGGACTTTGAGAAATCCAAAGTCAAGGTATTATTGCCGGAAGAATTTATTAATTTGGTATCACAAAATGAGGAACACATTTGACTTTTCGTCCCCGCCGTCTTATGATAGGTTATAATGAATATAAGGACAGAGGAGAATCCAAATGAAAAAAGTTTTTATCGATGGAAGCGAAGGAACTACGGGCCTGCGCATTTTTGAGCGCTTTGAGGGAAGGGACGACATTGAGATCTTAAAGATTCCGTCTGAATTGAGGAAGGATACGGCGGAGATCAGAAAATATATCAACGCGTCGGACATCACGTTTTTGTGTCTGCCGGACGCGGCGGCGAGGGAGGCGGTGGCGATGGTTGAAAACGACAATACCATCATCATCGACACCTCGACTGCACACCGCACGGAACTGGGCTGGGCGTACGGATACCCGGAGCTTTCCCGTGCGCACCGCGAGGCAGTCAGAACCGGAAAGCGCATCGCAGTGCCCGGCTGTTATGCGACAGGTTTTATCACGATCGCTTATCCGATGGTCGCGGAGGGAATCCTTCCGAGAGACTATCCGGTGGCGGCGTTTGCGATGTCGGGCTACAGCGGGGCGGGCAAGAAGACAATCGCGGTGTACGAGGCGGACGGGCGCGATCCTGAGCTCGACGCGCCGAGAGAGTATGCGCTGAACCAGAACCATAAGCATTTGAAGGAAATGCAGCAGATTACAGGGCTGGAAAAGACGCCGCTGTTCTCGCCGTTAATCTGCGACTATTACAGCGGCATGGTGGTGACGCTGCAGTTTTATACCGATCTGCTGAATGGCAAGCCGGCACCGGAACAGGTGCACGCGATGTTTGCAAAATATTTTGACGGCGAGCCGTTTGTCAGGGTGATGCCCTTTGGGAAGGAAGCGGACTATCAGGGATTTTTGGCTGGAAACGCATGTTCTGGTTGGGATGGCATTGAGGTCTATGTGACAGGAAATGAGGACAGGCTGCTTGTCAGCACGCGCTTTGACAATCTCGGGAAAGGCGCGTCCGGCGCGGCGGTGCAGTGCCTCAATATCATTCTTGGGTGCGAGGAGAGTAAGGGGTTAGTGTTATGATTCAGTTACCACAGGATTTTATGATTCGGATGCAGGATATGCTCGGGGAGGCGTATCCTGCTTTCCTGCGTAGTTACGAAGCGGAAAAATATCAGGCGCTGCGGGTGAACGCGTTAAAGGGAACGAAAGAGGAATTTCTGGAAAAGGCGCCGTTTGCAGAGTTGACACCCGTTTCCTGGGAGAAAAACGGATTTTATTATGCACACGGGCACGTAAGGAAACTAGCAGCTGCGCAGACGCCTGGAAAGAATCCGCTTCACGAGGCGGGGGTCTATTACATACAGGAGCCAAGCGCGATGGCGCCTGCGGTTTATCTGGGCGCAAAGCCGGGGGAGCGCGTGCTTGATCTGTGCGCTGCGCCAGGGGGAAAGACGACACAGATTGCGGCATATATGCAGAATGAGGGGCTGCTCGTATGCAATGAGATCCACGCGGCGCGGGCGAAGGTGCTCTCTGAAAATGTGGAGCGCATGGGGATACGCAATGCCCTTGTCACCAACGAGACGCCGCAGCGCCTGTCTGAGGTGTTTGGCGGATATTTTGACAGGGTTATGGTGGACGCGCCCTGTTCCGGGGAGGGCATGTTCCGCAAGAATGAGGAGGCCTGCGGCGAGTGGAGCCTGGAAAATGTACAACTCTGTGCGGACAGGCAGGATATGATTTTAGACTGTGCGGATGAAATGCTGCGTCCTGGCGGGCGTCTGGTGTACTCGACGTGTACGTTTGCCCCGGCGGAGAATGAGGGCAGCATCGCGCGGTTTCTGCAGCGGCATTCAGAGTATCAGATTGTAGTCGCACAGAAATATGAGGGCATGTCGGACGGCGTTCCAATGTGGGCGTATTATGGTGAAAATCGTCAGGAAGGAAAGGACATGCCGGAGGACAGCGCGGTGTCGGCTGCTCGTATGATCCGATCCGACAATGACAGATGCAGTGATAGTACAGTACCTGTATGCGAAACTCCGCAAAGCGGCAACAGGACAAATATGAAAGACAGGTGTGCGGGTGATGGCGTGAGTGCATTAAGGCATACGATTCGGTTGTTTCCGCACCTGGCTCATGGGGAAGGGCATTATGTTGCCGTACTGCAAAAGGGTGGAGCAGTGCCGGACGGCTACCGGGCTTTTCCGGCAAACGGACTGCAGAAAGGGCTCTGCACAAAAGAGGCAAAGGAGTTTTTGCAGTTTCAGCAGGAGACACTGCGTGTTGATTTGACGGCAGGCGCGGAGGATCGGCTGCTGAAATTTGGCGAGCAGCTTTATTTGATGCCAGAGGGTATGCCGTCAATTAAGGGACTCAAAGTGCTGCGGGCGGGACTGCATCTGGGCACGATTAAGAAAAACCGCTTTGAGCCTTCCCATGCGCTGGCGCTGGCGCTCAGAAAAGAGGATGCAAAGCGGGCGATGGAGCTTGGAAGTGAGGAGAACGCGAGCGCGTATCTGGGCGGAATGACCTTGAACCACGACGGGGAAAAAGGGTGGTATCTGATGACCTATGAGGGCTACAGTATCGGCTGGGGGAAACTCACGGGACAGATCATGAAGAACCACTATCCCAAGGGGCTGCGGAAAAATTAAAAAGTACTGACGAAGAAGTACTGACGAAGAAACTCTAAAGCGGCAGCCTTCGCGGATTGATTGGAAGGTGTGAATGAAATGAAAAACGCAAAAACGGCTCTGAATCTCACCGAGGGCAGACCGGTCAAGTTAATTCTGCTGTTTGCCATTCCGGTGTTTCTGGGAAATCTGTTTCAGATCGGCTACAGTCTGGTTGACACAAAGATTGTGGGAAGGATTCTGGGGGAGACGGCGCTGGCGGCGGTGGGCTCGGTGTCCATTTTGTATACGCTGCTGACGGGATTTTTTAACGGTCTGAGCCTTGGATTTGGCGTGCTGACGGCGCGCTTTTACGGGAGCGGCGAGGAGAGGAAGCTAAAGGAGAATGTGGCGGGCGCGGTCACGCTTGGATTTCTGACGGCCGCCGTGATCATCACAGCCGTCGCTGTTTTGATCCGGCCGATCCTGTCGCTGCTAAATGTGCCGCCCCAGCAGATGGAGATGGCGTTGTCCTACATCACGCTGCTGGTGTGGGGAATGTTTGTGACGCTGGCGTATAATCTGTGCGCAAACACGCTGCGCGCGATCGGAGACTCGCTCACGCCGCTGGTCTTTCTGGTGATAGCAGCGCTCACGAATGTCGGGCTGGACTATCTGTTTATTCTTGTCTTTGACATGGGGGTGCGCGGTGCGGCAGTGGCAACGCTCGTCTCGCAGCTGCTGTCGGTGGTGCTCTGCCTGATCCGGATTCGGCAGGGGTTTCAGGTCCTGCATATTGCGCGGGAGCATTTTGTGCTCTCAAAGGACAGGGTGGTTTTGCTGTATCAGAGCGGCCTGTCTATGGGGCTGATGTCGAGCCTTGTGAACTTTGGCTCGCTCGTGCTGCAAAGCGGCATCAACCAGCTGGGCACAAACATGATCGTGGCGCACACCGCCGCGCGCAAGATTTTTGAGATCTGGGGACTGCCCGTGAGCGTGCTCGGCTCCTCGATGGCAACGTACTGCGGGCAGAATTACGGCGCCGGCCGGTACGACAGGATTCGGCAGGGAATGAAGAGCGTGCTGTGCATCGGCGCTGTGTGGGACGGGATTGTTTTTGTGCTTGCGCATACAGTCTCGCCGTATCTGATTCGTTTTATTACCAGTTCGGACAATGAAGAGATCATTTATTGGGGAACGATGTATCTCAGGGTGGATATGTCCTTTCTGCTCGTGTGTCTGTTTATTGTGATTCTCCGAAACTGCATGCAGGGCTTCGGGGATCACAGGACACCCATTTTGTCCAGTTTTATAGAGCTTGTCGGGAAACTGGTGTTTACATTTGTGTTCGTGAGATGGTTTGGGTACTGGGGAATCATATGGACAGAGCCGGTGATCTGGTTTCTGATGGTGATACCGCTTGCCGTCATGACGCTCAGAAATCCGGTTATTAAAAATCGCGGTTAGTCAAAGCTTTTTTGCTGGTTGCGGTGTCAATGCACAGCCACATAGGAAATCCGGCTGTTTTGTATTTCATAAAATGTAAAGGAGAGGGACTGAAATGAATAAAAAATACGAAATTGACATGTGCAGCGGTTCCGTGTTGGGCAAAATGCTCCTCTTTGCGCTGCCGCTGATGTGCTCGAGTATCCTGCAGCTGTTGTTTAACGCTGCGGATATCGTGGTGGTGGGACGGTTTGCAGGGGACAACGCGCTGGCGGCGGTAGGTTCAAACACCGCGCTGATCAACCTATTGACCAATCTTTTCGTGGGGCTGTCCGTTGGGAGCAATGTGCTGACAGCACAGTATTACGGTGCGAAGAAAGAAAGCGATCTGAGAGAGACCGTGCATACTTCGATGCTGCTTAGCCTCTACAGCGGCGTGCTGCTCACGGTGGTCGGCCTTGTCGGGGCGCCGCGGATTCTGGAACTGATGCAGGCGCCGCCGGAGGTGCTGGACCTGGCTGTTTTATATCTGAGAATCTATTTCCTCGGAATGACCTCCACGATGGTGTACAACTTTGGCAGCGCGATTCTGCGTGCTGTCGGGGACACGAAGCGGCCGCTGTATTATTTGATGGGCGCGGGTATCGTGAATGTGGTGCTAAACCTGTTTTTTGTTATTGTCTGCCATATGGGCGTGGCGGGAGTTGCCGCGGCGACTGCGATCTCACAGACGCTCTCGGCGTTTCTGGTCGTCCGCTGCCTGACAAGGGAGCGTGGCGGCATTCATCTGGAATTAAAGGAGCTTGCCATCTCGAAGGAAAAGCTGGCAAAGATCATGCAGATCGGTCTTCCGGCGGGTTTTCAGGGGACGGTGTTTTCCCTGTCCAATGTCGTAATCCAGTCCGCCGTGAACTCGTTTGGAAATATCGCGGTCGCGGGAAATTCCGCGGCGGCAAACATCGAGGGCTTTGTCTACATGGCGATGAACGCGTTCCATCAGGCGACGATATCCTTCACGAGCCAGAACTATGGCGCGCATGAGTACAAGCGTATTTATAAGATTTTGTTTGCAGGAGAGCTGTGCGTGGTCATAACCGGGGTGGTGCTTGGCAATCTGGCAGTCCTTTTTGGGGAAGCGCTGCTTGGAATCTATTCGCCGAGTGCGGAGGTCATCGCGGCGGGCATGGTGCGGTTAAGGTTTATATGCACGCTGTATGCGCTGTGCGGTGTCATGGACGTGCTGGTTGGCGCGCTGCGCGGGGTCGGCTACTCCATCATACCGATGATCGTCTCGCTGGTAGGGGCCTGTGGCCTGCGGCTTGTGTGGATTGCGACGGTGTTCCAAATTCCGCAGTATCACAGCCTGGCCACGGTCTACATCTCGTATCCGATCACTTGGACGATCACATTGACCGTGCACGCAATCACGTTTGCAATCGTGGCGCGGAAAGTGCTGAAACCGGCTGGTGAGCGTGTGTTTGTAAAAGAATAGTTACTGTTTACACAGGAC
>CAJUQZ010000081.1:5614-19832 GCA_910588755.1 uncultured Lachnospiraceae bacterium | reverse complement strand
ACTATGCGGGTTTCAGCAGTTAATGCTGTTATTCCGTGAATAATTCAGGTTAATTTTTTCCGTATTTTTATTCATATTTAACCATTATAATAAAAATATCACAAATAAATGTGAAGACCGCAGGCTGTAAGGGCTGTTGCCGGCATTGCTGCTATGCGCCTGCGGGGTCAATCTATTTAAGGAAGGAAGTAGAGATATGAGTAAGGAAAAGATTGCAGATAAGCTGTACATCGTGCTCAGGATATCTTATATCCTGGCTTTTGTGCTGTTGTTTATCCCTGCACTGAATCCTGCGAGAATCAGCGAGCTGATTCCCCAGACATCTTCCGTATTCACCTGCGGCACTTCGTACAGTGCGCTGACACAGAATTTTACCAGGGCCTTCAGCCGTGGATGGGTAGGTACGCTGACGCTGCAGATGGTATTTGGCGGCTGCCTGTGTATCATTATTGGATTTGTGGCAGCGGGTGCGGGTGGTTGTATGTCTTTGGGGACGAACAAATTAAAAAAGATCGGTATGATCCCCTCGATCATCGGTGCTGCTTTGGCTTTTGCGGGCTGTATGATGATCAATTGGGCGGCAACGGACATTAAGGGTACGCCCAAGCCAGACAGAATTGTTCCGTTGGACCCGAAAAATCTTATGTTTTATATTGTTCTATGCGTTGCGATAATTGTGTTATCCATTGTGATTTTTTTCTGCCTGCCAAAGGCTGAGAAGAATGAAAAATGCTATATTGAGACAAAGTACCAGCTGTTTTTGTTGCTATTGCCGTTTTTGGCACTTTGCATTGTGTTCTCTTATCTGCCGCTGCTTGGCTGGCGGTATGCGTTTTTTGATTACAAGTCGGGGGATACGCTTTCAATGGACAGTTTTGTAGGCTTTAAGTGGTTTGCATTCCTGTTCCAGAATGAGGCGACGCGTTCGGACCTGGTGCGTGTGTTGAGAAATACCCTGGCGATGAGCGGCCTTGGACTTGCGACAAGCTGGTGCTCTATGGCGTTTGCGATCCTTCTATGTGAGATTAAAAACCTGAAATTCAGAAGGTTTGTCCAGACATTTACGACGATTCCAAACTTTATCAGCTGGGTGCTTGTGTACGCCGTTGCGTTTGCGATTTTCTCTACAGACGGTTTTGTGAGTTCGCTATTGGTAAATGCCGGAGTGATGGAGACTGGTACAAATTTCCTGATGGACAATTCTCATATGTGGATCAAGATGCTTGCGTGGGGCATGTGGAAGGGCTTGGGCTGGAATGCCATTATTTACATAGCAGCGATATCCGGTATTGATCAGCAGCTCTACGAGGCGGCTTCCATCGACGGTGCGGGGCGTTTCCAGAAGATATGGAATATTACGGTTCCAAGCCTTGTTCCGACCTTTATGGTACTATTGATTATGTCCATTGCTGGTATTCTTAGCAATGGTATGGACCAGTATCTCGTGTTTGAGACACCTTACAATACAAATACGATAACAGTGCTGGATCTCTATGTATACAAACTTGGTATCAACGGTGGCAGAGTACCCCTGGCAACAGTAGTTGGTATGTTTAAGTCAGTCGTCAGCGTCATTCTCCTCTTTGGGGCGAACAAGATTTCGAAGACAGTGCGCGGCGAGAGTATTATGTAAGGGGAGGTGTATGAGAAATGGCAATGACGAAACAGGAAAAACTTGACAGAAAAGCTGAAAAAAAATATGAACAGACACACCAGCAGCAGTATCGCATGAGCGCCGGCGACTGGGTATTTGAAATTTTAAACCATGCATTCTTTCTGATTTTTACGGTGCTTTGCATCTTTCCGTTTTACTATATTTTTATTAATACCATTAGTGATAATGACTTGGTGAGGAAGGGCGCCATCAATTTTTTGCCAAGAGGGATTCATATACAGAACTATATCTCCATGTTTAATGTTAATGATGTCGGCACGGCGCTGATGGTCACAGTGGGAAGAACAGTTCTGGGCACGGTGCTGATGGTTCTGGCATCTGCCTTTGTGGGATATCTGGTGACGAAGCAGGAGATGTGGTGTAGGAAGATCTGGTACAGGTGCCTTGTTGTCACCATGTACTTTAACGCAGGCTTGATTCCCTGGTATCTGAATATGTCCATGCTGGGACTGACCAATAGTTTCTGGGCTTATATTATTCCCGGCATCGTGGCCCCTTACAATATTATTCTGGTAAAGACCTATATCGAGTCCATTCCGGCAGAGCTTGAGGAGAGTGCAAAGATGGACGGCGCTACATACATGACCGTCTTCCGAAAGATTATATGGCCGCTGAGCAAGCCGATCCTTGCCACCATAGCCATTTTTGGCGCGGTTGGGAACTGGAACTCCTTTACGGATTCTCTGATCCTGATGCCTGATGCACCGCAGTTACATCTGTTACAGCACAAACTGTACACATACCTGAATGCGGCTTCGAACTTAAAGAGTGTTATGAGTTCGGGTTCTGGTACGATCTCAGGCGCTGCAGCCACCAATGTGCTGAACGCCAAGACGATCAAGTACACGATTTCTATGGTTACAGTGCTGCCGATTCTGATGGTATATCCGTTCATGCAGCGGTATTTCGAGAAAGGTATCATGCTTGGCGCTGTCAAGGGCTAAGGAACACTTTTAAACAAAGTATCTGGTGTTTGATGCCGGGTATTCCGGCATTTTACATAGTAGCAATAAGAAAAGGAGGATTTATTATGAAATTCAAAAAAGTATTGTCACTCGTACTGATTTCTGCGATGACTTGCTCGCTTGCAGCGTGCAGCGGCGGGACAACGACTACTTCACAGAACAATGCGACAGATGACGCAGCAGGTGCAGACAACAACACGGCGTCTGCCGGGACTGACAGTTCTGCCGGAACTGACAACGTAGGGGCTGCAACAGACACTGCGCCGGCAGGCGATGCTGTCGAGGAGGCTGATTTGTCAGACATTATTCCTGATGAGACAGTTACCCTGACTGTCTACTCACAGCTCTCAAACTACGAGGGTGAGCAGATTGGCTGGTTTGCTGACATCATGAAGGAGAAGTTCAATGTCAAACTGAATATCATCAGCAATGGCGACGGTGTGTTCGACACACGTATGGAGTCTGGAAACCTTGGTGATATCGTGCTCTTTGGTTCTGATGGCGATGAGTATACACGTGCGTATGAGAATGGTATGCTTTTTGACTGGAACGAGGACGACATTCTTTCCGACTATGGCCCATATATAAAGTCCCATATGGCGGATGCGCTTGATAAGAATGCGTCTATTTCGGGCGGCACAGTATATGGTTTTGGGCATGATGTGTCTTCTGGTGCGGGACAGTACGGCGAGTTTGACTATCACCCGGACATCCGTTACGATCTTTACAAGCAGATCGGTAGTCCTGAGATCAACGAACTGGAGGATTATGTTGATGTCTTAAAGCAGATGAAGGAAGTCTGCCCTACCTCTGACTCCGGAAAAGAAACTTATGGCGCTTCTCTCTTTAAAGACTGGGACGGCAATATGGTAATGTTTGTGAAAGCAACCGCGACCAATTTCTTCGGGTTAGACGAGTTCCACTTTGGATTCTACGATGCGGATACAGGCGAATTTGAGGACTGCTTACAGGAGGGCGGACATTATGAGAGATGCCTGAAATTCTACAATACGCTGTATCAGCAGGGATTGCTCGATCCTGACTCTATGACACAAGGCTATGATGGGTGTATGGAAGACTACCAGGATGGCGGCGCATTCTTCTGTATCTTTAACTGGATGGGCGCTACGCAATACAACACAAACGAGCATATGGCAGAAGGCAAGAAGTTGCTTCCTATAGCGGCAAAGAACCAGGACACGCTGGTTTATGGTCTGGGACAGAGTGGAAGCAATCGTGTCTGGTCGATTGGTGCGAAGTCACAGTATCCGGAGCTCTGTATGGCGATCATCAACTACCTCTGCACACCGGAAGGGCGACTTGACTATGAGTATGGTCCTCAGGGTGTATGCTGGGAGTGGCTTGACAACGGCAAAGCTGAGCTGACTGATTTTGGTCTGGACTGCAAGGTATTGGCAGCAAGAGAAGATAAGGTTATGCCGGCTCCGTACTCGGGACTTTGGGATGACGGATGTCCGCAGATGAACAATACGACATGGTCTCTCAACACGACAATTCCTGACGGTGTTGACGGTCAGACATTTAACTTCAAGTATTGGGATAAGTATCTGGCGCTTGAAGTAGACTCGGCGGAGCAGGAATGGAGAACAGACATGGGTGTAGAGTCCTATACAGATTACATGAATCAGTTTGATTATTCGATCTCTCTTCCGCACAACTATGCGGAGAGCGCAAAGTCCGATGAGCTTGCGACAACATGGGAGCAGGTAAAGACCTGTATCCAGAATGGTTCATGGCAGGCAATCTATGCAAAGGATGATTCCGAGTTTGAATCCATCGTGGCAAAGATGCGCGCGGACGCTGACAGCTATGGCTATCAGGAGTGCATCGAGTGGTGCGAGAACGAGGCGGCTTTGAGAAAGGCAGCAGAGTACGAATAAAGTATCGTATTATAACTAGGCGGCCCTGAAAAGCCAGGGCCGCCCATGATGTAAAAGGGAGTTATTGAGATGAGCGGTTTTTTCAGTGTTGATGGGGGATTCTATCGTTTTCTGTGCAGGTTCTGGGATCTGGTCAAGCTGAATTTCATGTGGCTGTTGTTCTCGCTTCCGGTCATAACGATCGGCGCTTCGACAGTCGCGGCCTACAGCGTTGCCATGAAGATGGTCGATGACGAGGAGGGGTATGTGGCAAGAAGCTTTGTCAGCGCATTTAAGGCAAATTTCAGGCAGGGCACAATTATGGGCCTGATCTTTCTCGTGGCGACCTATGCGATCTATCTCGACTATGAGATTAACAGGGTTTCCGAGGAAGGCTCCATCATACTGATCGTGATTGGGATTGTCTCCGCGTTTGTGTACGTGACGGCCATGCTGTACGCGTTTCCCCTTCTTGCCAGATACGAGAACGGCATCGTCGAGACGATACAAAATTCTATGGAGATCTCCAGAAGATATTTTGGCAGGACGCTGATGATTGTGGGAATGCTGATTGCGGAATTTGTCTTATTCCATTTTAATACAGTTTTGTTCTGTTTTGGCATGGTGTTTGGCATTTCGTTTGCAATCTTCACAGTCGCAGCTTTTTCCAAGCGGATTTTTCAGGAAATTGAAAAAGAACCGGGGGCGGTGCGTTAGCCCCTGGTTTTTTTGTGGCTATCCTTCATCAAGTTTTAGCTGTTTGCGGTATTCCGCGGGGCTGATGCCGACGTATTTCTTAAATTTCTTGTGGAAATAGTCCACGTTCTTGTAGCCCACCCGCTCAGACACCTCGTAGACCTTGATATTTTTCTGGGCTAAGAGCCGCTTGGAATGCTCGATGCGGCGGTGGTCCACATAGGAGTTGAAGTTCTCCCCGATAGTTTTGGTGAAGAGCTTGCCAAGGTATGCGCTGTTGTATCCAAAGAGCGGTGCGATGGTCTCGAGCTTTAGGTTGTTCTGGTAATTGTTGTCAATGTAGTACAGTATATCGTCGAGGACGGAGTCCCTCGAGGTGCCGTCACTGCTGTCCATGACGGACTTGACCTGCCCCGAGATATACAGAATGATTTCATACAGGTAGTGGCAGCTGCCTATATAGTCAATGATGGCGGAGTTTGAGGGGAACAAACTCTGCGCGCTGTTGTAGATTTTATTGATATTGGCCTTTAACTGTAAAAGCAGGTCGGTGAGAAACAGCCGGATCGATTCGATGGGGCTATCCACGCTGTTTAAGTACTGCTCGAGAGAGAAAAACGTGGCGGCGGCCTGCTTGCGGTTGTTGGCCTGTACATAGTCTGTCAGGGCTTCACAGTACGCATGAAGCTTTTCGTCACTGATCACAAGGCTGTGTACAGTCATAGAAGGAAGCTCCTCATAGCTTAGTGTGTGCTGTCCCTGTATGCAGAAGAAGCGCCTTTCGACTAGGGTTCTGGCCGCCTCATAGGAGAGACAGATCTCGTCGAGGCTTGCGACGGGGCGGCCGTATGCGAGAAAGAGCGGGCATACGGGACTGTCCGCTTGCCCGTCCGTCTTTTCACAGCGGTCTAGAAATTCCTCAAACCTCCGAAGAGCAAAGGAGCCTTTGAGGAGAATCACGTCTTTGCCGTCTATCCTGATGTGCTCAAAGGAGCGGTTTTCGCTGTTGGTGATGTTTAAGAGGCTGGAAAAGTCGCAGCGGCTGTTCTCGCCTGACGTCCCAAAATTTTCATAGATTACGACCTGATAGACGTCAGAGTCTAGTGCCATGCCTTGGAAGTCTGTACTGGGGAGCTCGGGAATGTTGTTTTTTTTCCATGAGCCTGTGATGAGCTCGTAGAGAATCACGTTCTTGGCTTTTTTTCGGTAGAGTGCGATGTTGTCTGATTTCTGGCGCTCCTGTTTAATGGCTTCACGTATGGCGTTGATGGCGTCTAAAAGCTCGTCCTCGTCGATGGGCTTGGTCAGATAATACTCCACGCCATAACGGATTGCCGCCTGCGCGTAGGCGAAGTCGGAGTAGCCGCTCAATATGATAAATCTACCATTGTAGCCCTGTTCGCGCGCGATGCGTATGATATCGATACCAGTAAGCTTTGGCATGCGGATATCCAAAAGGACGAGACTGGGGTTGTTTTTCAGGATACCCGAGAGCGCCTCCTCGCCGTTTGCTGCCTCACCGCACAGGACAAAGCCAAGCGCCTTCCAATCCAGGATGCACTTCAAGCCTTCACGTATGTTTTTTTCATCGTCGGCGATCAATAAAGTTTCCATTGCGTTCTGCCTCCTTGGTACAGGGGGAACATTTTCTGGCGGGATGTGGTTAAATATGGTGATATTCCCGCGAAAATGTGTTGAATTGTTTCCCAGTTTTGTATAGTATTAGTATAAGTGAGCGCGAAAATATTGTCAATCTGGATTATATTTCGGGCATGCCCTGTGGGTTTGTGAAAAGGAATTTGTGAAGGAAGAGGGATAAAAATGAAAAGAAAGCAGCAACGCAGGTATAGCACTTCAAGGATTGTAGCTTTGTGTGTGGCGGTCGTGTATGCCTTGTGCATAGCCGGATGCTCCGGGCTGGACAGGAAGGTGGCAGACGACTGCCCGTACAAGGACTTTATCGTGGTGGACGTGTTTGATTTCTCGGCGAACTATCAGGGAATCCAGTCGGGCTGGTTTGGGGAAGTGGTTAGAAAGAAATTCAATATGGAGCTCAACATTATTGCTCCCAATATTGCCAGGGGCGGGGACACGCTATTCGAAGTGCGGGCGGCCGCGGGAAATCTGGGTGACCTTATCATATGCAAAGGCGTAAACGGTCAGTTGCAGGAGCTGGTCAACGAGGGGCTGCTGTACAATATGGAAAACGACCTGCAGGGAAAAGGCATTATGCGATATCAGACGGCAATTGAGAATTTGAACAGTTGTTTAGAACAGAACGGGGTATATGCGATTCCATCACAGGTGTCTGTCAATGGGCCGAATGTGCCAAGCGAGGGTATCGAACCAGTGTACGGTCCATATATCCGCTGGGATTTATACAAGGAACTGGGATATCCCGAGATGGATACCTTAGAGGACCTGCTTCCTGTGTTAAAGCAAATGCAGGAGCAATATCCGGTTGCGGAGAACGGGGCAAAGACATATGGTTTTTCCTTTTTTAAGGACTGGGATGACAATATGATGAACGCAGTAAAGCAGCCATGCTGCATGTACGGCTATGACGAGTACGGGGTGGTACTGGGCAAGGCGGACGGAACGGACTTCCAGAGTATCATTGACGACGACTCAGTGTATGTGCGTATGCTGAACTTTTTCTTCGAGGCAAAACAGCTGGGACTGATTGATCCAAAGTCGGAGAATCAGAATTATGACCAGTGTTTCGAGAAGTTTAAAAATGGGGAAGTTTTCTTTTCACCGTGGCCCTGGCAAGGTAAGAGCGCCTTCAACACCTTCTCGAACATGGAGGATCAGGGCAAAGGCTTTATGATGGCGCCAGTAAAGGACCTGCAGATTTATTCTTATGGCTGTTATCCCTATGGGAATCAAGATAGTATCATCGCGGTGGGCTCGCAGTGTGTGGATAAGAAGCGGCTTGTGGATTTTATCGACTGGCTGTACTCGGACGAGGGAATTATGTTAAACGGAGCTAATCTGTCAGGGGCGGCGGCAGGGCCTGAGGGGTTGACATGGGAGATGCATGAGGATGGGCCGTATCTGACAGATTTTGGAAAGGAGGCGCTGCTCAATGGTGGGGAGATCAAGGTGCCAAAGGAGTATGGCGATGGCACTTGGAAGTCGGGTGTTTCAACATTGAATTATAAGGCTGTAGTACAGTGTGAAAAGAGCGAGGCGGGGTATTACTATTATTATGATCTGTGGGATAGCGTGAAGGCGCTTGACACATCAGAGCTGGTCAGGGACTGGCGAGAGAAGATGGGTGCGGACACCACGATGGAATACCTGCAGCAAAACGGTATGCTCCTGGTGGCACCAGGGATGATGTACACCGCGTCGGTCGAGACATCAGAGCAGTCAACTATACGCTATCAATGCAAGCGCGCAATCCAGGAATATTCGTGGAAGATGGTCTTTGCATCAGATCGTGCGCAGTTTGAGGCGCTTTTGGATGAAATGCAGGCGACAGTCAAAAGTTATGGCTACGACATCATTCTGGAATACGATATGTACCACGCAAAGGCAAAGGGCGGGGCGGACTAATTTCCGGGTTATTTACATATATTTTTATGGAACCCTTACAATAAGGAAATGAAGATATATGAAAAAGTGTGTGCGCAATAAAAAGGCTGTGCTGGTTTCCCTGATTCTGGTGATGGCGATTCTGGTCCAGCAGACAATGTATGTCCAGGCGGACGAGGCAAATCTAAAACTGTACGCAAAGGCGGCAGTATTGATGGACGCAGACTCCGGGAGGGTGCTGTATGAGCGCTGCGGGGATGAGCAGCTGGCGATGGCGAGCACCACGAAGATCATGACGCTGATTGTTACACTGGAGAATGCCAGTTTGGGTGATACGGTGGAGGTGTCTTCCTACGCGGCCTCCATGCCGCAGGTACATCTGGGCATGCGCAAGGGGGAGCAGTACCGCCTACGGGATTTGACACTGTCCCTGATGCTCGAGTCCCACAATGATTCCGCGGTGGCAATCGCTGAGCACGTGGGGGGCAGCGTGGAGCAGTTTGCGGCGCTCATGAACCAGAAGGCGGCAGAGATTGGCTGTGAGAACACATACTATATCACGCCAAATGGGTTGGATGCCGTGCGGGGCGGAAAGTTTCACTCGACGACAGCGCGGGATCTGGCGCTTGTCATGTCGTACTGCGTTGCAAAATCGCCGCAGAAGGAAGCGTTTTTGGAGATCACAAGGACACCAAACCATTCTTTTACAGACCTGTCAGGCAAAAGAAGCTTTTCCTGCGTCAACCACAATGCGTTTCTGGGCATGATGACAGGCGCGTTGTCGGGAAAAACCGGTTTTACCAACAAGGCAGGCTACTGCTATGTGGGCGCGTTAAGGCGCGACGGAAAGACCTTTGTCGTGGCGCTTCTGGCGTGTGGCTGGCCCAGCCATAAGACCTACAAGTGGAGCGACACGAGGACATTGATGGAGTACGGTCTGGCGCATTATGATTATCGCAGTTTTGACGAGGTAGAGATTCCGTCAGAGGCGATGGCGGATATCATCGTGAGCGGCGGTCAGGGCAGTCAGATAGGAGGACGAATGTATGTTCCTGTGGCCGCTGCCGCGGATGCAGCAGGCGTGGATGGGCTTCTGATGCATGAGGATGAGAAGGTCACGGTTACATTACAGAAGGTGAGGATGCTCACAGCACCAGTGAAAAACGGCCAGACCGTAGGCTATGTCACCTACGAGGTTGGCAACCGGGAGTGGAAGCGCATAAGACTGGTGGCCACAGGTGAAATCAAGGCAGTTGACATGAGATGGTGTGTTCGGAAAGTCATTGAAAAGTGGATGCTTTCGGAATGACCGGTTTTTTGGTAATATTGACGAAAAAAAAGATAGGGAAAAGTGAAAAATTTACTAGGCGAATAGAATAATATATGTTATACTAAAATGGACGCAGTTTTCAGGTAGGATTATTAGTAATATTTACTAATAAAATATCGGAGCTGCGCATAAAATGTTATTTTTTTGAATATTAAAAATATAAAAATGGAGGTCACAAAATGAGTACTACTTCAAGTTTGGCAAGTAAGAGAATTGAATCTTTACTTGATGAAAACAGTTTCGTTGAAATTGGTGCCCTTGTCACTGCAAGAGCGACGGATTTCAATTTGAAACAGACAGAGACCCCATCGGACGGTGTTGTCACCGGGTATGGGGTAATCAACGGCAGTCTGGTGTATGTATACAGCCAGGATGTTTCCGTGCTGAATGGTTCTGTCGGTGAGATGCACGCTAAGAAGATCACGAACCTCTATGACCTTGCGATGAAGACCGGGGCGCCTGTCATCGGCCTGATCGACTCCGCAGGTCTTAGGCTGCAGGAGGCAGCAGATGCGCTCAATGCTTTCGGTGAGATCTACTTAAAGCAGACACTCGCGTCCGGTGTAATCCCACAGATTACAGCGGTGTTTGGAAGCTGCGGCGGCGGTCTTGCGCTGATTCCGGCACTGACGGATTTCACGTTTATGGAGACGTCTAAGGCGAAGCTTTTTGTCAATTCTCCGAATGCGCTCGACGGGAACAACGTATCCAAGTGCGATTCTGCTTCCGCGGATTTCCAGAGCAGAGAGAGCGGCATCGTGGACGTTGTGGCCGATGAGGCGGAGATTTATGCAAAGATTCGGGCACTTGTGGCCATGCTTCCCGGCAACAATGAGGATAATGCGTCATATGAAGAGTGCACAGATGATTTGAACAGGCTCTGTCCAGATCTGGCAAACTGTGTGGGTGACACGTCGATTGCGCTCTCCACGATTGCGGACAACAATGCGTTCTTTGAGATCAAGGAGAACTATGCTAAGGATATGGTGACAGGCTTTATTAAGTTAAATGGCATGACAGTCGGCTGTGTTGCGAATCGAACAGAAGTTTACAGCGCGGAGGGCGAGGTTACGGACAAGTACGACGCGGCTCTGTCTGTGAACGGCTGTGAGAAGGCGGCGGATTTTATTAGTTTCTGTGATGCTTTTGACATTCCGGTACTGTCCCTGACCAACGTCAAGGGATATGAGGCGACAGTGGGCAGCGAGAAGCGCATTGCAAAGGCGGTAGCGAAGCTTACATACGCTTTCGCAAACGCTACAGTACCCAAGGTGAATGTCGTGATTGGAAAGGCATTAGGAAGCGCGTATGTCGCGATGAACTCCAAGGCAATCGGCGCAGACCTGACAATCGCATGGCCTGATGCGGAGATTGGCTCTATGGATGCAACGCTTGCAGCCAGGATTATGTATGAAGGGCAGGGTGCCGATGTCATAAAGGAGAAGGCAGCGGAGTACGCGGCGCTCCAGACAAGTGCAGCGGGCGCAGCAAGGAGAGGATATGTAGACCAGATTATCGATGCGGCGGATACCAGAAAATATGTGATCGGCGCATTCGAGATGCTGTTTACAAAGAGAGCGGACCGCCCGTCAAAAAAACATGGTACGGTCTAAGAAAGGGTGAACGTTAATATGAAAAAAATTGCGAGATTGTTATTAATGCTTACCTGCGTTTTCGTCCTGACAGCGTGCGGCTCAAAGGAGGCTGTGAGCGAGTTTCAGAAGACAAAGGAGAGTGCGGCACGGAGCCGGGCAGGACAGGTTGTCGATTTCACGGTATTACTGGTAACAACGAACAATGTGGACGAGATGCTCGAGAATTATAATAACATGGAGCTTGGGGATCTGTTTATGTCCACCTTTATGCAGTATTCCGGCGATGCCTCCTTCCAGTGTGAAGGCAAGGCCGTCAATGGTGCGCTTACCTCTTTTAGAGAGGGCATAGACGCTATGGGAAGTATCACGGAGTTTGGTACGCCGACATCTGTTGTCGATGATGATACAATCGTTGTTACGGTTCCTGTGAAAGGTGAGAAAGGAAACGGTTCGGTAGAATTAATATTTACAAATGATATTTATCAGCAGATGACATCGTGCACGCTGAATCTGGAACAGACAAAGGGACAGTTGATGACAAGGGCTGCGCTCAATACACTGCTCGGCATGGGAACAGTGTTTGTGGTACTGATTCTGATTAGCTTCATCATTTCCGCGTTCAATCTGATCCCGAAGATTCAGGCTTCTTTTGCGCCCAAGAAGGCCGAGATCCCATCGGTTCCGGAACCTGCGCCCACAGCGCCGGTTGTTGAGGAGGAGGATCTCTCTGACGACATGGAGCTTGTGGCAGTCATCGCGGCTGCAATCGCAGCGTATGAGGGAACGACCGTGGAGGGCTTCCAGGTGAGAAGCATCAAGCGGGCAAACACGAAAAATTGGAAGAGTGCAAAAAACTGATCCAATTCAGCCCTGCAAAGTGCGCAGGTTAAGATGTGAGAAGTTTTATGGAATGTTTATAAATAATCTAGGAGGAAGTTAAAATGAAAAATTATACAATCACCGTTAACGGCAACGTATATGATGTAGTGGTAGAGGAGGGCGCAGGTTCTAGTGCAGCGCCGGCTGCAGCTGCGGCTCCCAAGGCGGCGCCAAAGGCAGCTCCCAAGGCAGCGGCACCTAAGGCAAGCGCTGGCGCTGCGGGCAGTGTCAGGATTGAGGCCGGTGCGGCAGGCAAAGTGTTCAAGCTCGAGAAGAGTGTCGGACAGGCTGTAAAGAGGGGTGATGCAGTAGTGATCCTTGAGGCCATGAAGATGGAGATTCCAGTAGTGGCACCCCAGGATGGTACAGTGGCGAGTGTTGATGTGGCAGTTGGCGATTCTGTGGAGGCAGGCGCTTTGCTTGCAACGTTGAATTAATCACCGCTGTGACGGTGGGACAGGGCAGTAGCAGGCCCTGAAAATAAAATAGGAGGTCAACAAAATGTCATATATAGCAGATACATTGAACAATCTGATACATCAGACCGCATTTTTTAACATTGATTACAAAAATGTTATCATGATTGTGATTGCTTGTGCATTTCTTTATCTTGCTATCGCGAAGCAGTACGAACCACTTCTGTTAACGCCGATAGCGTTTGGTATGCTGCTGGTGAACATCTATCCCGACATTATGGCACCAATCGGTGCAGATGGCACACCTGGCGGGTTACTGCATTACTTTTATTTGTTAGATGAGTGGGCAATTCTGCCTTCCCTGATCTTTATGGGGGTGGGGGCGATGACGGACTTTGGTCCGCTGATTGCCAATCCCAAGAGCTTTCTGCTCGGCGCGGCTGCCCAGTTTGGTATCTTTGCGGCGTATTTTGGCGCGATCCTGCTTGGCTTTAACGACAAGGCAGCGGCAGCAGTCTCTATCATCGGCGGCGCGGACGGCCCTACGTCGATCTTTCTTGCCAGCAAACTGGGACAGACGGGGCTTCTTGGACCGATCGCGGTGGCGGCATATTCTTACATGTCACTGGTGCCGATCATTCAGCCGCCCATTATGAAGCTGCTGACGACAGAGAAGGAACGGCAGATCAAGATGGCGCAGCTGCGTCCGGTATCCAAGCTTGAGAAAATTCTCTTCCCGATCGTCGTGACGATCGTTGTATGTCTGATTCTCCCGACGACAGCCCCGCTTGTCGGTATGCTGATGTTAGGAAACCTGTTCAGGGAATCCGGTGTTGTAAGACAGCTCCAGGAGACCGCTTCCAACGCATTGATGTACATCGTTGTAATCCTGCTTGGCACTTCTGTAGGTGCGACGACAAGCGCGGAGGCATTTTTGAACTGGAGTACCATTAAGATCGTTGTGTTAGGTCTGCTTGCATTTATGTTCGGTACAGCGGCGGGTGTCCTCTTCGGCAAACTGATGTGCGTGTTGACGAAGGGTAAAGTGAATCCGCTGATTGGATCTGCTGGTGTATCTGCGGTCCCTATGGCGGCGCGTGTCTCACAGAAGGTCGGTGCGGAGGCTGATCCGACGAACTTCCTGCTCATGCATGCGATGGGGCCAAACGTTGCGGGTGTTATCGGAACGGCGGTAGCGGCCGGAACATTCATGGCGATTTTCGGGGTATTTTAAAGATATAA
>CAJUQZ010000081.1:0-5604 GCA_910588755.1 uncultured Lachnospiraceae bacterium | reverse complement strand
TCCAAAAGGTAGGGTTTTCTTCAATTAAACAAGGAGGAATAAAAATGTCAGAAATAGAAAAGAAACCGATCAAGATTATGGAGACGGTCCTTCGTGATTCGCACCAGTCCTTGATCGCTACAAGAATGCCGACTGAGTTTATGCTTCCGATTCTCGAGACGATGGATCAGGTTGGATACTATTCCTTAGAGTGCTGGGGTGGCGCTACATTTGATGCATCCCTTCGCTTTCTGAAGGAGGATCCGTGGGAGAGGCTTAGGAAGATCAGGGATAAGGTCAAGAACACAAAGCTCCAGATGCTTTTCAGGGGACAGAATATCTTAGGATACCGTCACTATGCGGACGATGTCGTGACAGAGTTTGTTGAGAAGTCTATCGCAAACGGCATTGATATTATCCGTATCTTTGACTGTTTAAATGATCTTAGGAACTTGCAGTGTGCAGTAAATGCGGCAAATACTGTCAAGAAGCGGGAAGGCCGCGGCGAGGCGCAGATTGCATTGTCCTATACACTTGGCGACGCGTATACACTGGAGTACTGGATGAAGATGGCTAAGGATATTGAGGAGATGGGCGCAGATTCCATCTGTATCAAGGACATGGCTGGGCTTCTGGTTCCCTACAAGGCGGAGGAGCTGATCAAGGCGATGAAGTCTGCAACAAAGCTTCCAATTCAGCTGCATACGCACTATACATCAGGTGTCGCTTCCATGACATACTTAAAGGCTGTCGAGGCCGGTGTTGATGTCATTGACTGTGCGATCTCTCCGTTTGCGCTTGGCACATCGCAGCCGGCGACGGAGGTTATGGTAGAGACCTTCAAGGGCACACCGTATGATACCGGGTTTGACCAGAACGTGCTGGCAAAGATCGCAGATTATTTCAGACCATACAGGGAGGAGTGCTTAAAGAGCGGACTGCTCAATCCCAAGGTGCTCGGTGTAGACATCAAGACGCTGATGTACCAGGTTCCGGGTGGTATGTTGTCCAATATGGTAAGCCAGTTGAAAGAGCAGAATGCAGAAGATAAGTACTATGAAGTGCTGCAGGAGATTCCCAGAGTGCGCAAGGATCTGGGCGAGCCTCCTCTTGTCACACCATCCTCACAGATCGTTGGCACGCAGGCTGTGTTTAATGTGCTGATGGGCGAGCGTTACAAGATGGCTACCAAGGAAACCAAGGCTGTGCTCCACGGCGAGTACGGACAGACAGTTAAGCCATTTAACAAGGAAGTCCAGGATAAGGTACTCTCAGCAGAGGAGAAGGAGACTATCATCACCTGCCGTCCGGCGGATAAGCTTCCAAACGAGCTGAAGAAGATCGAGGAGGAGATGAAGGAGTGGAAACAGCAGGACGAGGATGTGTTGTCCTATGCACTGTTCCCGCAGGTTGCCATCGATTTCTTCAAGTACCGTCAGGCACAGCAGGAGAAGGTGGATATGACACAGGCTGATACAAAAAATGGTGCATATCCTGTATGATGTGTACGCTGTGGACTGTTTGACAGTATTTGGTTAGCGCTGTTTTAATCTGATACGTTAGGAACCGTAAGGAAATCATCATTTCTTTATGGTTCCTTACTTTCACAGTACCCTATACTTGTGAGAAAGGCATGGATGGTGAAATGGCAAGAAAAGAATTGATTACAAAGGACAAGATAGCAGAGACTGCTTTTGCGCTGGCAAAGGCGGAAGGCATAGAGAATGTCACAGCCAGAAAGCTGGCGGCACAGATCGGATGTTCTACACAGCCAATATTCAGGGTTTATGCCAACATGGGTGAACTCTATTCGGAGATATATCAGAGGGCGATAGAGGCCTTCGGTGATTACTATGGAAATTACAGGTCAGAGGTGGTCACACCGTTTATTCACCTAGGACTTGCTTACATAAATTATGCAAAGGAAGAGAGAAAACTGTTCCAGCTCCTTTTTCAGTCGGAGCACAGGGGGGACAGGGGGCTCTTTGAGCTCCTAAACGGCAAGTCCGGTGCGGTCAACAGGGAGATTAACAAGGCTGCAGCGGCCGGCTGCAAGAGCCCAAGCGGGCTTTTTATGAAAATGTGGATATTTATACACGGGTGCGCATGTATGGTGCTCACCGGCGATTATGACCTCACAGAGGAGGAGACTATTGATCTGTTAGAGGACATCTATAAGAGCTGTGCCCATTGATAAAACATATAAAAAGTGCTGGAGATGAGGATTTTTGATGGACGAAAAGCGGGATACCATATCGAGAATAAACGAAAAGTTTAACAAGATGAGCAAGAGCCATAAAAAGCTTGCCACCTTTGTCATTGATCACTATGAACAGGCTGCCTTTTTGACAGCCGCAAAGCTTGGGAAGGCTGTTGGAATCAGCGAGGCCACAGTCGTGCGTTTTGCCTATGCGCTGGACTATGAAGGCTATCCGGAGTTTCAGGAGGCGCTGGCGGAGTGGGTGAAGCGCAAGCTCAATACTGTACAGTCAATCGGCGCAAAATACGGCGCAAGTTCGCAGGCCGAGATTCTGACCTCTGTGCTAAGCGCAGACATCGAGAAGCTTCAGGATACGATTGAACATGTTGACGTACAGGCGTTTGAAACAGCGGTTGACATTATCCTGGCGGCAAAGCATGTCTATATCATAGGGATCAGAAGCTGTAAGCCGCTTGCACAGTTCCTGCATTTTTATCTGAACATGATCCGCGGGGATGTCTACCTGCTCGACTCAACCAGTACATCGGAGACGTTCGAACAGATGCTTCGGATCAATGAGAAGGATGCCGTGATCGGGATTAGCTTCCCGCGCTACTCGATGAGGACGCTCAAGGCGATGGAGATGGCAAATGACAAGAATGCCAAGGTGATCACACTCACAGATACCATCCATTCACCGATGTGTCTCTATTCGTCCTGCAACCTGCTGGCGAGAAGTGATATGGTATCCATCGTGGACTCGCTCGTGGCGCCGCTAAGCCTGATCAATGCGCTGGTGGTGGCGCTGTGTCTGCGAAGGCCGGACGAGGTGAAAAGAAGTTTGGAATCCTTAGAGCGGGCATGGGACAACTATCAAGTATATCTGAAGGATGAGATTAATTTCATTGATGAGGATATGCTCAACACACCGCTGCGAGCACAGATGGGGCAGCGCAGAAAAAGATGAATTTGAGATGAATATAAGATAAATATAAGGTAAGAAGGGGATTTTGCGGTAGTGGATATCGTGGTGATAGGTGGCGGCGCGGCAGGAATGATGGCTGCGGTGGCCGCGGCAAGGCATACAGCTTCTGAAAATAGGGTTTTTCTGGTCGAAAAAAATGAAAAGCTCGGAAAAAAGCTCTTCATCACAGGAAAGGGCAGGTGCAATGTGACAAATGCCTGTGAGGCCGAGGACTTTTTTCAGAATGTGATGGAGCACGAAAAATTTCTGTACAGCGCAGTGTACGGGTTTGATAGTCACGCGGTTATGGACTTCTTCGAGAAGGCGGGCTGTCCGCTGAAAGTCGAGCGGGGACAGCGCGTCTTTCCGGTATCTGACCACAGCTCTGATATCATCAGGGCATTGGCACATGAACTAAAAAGGCTTGGCGTACAGGTGCTGTTAAACACAGAGGTGCAGGCCGTCAGGACAGTGCCGCTTGAAGTCCAGGATGAGGAAGGGCAGGATGGCGGGAAAAAAGGTGGCAGAAAAAAGCAGCTCTGCTGTGCCAGGCTTACCGAGATAGAACTATTTGACAAAGGGACCGGGGAAAAGTCAGAAATGAGGGCCGACAGGCTGATTGTAGCAACAGGCGGCTGTTCCTATGTTCTGACAGGTTCGACTGGTGATGGATACCGCTTCGCACAGGAGTGTGGTCACAGCATAGTGCCGGTAATGCCTGCGCTCGTGCCGTTTTCTGTGAAGGAGAACTGGTGTTTTAAGCTGCAGGGGCTTTCCCTGAAAAATGTGCAGGTGCGCGTGTCGCTTGACGGAAAATGTATTTATACTGATTTTGGGGAAATGCTGTTTACGCACTATGGCGTCAGCGGCCCGTTAATTCTGAGTGCAAGCAGCCATTATGTTCACCATGAGTGCAAGGGAAAACAAAAGGCTGGGGAAGTGAAGCTTTTCATAGATTTAAAACCAGCGTTGACACAAGAACAGCTCGACAGACGGGTGCTTAGGGAGTTTGATGAAAATAAAAATAAACAGTTTAAAAATGTGATAAGCAGCCTCTTTCCGGCAAAACTTGTACCTGTCATGCCAGTTTTGTCCGGCATTGATCCCGAAAAAAGAGTCAACGAGATTACGAGGGAAGAGCGGGAACGTTTTGTGCGGACGATCAAATGTCTGGAGCTTACGATAACAGGTGTTCGCGGGTTTGACGAGGCTGTCATCACCAGGGGCGGCGTACCGACTAGCGAGGTGTCGCCCTCGACAATGGAGTCAAAGCTTGTGAGGGGACTCTATTTTGCCGGTGAGGTGCTGGATCTCGACGCGCTCACCGGAGGATTCAATCTCCAGATTGCATGGTCCACGGGATATCTTGCAGGGATCAGTGCGGCGTCTGGCACGGCGTAAGGATCGCTTACATAATTTTATAAAAGATAGGAGAAACTAACAGATGGGTGATAAGATTGCTATAGCGATTGACGGACCTGCCGGGGCAGGAAAAAGTACAATCGCAAAACTGATCGCGGAGAGAAAGGGCTACATTTATGTGGATACCGGGGCGATGTACCGCGCAATGGCGCTGTATTTCATTGAGCAGGGAATCGGCGCTAGAGACCAGGATCGTATCAGCGCAGCGGCGCCTGATGTGGATGTGACGCTCACTTACGAGAACGGGGAGCAGATCGTATGGCTGAATGGCAGGAATGTAAATGGTCTGATTCGCACAGAAGAGGTCAGTAAGATGGCATCCTCAAGCAGTACAAACGGTGCCGTGCGAAAAAAACTTGTGGAGCTGCAGCAGGCACTTGCCCGCAAGGAAAGTGTAGTCATGGACGGTAGGGATATCGGAACCTGTGTGCTGCCAGACGCAGATGTAAAGGTATACCTGACCGCGGACAGCCATGTGCGGGCTGTAAGACGCTATGAGGAGCTGCGGGCAAAAGGGCAGGACTGTGACCTCGATACGATTGAGAAGGATATTATAGACAGGGATTACCAGGATATGCATCGGGATATTTCTCCGCTGCGACAGGCCGAAGACGCGGTGCTGCTTGATTCCTCCGCCATGACAGCCGAGGAGGTGGCACAGGCAGTCATCGAGCTGTGTGACAGGGTGCGGGAGGAATAGGCATGGAGGTAGTCGTGACAAAGTCCGCTGGCTTCTGTTTCGGGGTACGACGGGCGGTAGAACGGGTGTACGAGCAGGCGCGCCAGGGCAAAAAAGTGTACACCTATGGCTCGATTGCACACAATGAAACGGTCGTAAAGGAGCTTGAGGAACAGGGCGTGACCGTGCTAGAGACAAGACAGGAGCTAGAGCGCATAGATGAAGGCACCGTGGTCATACGCGCACACGGCGTCCCAAAGGAACTTTACGGGCTGCTGGAGGCGAAGGGACTTGCGTATATTGATGCGACCTGTCCGTTTGTGCAGCGCATCCATGAGATTGTGCAGGAGCAGTCCGAAC
>CAJUQZ010000080.1:11510-19962 GCA_910588755.1 uncultured Lachnospiraceae bacterium | reverse complement strand
AATGATAAAGTGGCTTATTTATATGCCAAGGTATTGATTGACAAAAAACAGATAGACAACGCACGTGAAATTTTATCAAGTATTATAAAACGTAACCCCAGTTATAAAAAAGCGAAACAAGAGTATTTGAGGCTTCAGGAATACGGAGGTGTTCCAATGGAAAGAGGAGAAGGCCAGGAGCCGGACATACAAATGCCCAAAAGGAGATAAAATGTTATCATATCATGACAGTTTTTCATAAAGAATAATGTAAAAAGATAAGAAATTTTTGAAGGTATATGAGAATGAGTTTTACGGTAAGGTAACTTATAATTTAGAATCAGAGACATGGAGAAGAACAACGGCAATAGAGCTTCCTTATAATGGCAAAATATGTTCTGTAGATTTTTATATGAAAGATGTGAGTCCTGTGTATACACAAATAAAATTTGAGATAAAGGATTAGGGTATTACATTACAGCAAATCCCGAGTCATTTAAAAAAGCTTTAATGCATTATAACACTATAATAAGGATAGCTTATTTTTTTATTGTAAAAGATGATTCCAGCGTGTGGCTGCGCTGGTTTTCTAGACCGGGTATCCGGACGAAATAAAAATATTTGATTTGTCTACGCCCATTGCTTATATTTTAAACTTATATTATAATAGAAAAAAATGATAATTTTGGAGGTATTGTATGGCAAAAAGGAAAGTTACAAGTACAAAAAGAAGTAAATCTGTCAAAACTGCAAACAAGGAAGTAACCCCGGCAGAAGCAGTACAGGCCAAAGTGGAGGTTCAGCCGGTAGAGGAGGACAATCCCCAGGAAGCACAGGTAGAGGATACAAAGAAAACGGAATCTGAAGCACCCAGGGAAGAGGCAGAGGAAACGAAGAAAACAGAAACTGAAGCACCCGGGGAAGAGGCAGAAGAAACGAAAAAAACAGAAACTGAAGCATCCAGAAAAGAGGCAGAGGAAAATATAACGAAGGAAGCGCAGACTACCGGAAAAGCAGCGGCGAAGGAATCACAGAAAGCACAGGCCGCCGGAAAGACAGCAGCGAAAAAGGCACAGAAAACAAAAACAACCCAAGCAGCAGAACCATCGAAGGCAAAAACAACGGAAAAAACAGCGGCGGAAAAAATAGCAAAGGAACCACAGAAAGCACAGCCTGCCAAAGAATCCTTTATAGAAGAACCAAAAGCCGAGGAGTGTACGACACCTAGAAGAAGCATAGCGTTTATCGGATCAGAATGTTATCCGTTTGTCAAAACCGGCGGACTGGGGGATGTTATGTACGCTCTCCCCAAGGCGTTGGTAAAACAGAACTGCGATGTAAAAGTAATTCTCCCGCGTTACAAATGTATTCCCAAGCAATATCAGGAGAAAATGGTATACAAGGGTTCATTTCAGATGGATTTATGCGCCGACGGCAAATCATTTTATGTGGGAATCATGGAATATGTCTGGGACGGTGTTGTATATGATTTCATTGATAATGAAGAATTCTTTTCAAGCGGAAACCCATATACAAACCTGATCGACGATATCCCGAAATACTGTTACTTCTCAAAAGCGGCGCTGGCTGCATTAAACTATATGGACTGGATCCCCGATGTCATTCACTGCCACGACTGGCAGGCTGCGCTGGTTCCAGTGTATCTTAGGATAAAGTTTGTCGATACGAAACTGACCTCGGCAAAGACGGTTTTGACCATTCATAACCTGCGTTTCCAGGGCATATATAACATTCCTACGATTAAGTACTGGTCTGGGTTGCCGGATTATGTATTTAACAAAGATGCGTTAAAGACAGGCTATGAGGATGCCAATATGTTAAAGGGCGGGCTGACATATACCAATATCATTACAACTGTCAGCAATACATATGCCGGGGAGATCCAGAACGCGTACTATGGCGAGACACTAGATGCCCATTTGAGATATCATTCTAGCAAGCTTAGGGGTATTGTGAACGGCATAGACTATGATATCTGGAATTCCTATACAGACGAAATGCTGTACGCAAACTATGACATCACGAATGTACTGGAGAAGAAGAAAGAAAACAAGCGCAGGATGCAGGAAGAGCTAGGATTAGTTCAGGATGACCACAAATTTGTGATTGGATTGATCTCCCGCCTGACAGACCAGAAGGGTTTAGATCTCGTGAACGCTGTCATGACGCAGATTATGGATGAACATACACAGGTCGTCGTCCTTGGCTCCGGGGATCGCAGATACGAGGATTCTTTCCGGTATTATGAGTATACGTACAAAGGAAATGTATGTTCGAATATTATGTATGATGAGACAAGGGCCCACAGGATTTATGCCGGCGCGGATGCCCTGCTCGTGCCTTCCCAGTTTGAGCCTTGTGGACTGACACAGCTAATTGCCATGCATTACGGCACAATCCCCATCGTCCGTGAGACTGGCGGGTTAAAAGACACTGTGGAGCCGTACAACATGTACTCTAATATGGGAAATGGCTTTACGTTTGACCGCTATGATGCCGGTCTGTTGCTGGATGCCATTAACAGGGCAAAAAGCCTGTATTTCTTAAACCGCTGGTGCTGGGATGAGATGGTTCAAAGAGACATGGATAAAAACTTGTCCTGGGATCATTCCGCGAAGCAGTATAAGGCTTTGTATTTGGATTTAACCTGATTGGGATACCATTTTATTCAGATATGAAAATATTATCAATAAGGACATTTGCAGTGACAGAAATTGATGCGGGCCTTGCCAACAGCCAGTTTCCGAAATACTGATAATGTCAATAAAATAGGGCTAGAACAGTCTGTGGTGTATGGCAGGCTGTTCTGGCTTTTTTGGTTACAGATACCAGGGAGGGTGTTTTCTGTTATTGGCCAATTCTGTCCCTTGTCTATTTATACAAGAAATGATAAAATAATACAAAATTCTTGTGAAAAATACCAAAAATGACAGTGCATGAAAGGGTGTATTGGGGTTGAATTAACAGGGGGTGAACTGCAATAGTGAACGACATTTACAGCAATGAAATTTCAGGTTTTGGGAGTCTGTTAGACGAAGTGATTCTGTCCTTGAGAAAAAAACGCCCTAAAGTTGACTTATCACTCCCATATACTGTTTTTTCAAGCGAGAGAATGCTTCAGCTATGGATCAATACACCAGCCTGTAGATTCAGCCTGGCTGGTAAATGTTCTATCTGTGATTATTGGGATGGGACAGGTTCTGTACAGGCTGTTATAGAGGCATGCAACTATATAGGTCAGATTGGGAATCAATATGATATTTTCGTGCTTAATACCTGTGGGAGTTGTCTCTGTGAGGAGGAACTGCCATACCAGGAGCTGCTAAGGGTTATGCGCACGGTGGCAGGAACGGGCATTCGCCGTGTGATCATTGAATCACATTTGGCGTATGTGACAGTCAAAAAGGTTCGGGGGATAAAGGAGGCACTTGCAGATAAAGAACTGTTTATCGAATATGGGCAGGAATCTACTTCTCCACATGTTTTACAATATTGTCTAAATAAACCTTCCATGTCTATCGAATACGGTATTATTCACGATCTGCAGGAGATGGGCGTGGGACTGATCGCAAATGTTGTATTGGGCATCCCTTTCCTGACTGTGCGTCAGCGGGTAGATGACGCAGTAAAGAGCATACGCGGATTATTGGAGGAAGGGATTGATGGGGTAGTATTGTTTCCTGTAAATATTAAACCATATACATTAGTAAGCTTTTTATATGGGCAAGGGTATTATAAACAGGTGGATGCCATTGAGATACTTGAAGTGTTGGATCAGTTTGGCACTGAAGCGCTTTCAAAAATCGAACTGGCATGGTTTGAACCCCAAAGGGAGGAACTCGAAGCATATGGGATGAGGAGTTTTGGGGTACACTATTGCCCTAAGTGCGGCCAAAAGCTCTTGGAACATTTTCTTGATTACAGGAACGCTGGTAACGGAATGGAACGCAAGAGGATATTGGAAACAGCGAAGTCAGAGGTTTGTGCGCACGCAGCCACAGTATACGATTATCCGTTTCCTGATGCTCGCGATACCTTCCTTTTTATGAAAAAAGTATATGGGGAGGATTTTTATGAAGCCAATTGATGTTCATATACATACCAATACAAACTGTAACTTAAACTGCGTTCACTGTTATGCAGATGCTGCTTCTGGACGTGGGAAGGTGCTTATTGACAGCGGGTTTGAGGTAGGGCTGATTCGTTTTTTGTGCAGGCATTATCAGCCTGATATTCATTTGGAAGGCGGCGAGATTTTTCTTGAAGAACAATTGATTTGGGCCTTGTCAGAGCTGGACATGCCAATGAGAAAAAATATAACGATAACATCCAATGGAGTCCTACGAACAGAGAATACAGATACGCTGGAAGTGTTAAGAACGATATCCTGTTTGCGGATATCAGTAGAAGGACATACAGACGCGTTGCATAGAAGTGTAAGGAACTGTAGCCTGCAGATGGTTTTGGATAATGCCAGATACTACAAAAATATGGGAATCAACGTTGTGCTTAGGATAACATTGAACAGGCTCAATATGAACATTATGTTTTCAGAGGTGATTCCATCCCTGATGGAGCAGGGGTTTATGGAGTTTCAGGTCTATGAGATGCAGTCTGCAGGGCGTGGAAAATCAAGTGATATCTGTATAACGGGCTCTCTGGACATTTTTTTTCAGGACTGGTTTATGCACCCACAAAAAGCGAAGATACAGGTTTCGCTTGCTGAGCGCAGGCTAGGTGAAGTCAGGCAGTATCAGACAGAATTTGCACACAGAGGCATTCAGATGATATCTGCGGGAAATAATGCGGGCATTGCAGTCGGTGCGGACAGATCTGTTAGAATTTGTGCATGGGATATGACATCTCCCCCGCTTGTAGTGCTGGATGAAAATAATTTTGAGACGATATATGATATTATTGAAACACAAAAAACGCCCCATACGTGTGGGTTTTGTACCAAAGTAATATTGAAAGTGTGAGTGCGATGTTGAAACCGATGTATGAGTACGGGATAGGAAAAACTCCTTTATTAGAATTGCCTATGATTCATAACAACCGCATATTTCTGAAACTTGAATCTAGAAATTATCTGGGAAGCATTAAGGCGCGGACGGCCTATGGAATCGTTCGGAATTTGAATGTACCCAGGGACCGCATCATTGTGGAGTCTACATCCGGCAATCTGGGATTGGCTCTTAATTTCTTCTGCAAGGAGGAAGGACGCCCATTTTTGTGTTTGTTGGACGAGACGGTGATCAGACGCAAACAACAGCATCTTGAGAAGTGTGGGGTAGCGTATGAGATAGTGCCTGTCATCCGTGGGCTTGACGGAAGGACTTCCCGGATAAAACGTGCGGGGGAGCTGATGCAAAATGAACAGTATTATTGGGTAAACCAATACGATAATGAGGATGGGGTTCTGATCCATCAGGAAACGACAGGCAGGGAAATTCTTGAAGATACTGATGGCAGTGTAACCTGCGTGATTTGTGCGGTCGGCTCAGGAGGGACGATAGCCGGAATCGGCGAATATTTTAAGTCAGTCAGGGCTGCAATTAAGCTGATAGGGGTGGAGCCGTATGGATCGACGATTTTCCATACGCATGAGGAGTCGTATATCACGGCGGGGGCCGGCCTGCGTGGAAAGCCAGGGAATATTCAAAAGCATTTGAATGTGGTTACAGATTCGATGGCCATAAAGGATGAGGTTTCTCTCAAGAAGTTCAGTGAACTCAACAACTTATACAGTGCAAACGTGGGAATCACCACTGGCATGGCATATGCGGCAGCTGAGCAGTATTGCCAGCAGGTGGAAAAAGAAGTCATTGTAATCATCGCGCCAGATGGAATGGAGATGTATAATGAATACATGTGATTACTCTGGGATAGCAGGATATTATGAAAAGTGGTGTATGGGTGATCCGTCTTATTTGCCGTCGGCAATGTTTTACCGCCGTTATCTCTCCCAATATACAGGTATATTTGCAGAATTAGGTGTTGGCACTGGCCGGATTGCTATACCTATTTCCAAGCAGGAGAATGTAAAGGTATACGGGATTGATACCTGCGAAGAAATGCTCGAGGAGTGTGAGAAAAGGAGAACCTACGATGCCTGCCTGACTCTGCTTTGCGCTGATTTCAGGGATTTTAGGCTACCCCAAAGGGCAGATATTATTTATATGCCATTTCGGACGATAGGGTATATGATGACCAGGGAGGAGCTAGAGTGCTGCTTTTCTTGTATACAGCGCAATTTAAAAGAAGGTGGATTGTTCTTGTTTGACCACTATATGTTCAGCAGGACATGGGCCTATGCCCATAATGATATTGAGATACCAATGTATGAGGAGAGTGGTCTAAAAATAACGGACCGGTATCAATATGATTTTTCTAATAATATCATGCATTGTAGAATTTGTGTCAATGGAGATACTGTGACAAAATTTGATTTCCGGTGGATTGATATGGATGAGATTAAAGATGTTTACCCTAAATATGGTTTTTGCTGCGAAGAGCTCATGGGTAGTTTTAGTGGAAGTATATGGACGCCGGAATCTTCTGATCAGATATGGGTTTTAAGGAGGACAGGTTCGGATGGTTTTTAATGGGCGAAGCCTGGATACTTTTGAGTCCTCGGTAACAATGCTCAGTGGAGGGATTCCTGTGCACAGGCATCTTGACTGTATCTCTGGCCGATGTTTTTTTCTGGATGGTGAGAATAGGGAGACATTGTATTCATGTACTTTGGCACTAGATGAGGCTGTTGAGAATATAAACATATGTTTAGGGGACATCTTGGCGGTTGCAGATCTAGAAAACACACAGGAAAAGTTTGTGATGGAGTTAAATAGTGATATAGGGATACCAGCTATATTCAGAAAGACATATCCATTTGGACATTATGTTTTCTGCTGGCGCAGGGAAAACATGATTTATGTGAATGATCCGGATGGCTTTCCGATGTTATCTTATCCAATAGAGGATTTTCCTATGATGCCGCAGGTAATTATAAAGATAAGACAAGAAGTTAGGGTGAACAAGGAAATGATACTTAGGGCGCTCAAAAAGTTTATCAGTATGCATAAAGGCGTTGCGTTAACAGAACCACCTAGTCGGTTATTTATGCAGTATGCAGTTCGCAACTATGTATGCCAAACCAATAAGATCGTGGAATGTCTGCGTGAATATATGGAGGTGCCGGAAACAACAGATAAGGAATTTACCCGGCTGTTTGGGGAAATGTTGGCCGTTTCACCTTGCTTTGTAGACCAAATGAATCGTATTGACAGGGATATATATTGTTTGTTGGGGGAATTATTGTGCACATGGATATAAATTTGGAACAAATATTGGCGATGGAGCCGGATATTCCTTGTTATTGGTTTCAGACTGAAACCTTATATCAAAACCTAGAGCGGTTTCAAACATTGATCGCACCAGAGGTCAAAGTGACGTTCTCTGCAAAGGCTAATCCTTTTCTCGTCGAAGCGGCATTGAAAAAATTTGACGGCATAGAAATCTGTTCGGTAGGTGAACTCCGTTGCGCATTGAAAAATAAGGCGGATACAAAAAGAATTGTCTATGGTGGTATATGTAAGGAGATGTCTGATCTAGATGAGATGGTACACTGTGGTATCAGGCGTTTTTCCGTGGAGTCATATCAGCAGCTAGGAATGCTCGAAAAGACAGCTGCCAGGTATCAGGTAAACGTGAAGGCGCTGCTTCGCATTTCTTCGGGAAATCAGTTTGGAATGTCTGCGTCGGAGTATCACAAGTGTAATACAAGCCAGGATCTGAAATATACAACGATTTCGGGAATTCATTTCTATCCTGGTACAATGCGGAAAACCATCGATCAAATCGATAAGGATTTTGAAAAATTTCAATCATTGATGGGTCTACTTCATATGCCTGACGGGCAGGAAATATATTACGGAGCGGGAATCGCGTTTCCATATTACGATTGCGATAAATCATATGACCATTGGCTTTTAGCGGGAAAAATCTCAGAACACCTAAACCAGTTGTCCAGGAAATATCAGGTGACATATGAAGCGGGGCGGCTGTTTGCAGCTGATGCAGGAGTATATATAGCCCGTGTGGCAGAACTGCGCAATAGCGGCGATAAAGAATATGTTATCATAAACGGCGGCAGGCACCAGTTTACATATTATGGAGGACTCTTTGGGCTGGGCGGGCGCGTTCCGAAGATTTCTGTGTTCGGGCAAAAACAGACAGGGCACAAGATAAAGGCGGATATTGTCGGTGCACTGTGTACAGAAGGCGACCTTCTGGCAAAGGAAATTGAATTGCCGGAGGTTGGCGTGGGTGATTATATTGTGTTTCACAATGCCGGGGCTTATTGCATGACAGAGGGCATGGCGCTGTTTCTAAGCCGGGATATTCCAGCAGTTTTTCTATCTGGTGATAAGATATCCAGACGCAGACAAAA
>CAJUQZ010000080.1:0-11457 GCA_910588755.1 uncultured Lachnospiraceae bacterium | reverse complement strand
GAGATTTATCAGTCCGTTCTGGAATATCCAGACGCAGACAAAAGAGAAATGTAATGGAGTATCTGGAAATTCCTGAGGATAAAGAAGATGAAAGGAATGTGATAAGATGAAAGAAAAATATTATGCACTGTTAGAATCAAATACGGGTAAGACGTGTGGGGAACTGACAGATACGATGTCTTTTCGGGACGATCTGTGCATGAGCTCCCTGGACATAGCAATGCTTTATCCGCAAGTCGAGGATGAATTTCATATTACGTTTTCCCCGATTGATGATAACCTGGGAGAAATATTTGAAACCGTAGGTACACTTTGGGAGTTTATCGCTGCGAGAGGTAGTCTATGATAAAAAAGGAAAATCTTTTCTTGAAATGCATCATGAGTACCATATACGAGAACAAACGTTCCCTGCCCGAAGAACCTTTGACGGTAGTGCGTCATGAGATCGCTGATGGCAGGGCCATGTGCGAAGTGTGGTTTATGACGGAAGGATGTGCATATGACAAAGAGGGCGGCTGCACAATGTGTAACTATGGAAAAGGCCATAAGGTTGATGAGGAGATGATCCTTGCCAGATTAAAGCAATCCTTTCAGGAACTTCCAGACAGTAATTATAATCTGGTGATCAACCCAAGTGGCAGTTTTCTGGATGAGCGCGAAGTGTGTTCTAGGCTGCGCCTGGGCATATATGAACTTCTGGATCATGTTTCCTTCGAGTCCCTTACGGTTGAGAGCAGGGCAGATGTCATAACAGAGCCGTTGTTAAGGGAGCTGCGTAACCGCTATCCCGATAAGAGGGTTTCAGTGGAAATAGGCGTGGAAACATTAGATGCAGGTTTGCTTAGAAATTCTGTAAATAAAGGGGTTTTTATTTCGGATATAGAAGCTGCCGTTGAGAAGGTACACAGTGCTGGTCTGCGGTGCGTTGCCAATATTGGACTGGGGCTGCCATTTGTCAGCGAAAAGGCAAATATGAACATTGCGTGTCAGTCTGTGCAAAAGGCATTAAAGATTGGTTTTGACGCTGTCATTTTATTTCCATATCACATCAAACCAGGTACATTGCTTGAAGTGCTGTATAAAGCTGGCAGATATCAGTGTGTATCACTGTGGGCGCTTATAGAAGTATTAGCCATGCTGCCCCAGGAGTGCCTGCCTGTTGTAAATATTTCATGGTATCGCAATTATTATACAGATAAAACAAAGATCCTGTCTTCCCCATGTACCTGTTCGGAGTGTCAGGAGGCCATACTGGCACTGTTGGACAAGTATAAGTCTGAACCATGCAAAGATACTCTGGCGGCACTAGAGCATGAAATATGCAGCTGCCGCAATAGTTGGAAGGATAACTTAAAAGGACAGGCAGATTGTATAGAGTATGCTATGTTTGAGCGCGATTATCGGTTTCTTGCGAGATATTTTCATATGGATACGGATTTGTTAGAAGAAGCATTAAGGGAAGTAAAGGAGAGTTTGTATGCTGTCAGTGAGTGATATAAAATGGTTTTTCCCTCCACATGCCAGGACAGATTATGTACATCCGTTTTACAGAGATAGTATCATGTCTCTTTTTGGAGAGGATGTTGATGAAAGAAATGCAGCAAATCAATGCCTGACGTCCACAAGGAACAGAAAAAGCATCGTGGAGGCATTAAGGAGTGTTCTTGGCGAAGGGAACTCGGAGTACGCTTATTTTTTAGATGTACGGTTTCAGGAGGAACTTGGCTCCCCGGCGCCCCAGTATGAGATCTTATACGACATGGGACTCACAAATGTGACGCCAATCTGTGTACAGGGGGACAATACCAATATTATCAGGGAGGGGCTTGCGATATTGGATTCTGTCATGGAATCTGGTAATAGGGCAATCTGTTTGGTGTCTTTACTGTCAAGTGCACAGTGGCAGTACAGTGGTCTGGAGTTTATCATTATCTTTCAAGTGTCCAGTGACGGACAGCAGGATGGAATAATTCAGGTGAAGGGAGATGCATCATATGTCTTGTAATTCGGTATTAACATTAGCTGCTGGGGAAAAGCAGCGTATCCTTCGTTTTATATGCCAGTATGCGAATGATAATGAGCCCGTCTGTGTGTTTGTTTCGGGTGGACTAGACTCTGATGTGGTAGCAAGGTTATGTGTGGAAGCTTTAGGAGAGGACCGGGTCCGTCTAGTGTTCGTTCTTCAGGATGATATGGAGGAGCAGTATGGGCAAAATGCGTATCAGCTGGCGTCTGATTTGAATGTTCCGATTGATGAGATTAACCTTTGCGGCATGAATGTGGCGTTGGTAAAGGCGGCAGAACAAGGAAATCCCTCCCTGTTCTGTGCGGATTCACTGCTTGACCCTAACCGTGCAAAATGTTCTTTGCGGACGGCCCTGATCTCAGGCTATCAGGATAAGGGCTTTTTGATAGCGGGTACTTCAAACTGTACAGAAATGAAATTAGGTTTTTTTATGCCGTTTGGGGATAATCTGGCTCACTTTAAACCAATTGCACATTTGTACAAGACGCAGGTTGTACAGCTGGCAAGGGAACTTCACTGCAGGGAGAATGTCATTTCACAGCCGCCCTCTGCCGCCTTCTGGAAAGGGCAGGAGGATCTGACTGATCTGGCGTACTGGATGATCAACCGTGCACCAATTATGGGCAAAGGAAGGAAATTCAGTGATGAAGATGATAACAATATGAAGCGCATTCGTGCAGGGCTGACGCAGGAAGCCATCGATTATGCGCTATATGCCATCGATAAGGAATATGACGCGAATACGGCTGCAGAACTATCAGGACTGCCACTAGAACATATCAGTGCCCTTAGGGATATTGTGGTCTCAGCAAAAAAATGGAAAAACAGACCGTTGCTAAAGTGTCTGGAATAAAAGTATAAAATGCGTGGGAGGCTTTCACTGGATGGATATAAAAAATGAATTTTTGCAAAAGATCGGGATGGAGGCAAGAAAAAACAGGATGACTTTCTGGAGTGACCAGGACACGGTAAGTGTCCGGATTACACAGACGCCGCAGGGGACAAGTGCCGGACTATGGTTTAGGACACAGGGATGTTCTCATGATGCGCAGGGAGGCTGTATCATGTGTGATTACAGCAATGGTCCAGAGACAACAGCCCGTCAGATGGTATCCTATGTGGAAAATGGATTAAAAAATATTTCCGGGGACTGCCATACATTGCTGATATCCCCGTCCGGAAGCATGTTTGACTGCAAAGAGGTTCCACAGGAGGCATTGACTGGAATCCTGCGGATATTACATAAATCTGTCTTTAGGCATATATTGTTTGAAACCCGTGCAGAGACAATTACAGAAGATACAATCGCATTGTGCAGGAAAATGTTGGGTGAACGGTTTTACGGGGTATATATAGGACTAGAATCCGCATCGCCCTTTCTGCTTAAATACTGCATCAATAAGCAGCTTTCTTTAAAGCAGGCTGCACAGGCAATTGATATTTGCAGGGCGCATGATGTAAATGTCATAGCGAATGTACTAGCAGGGGTTCCGTTCTTATATCCGGAGGAAAGTGTGGAATCCGCAGTAAAAACGGTTTTATGGGCCCTGGATAAAGGCGTGTCCGGATGTGACCTGTTTCCAATACATATTAAGAGCTCCACGCCATTGGAGGTTTTGTACAGGAAAGGGATATATTTTCCCCCAAGCTTATGGCAGCTGGCTGAGATAATTACCCGACTAGACCAGAACGTATGGTCTAAAGTGGGACTTAGCTGGTACACATCAAATGGGGCATTCAACATTATATGTTCACCCACAACATGCCCTTCTTGTCAGGCTGCTGTAATCGAGTGTCTCAAAGGTTTTGCGGACACGCGCAGTGCGGAGTATATCCATAGAATAAATCACATAGCGTGTCAGTGCAGAGATGAATGGAAGTTTCATGGGGAGGATATCTTGTTGCCGGATCGGATTATCAATGGATATGCCATACTCGCGGAACAGTTTTTTGGCAGCCAATGGTGGGAAAACAACTCGTCTGCTGTCCGCAGCCAGATAGATTCAGATTGGGAAGAAATAGGGGGACAGTATGTTATATAAGAAATTGATTGAGGAGCATTTACCAGACAAAATTATTTTATGTGACCAGTCCCAGTCCTATTGTTACCAGCAACTGCAGGATATGTCTCTTGCGCTGGGACAGGAGTGGCTAGATCAGGGCATCAGGGCCGGTGACCGTGTGATTGTTGCGTGCAATCATTTGATAGATACTGTCATTGCCCTACTTGCCTGCATTGCATATGGGATAATCTTTGTACCAGTAGAGCCAGATACGGATGACATGGGATATATTATAGGGGACTGTGAGCCAGCGCTTGTATATAAGGGCGGTATATCTGGTGGTAAGACAGCAAAAAAACGTGATGTCCTCCCGCCGGACACGATTGGATATATTATTTACACATCTGGTTCAACAAGCACGCCAAAAGGGGTTGAGGCCCCGTTTTCGGCCATTCATTTTTGCATTGACGGGATTAATAAAAGACTGGAAAATAACAGTGATGACAGGATTTTGAGCAGGCTTCCCCTGTCCTTTGATTATGGGCTGTACCAGGTGTTTTTTGCCCTGTGTTTTGAATCTGCGCTGTTCTTAGCTGGCAGGGATTGCAACTTGTTGGATATCCCCAAAATGGCACATGACCATAAGATCACCGCGCTTCCCGTAGTGCCCTCTATGCTGTCTGCACTGTTGCGTGCAAGACTGTTAAAGAAACAATATTTTCCGTTTCTTAGATATATTTGTTCAACAGGGGAGGTTTTGGATGTTGCGCTGATAGCGGAGGTACATAAAGCTTTGCCGGATGTGGAAATTATCCCCATGTATGGGTTGACAGAATGCAAGAGGGTGTCTGTAATGCCTCCTGGCAGGTGGGATAAAATTATGAGCGGCTCCTGCGGTCTTCCGCTGGATGGTGTAGAAGTAGAAACGCTGGGTGATTCAGACTATGAAGGAGAGCTGGTCGTCTATGGACAAAATGTTATGAATGGATATTGGGGTGAAGATGCAGAGGACGGCGGTATATTTGGCACCGACTGTAGAGGACGGCGGTATCTTCGGACAGGTGATTATTTCTATATCGATCCGGAGGGTTTTTTATATTTTCGGTATCGGTTGAAAAATGTGATAAAGGTGGGAGGCTTTTCTGTCAGTGCCGCTGAACTTGAAGAACTCTTAAAGCAGGTTGACAAAATCCTGGATGTACGGGTTATTGGAATCCCTGATAAGGTGTCCGGGGAGGCAGTTTGTGCCTGTGTATATGCAGAAGGCACAGATACAAAAGAAAAGATCGAAGCGATTTCAGGCACACTTCCAAAGCATAAACAGATACGGAAAATATGTTTTTTTGACAATCCATTTCCTTTGAATGCAAATGGGAAAGTGGATATTCGGGCGTTGAGGAATATTGTATATGAACGGTATGCATTATAATGGATTTGGGGCATGGTGTGCAGCATATGCATTCTTAAACACAATAAATACTACAGAGATAACGCCAGCGATGTATGAATTGTTATCCGGTGTTCCTTTTGGGCTAAAGCATAACGGTAACCATAAATTCAAGATTCTGACACCCTTTATCGAACCATGCTTCATGGTGGAGGATACGGCCAGGCTGCTTGGGTATTGTTCTGAACATTGGTGCTTTGGCGATGCAGCACAGGCGGTACAGTTTATGTCAGGTTTTATGCCAGGGCAGCGTATTATGATAGGGCCGGTTGATATGGGATGGTTGGGATATCTGCCACAAAATATGCTATATAAAGCCCAAAGCCATTACATAGCGATAGAGAAACGTTCGCAGAATCACTATAGCGTGATTGATTCGGAGTGTGTACTAGGATATGATTGTACAGAAGAGATGTTATGTGGGATATTCAGTGTCGATCAAATCCCGGAAGCAGGGAATGCCATAAATATATGGCGTTTTGAAAAGGCAGCGGATAAACCAGTGAAAGAGAAAGACTACCACGAGGCCATCCTTTATAAGGCGCATCAGAATCTTGTGCGAGCAGAAAAGGAAGGGCAGGGAAGTCATGCTGTCATGGCATGTGATGCTTTCTTAGCCGACAAGGATATGCGACAATGGGGTATGGGAATCTATCATGAGGTCAATTATATGATTCAGCGTAAGGAGCTTGCGGTCAGATACCAGACGGACCTGATTGAACAGCAGATAGAGATTCTGTGTGCAATACGGAAACAGGCCCTGGCATGTGAAACGATAGACCATGCACTGTTTCGGTGTTTTGCGGACTGTGAATATGAACTTGCCTATAAAATATACTGATGGATAAGGAGGCGCCAAAATGGTATCAATAACAGAATATGCATATGAGCTTGCAAATAATCAGCAAGTCTATGGTCATAAGGTAATAAAGAGTGCTCCTATTGATAATGCCCGGATACTCTCTGATATGATAATCGCATGCGGGAAAAAGTGGAAAAAGAAACCAGATATGGTGTATATTGCCCATTCGCTTCCTTTTATAAAAGGGAATAAAGGCCGGGAACTAAATGACTATTTTAATGTGCCAGTGATCTATCTAAGTGGCCTGCCGTGTGCCATAACCCATATGGCTGTAAAAGCAGCCGCTGCCCAGATAGAGAACGACAGATATGACCGCATATTGGTTTTTGGTGCAGATAAGGCATACAGTGACCGGGAGAGAAATTTTTTTGGTACTGTGATGGGCGATGCTGTCATTGGAATGATGCTCGAAAAGGGTGATGGACTTCATGAAGTTGTGGTAAGCAGCCTGGATACTGTGTTATTTGCTCCTGAAGGGGAAAATTCCGGAAAGGATGCGATCCAAAAATATCGGGAGACACTTCCACTGCTTCTTAGAGATGCATATAAAAACTGCCTAAGTAAAAGTGGGCTTAGCGCTGTGGATTTTATAGCACCACATACTTCTAGCCGAGAAATCTGGGATATATTTGCAGAACTAGTCCATATGGACAGGGACAAGATCTTAGATGCGAATATTGTCCAGACAGGACACTTTAATTCAAATGACAGCTTTTATCACTATTTTACGCACTGCGAGGACAAAACGATCGGTCCAGGGAAGACAGCGATGCTCATTAACCCAGGGTTTGGCGGAACGCGGGGCTGCACAATATTAAGGAGAAGATAAAATGGCAAATATAGAGATTTACGGGGCGAGGGAAAACAATTTAAAAAATATTGATGTGGTGATACCAAAACATAAACTGACAGCAGTTTCCGGCGTGTCCGGGTCTGGAAAATCAACGCTGGTTTATGACATACTTTTTAATGAAGCGCAAAGGCAGTATCTAGATTCGCTAAGTTCCTATGCCAGGCGGATTTTGCCCCGCTATGAAACGGCGGATTTTGACAGGATTGAGGGGCTAACATCCTGTATATCCATTAATCAGGGAATGTTTACGGGAAATCCCAAATCCACAGTAGGGACATACACTGAGCTTTATACACATCTGCGTCTTTTGTTTTCCAGATTGGGTGATTCCATGTTGAGCGCCGGTGAGTTTTCGTTCAATACGCCGGCAGGTGCATGTCCTGTCTGTGGTGGTTTGGGGACGGCAATGACGGTGAACAAAAACAAACTCATAGATATGAAAAAATCCCTTAATGAAGGCGCAATACAGCATAAAACATGGAAGGTAGGCTCTAGGTACTGGAATATCATACAGGCAAGTGATTTTTACGATATGGATAAAAAGCTGGGCGATTTTACAGAAGAGGAAATGAACAGGCTCCTTTTCAGTGATCCTGTCTCCATTCAAAGCAAAGGGGCAAAGGTAGCACAGTCATTTTCTTATGAAGGGATAGTAAGACGGCTGGTCAAAAGGAAAAAAGATGAGAGAGGTCTCAGTGCTGCTGACTATGATAGTCAATTCTTTTCGGATGGGGTATGCCCTGAATGCGGCGGGGTGAGATTGTGTGCAAAGCCTAGAAATGTCAAAGTGGGTGGACTATTTTGCATGAAGGATTTTGTGGAATGTGAACTGGCAGAAATACCTGCACTGCTAAGGCAGCTTGACAATAGCAGCCCCGTGGCCCAAGCACTGTTTCCGCTCATTATAAACCAGGTAGAAAGTATTAAAGGGCTGGGTATAGGATACCTGAACCTAAACCGGTCTATATCCTCGGTGTCAGGCGGAGAAGCACAGAAATTGAAACTGGCAAAACAACTGGTATCATCATTGACCGATATTACCTATATTCTGGATGAGCCGACGGCGGGGCTTCATGAGCGCGATGTGCGTAAGCTGGCTGACAGTTTGGGCAGGATTGTCAGAAGGGGCAACACAGTGATTGTAATTGAGCATGATCCTTATATTCTAAGTCATGCAGATCATATTATTGATATTGGTCCTGGAGCAGGTGCACACGGCGGGGAGCAGATTGCAGCGGGGACACCGGAAGAAATAAAGTCAGACGAGAACTCAAGTCTGTTTTCCGTATTTAATAAAGTCGGCCCTACAGTAGAAAAATCCTTATTTCAGCGTGAAAACGCGAAATTCAGGGAGTATAAGGATATTGATATCAATAATATACATGGGGCGTCTGTCAAGATTCCAGAAAACTTTATCACGGTCCTCACCGGAGTATCCGGTTCTGGGAAAACTTCCTTGTCACGTCACATTTGTGCAAATACGCCGAAGGCGGTCGTGATGGACCAGACCCAGATCGGTTCAACTTCAAGGGGGAATATCGCCACATACAGTGGTGTGTTTGATCTCATACGCGCCCTCTATGCCAGGAAGACAGGCCAGAATCCCTCATTGTTTTCCTTTAACAGCGAGGGTAGTTGTCCGGAGTGCAATGGGACAGGTTACATAGAGACAGACATGCATTATTTGGGAAATGTGAGAAATATCTGTGATGCCTGCGGTGGAAAACGCTACAAGGACCATGTATTAAGGTATACCTATCAGGGCAAAAATATTTCAGAAGTGCTTGATATGACGGTTTCGGAGGCCCTAGATTTTTTTGCCAGCGAGACAGATATAACGAAAAATCTTCAAATACTCGAACGAACCGGTCTCGAATATATCACATTAGGACAGCCGTTAAATACGCTTTCTGGCGGTGAGGGACAAAGGCTTAAAATATCACAGAAACTGACGCAGCGGGGAAATACTTATATTTTCGACGAACCAACGCGCGGACTGCATCCCAAAGACACACAAAAGATTATAAAAGTATTGAAACTGCTGACAAAATCACATAATACAGTGATTGTTATAGAACACAATCTTGACGTGATCGTCCAGGCAGACTGGATCATTGACATGGGCCCGGAAGGTGGAAAAAATGGGGGCGAGGTGGTATGTCAGGGAACGGTATGCGATATTATAAATTGTGAGAGATCCATAACAGGTCATTTTCTGCGCGAAATTTGCTGATTTGTAAGAACGGCGGCAGGCATATTTGCCTGCCGCTACAGACATTTGTGGCGAAATAATTTATCAGATATACGAACGCAATAAATTGGTTTCTTCATATTTGCATCTTTTGTGGCACATTTCATTCTCCCACCAGGGAATTGCAGAAAGAATTTCTTTGCGATGAAAAGACCGGGTGTCTGCATACATCTGAATGGCTGATTTGTACATTTTTGTTATTGCTGCAACTTTTTCGCAGTCTGTTTCGCGGCCGATAATTTTTAGGCTGTCAATTCCAAGATCATACAATTTCGGAATGCTGCAGACTGCACAATCAGGGCAGGCGTCTAGTATATTTACTGGATCATGACCATCCAACCGGAAATTTGCGCGGCACGGCACGCCCAGTCTGTTCTTTTCACCACTATTATGATAGAAATTGCACATGCCAGGAATGTTTGAGCATCCATACCCAATAAATATCTCTATTTGTATATCTGAGTGCTCCTTCATACTTTTCATTTCATCAAATGTTACCTGATCTGGGACACATATGCGGAACACGTTCAAATTATTCAAAAAATCTATCGTTTCCCGGTTAAAGCAATTTAAATAGCATCCCGCAATGAGTGGTATCATTATGTTACATTTTCTTATAGCGATCAGATTTCCAATATCGGACACGATTACCGCATCGGCGCCCAGACGGATGCCGCGTTTCACATATTCTATAAAACCTTTTCGGTAAAAATCATCCTTGCTTTTGGTCACATGCTGGCAGTTTGCAGTCAGACTTACAGTTACATTTTTGGAGTGCGCATAGAGCACGATTTTCGCAAACTCCTCATCCTTAAGATTGGAGTGAACTCCTTTGCAGGTGATCTGGGCCCTGGCAGAATAGGACATTCGGTTAAAGTGGGAATCTTCCAATCCCATATAAATCTCATCTGCTCCAGCCTCAATCTGTTTTACTGCCGACATATACGAATTGACAGGTACTTTTAATTTCATATCTTTGCCTTTCTGTAAGAATGTATTATTCAGAATCAATAATAATTCTGTCTGCCCAATCACAGGGGATGTCATATGCCTTACCATAGATTTGGTTTCCGCGCAAATATAATGGTGAAGGGAAGTTAATATCTTCTGATACCTCAAAAAATCCTGTGTTGTCCCACAGGGAGTCTATTTCGATCTGCTGGACATGGTCACATTCCGTTGCGTTGCAGGACTGTCCTGCGTGGTATCTTTTAATATAACAACTCCGCTGTATACCGTACAAAAAAGTTGACTGATGGGCATTTACCTGAAACCCGGCTTTTTGGATGTTCTTTAAACTTTCTACTGTTTTTTCTGTAACATTGGCCTCAATCTCTGTAACGTTATATTTGCTGTAAAATTCCATTTTCTCATCGTCATAAAAACTAATCTGTGCCACTACGCGCTGAATCTGAGAGGGTTCATCCGCATAGATTTGATGTCCCCAGGGAGCATAATCAAAACAGACAGACAAGCTTCTTCCCAGACATAGTTGACAGTTGTGGTCCGTTTTGAAAAGATAATTCATTAATCCGAAATCATTTACAATAATGATACTGTTCTCGAAACACTTTTGCCCGCGGATTCTTTCAATTGCGGATTTCATCGCGTCTAAGTGTCTTTCAGGAACAAACGGGGTGATTATGCGGATTGTTTTTCCGTTTTGCCTTTGCTCCTTTACAAAGCTAAGCAGGGTTTCGTTTTGAATAATATGAAAAAACTTTATAATACAGCTTTCATGTCCGATACTAAATGACTGAATCTGGTTGTAATCTGTAGTTGTATCAAAATTTAGCCGGTCAATTCTCATCTCGAGAGCAGCCATTACAATGATTCCTCCTGATCGTAGTATTTTTAATTAAAAATGTCTTTACAGCTCCTAAGTATCTTCAACAAAATTTGTCATCTTAATTGTAGGGCATTACAGTATGCAATGGGCAAAATTGTGTTGAACTCCTCAATTAGCCCGAATTATTCACGGCAGTATAAACTCACATAAAATCCGCCGTAGTTAC
>CAJUQZ010000079.1:10889-20020 GCA_910588755.1 uncultured Lachnospiraceae bacterium | reverse complement strand
CACAGCCAACAGGCGGTTTTGACCCGATGACAGGAAAGCCGCTGAATCAGCCATCTGAGCCGCAACCGACATCCGTACAGCCAACAGGCGGTTTTGATCCGATGACAGGAAAGCCGCTGAATCAGCCGCAGCCAGCACAGCCAACAGGCGGTTTTGACCCGATGACAGGGAGACCAATTCAGGATGCTTTGAATGGTAAAAAGAAAAAAGAGCGGAAGATCAAAATGCCAGTCATAATCGGCGGGGTTGCTGCAATACTGGTGGTTATCCTCGTAGTTGCTGCAATCTCATCGGGCCTGTTTATGGGCAAGGCTGGAAAAGTTATGATGGCGGCAGCAAATACTTTTAAGGACAGACCTCATTTTGTGGAAGCATTTGAGAATACATTCAGTGTACTGGCACAGGAAAAGTATACAATCGCGCTTTCTGGTGATTTAAGTGATGTGAAGTTTGATGGTGAACTGCGTAATGGTGGAAGGGAAAAACAGCTTTCCTTTCAGATGAGCCAGGACGGATCAAAGCTTGAGATGATTGCAGGGATCGATACAAAATGTGTTAAGCTTCAGATGCCGCAGCTGTCTAGTTATCTGTTTGTCTATGATTACAACAAGGACATCACAGGATATCTCGCAGATGAGGTGGACGAAGAAACAATTGAACAGATCAATACCACGCTGAAATCATTGACGGAACAGAAGACGGATATAAAGAAATTTTATGCGGATGTATTCAAGGTTTACACAGATGAGTTAAAAAGCATTTCGTTTGTCAACGCAGACAAAGAAGAGTTTACAATTGATGATAAGGATGTGGACTGCAAGGGATATACGGCAGTGCTTACAGATAGGAATATGATTCATGTGGTGGATCAGATAGAGACGCTTGTTGGCGACAAGTACGCTTCGCTGTTTCAGACAATGCTTGTAGCAGATATGGATATCTATTCGCCTTCTGCTGACTGGAAAGAAACCGTAGCTGATGCATTTGATGAGCTTCGAGAAGAACTGGAGGATATGGAAGATATTGAATTATCTTTTTATCTCTATAAGAATAAGCTTGCAGGAATTGTGCTTCGGACACCCGAGGAGGATGCAGAGGCGGAGCTTTGCTTCGAGGGCGGCGATTACAGAATGCAGAATATGACGCTGAAAGTAGATGACGAAAGATACAGGCTGACAGGCAGTGACGACGGCTCAAAGGAAGTGTTTAAACTGGAAGAGAGGAGCGGTTCCTATAAGCAGCAGCTTGCAAGTCTGGAATACAATTATGATAATGGTAAGTTTGAAGTCATCATAGATGATGCGTCTGTCAAGGGTAAGGTGACCAGCTCTGGTTCTGAGGTGAATTTTAAGATCAGTGAAATTGGATCGTACTATTATAGTATAGCACCAGAACTTGATATTACCGTCAAAAAGGGAGCAAAGATAGAGAAGCTTGACGGTAAGGAATTTGATCTTGGCAAGGCGGACGAAGATGATTATATGGATCTTGCAGAGGATATTCAGGATAAGATATATGACAAGGATCTGGACTGGCTTATGTATTACTTATATTGATATAGCAAGTTGTACAGAGAAACACTGAAAAGGCAGGATACTTTTTAGTGTTTCTTTTTATGCATACTGGCAATCAAAGGAAATATGTCAGCATAGGTTGACGGGGTTAAGGAAATCTTATTTTCTGAATAGGAGGATGAAAGGGAACATGGATAATTTGAAAAGGAGAGCCATGTTGGTTCTGGCATCACTTTCAGCTGTATTTTTGCTGCAACAAACTACAGTGTATGCCAGAGAGGCAGCTGACGTTCTGGCGGAGGTTGCACAGGAAGGAAATGTATATGAGGTCAAGCCTGATGGAACAGGAGATTTTGTGTCAATTCAGGAGGGGGTTGACAGCGTGGAGTCAGGGGATACGCTCCTGATTTATCCTGGCACCTACGAGGAGAATGTCATCATAGAGAACAAAACAGTCAATCTGCTGGGACTGAGCAAAGAAGACTGCATTCTGACAGCGAACACGGACAATTATCATAATATTCCGCTTACAATTGCTGCTGGCAGGGTTTACGGTTTGACTATCTGCGGGACAGGATCAAGAGAAAAACAGCGGAATATTTCTGGGACAAATGAAGAAGGAACTTTTGACAGCAATCCTTCAATGCTGGTTGATACATGGCAGGACCAGTTTTCCGGATATGTGATTCATGTGGACCACGCATATTCTAAAGGAAAGTCACTTAGTGTGGAGAATTGCAGAATCATTTCCTCCAATAATTATTGTGTTGGAATCGGATGCTGGAGCGGGACAGAGATTTCAATAGAGGACTGTGAACTGATTTCTGGCAGAAGTGGTTGCCTTTTTATACATAATAACATACTAGAGTCTGGTGCATCAAAAGTCCGAATGAGAAACTGTGAGTTGAAAAATTATGTGTCCCCATATGTGATGGCAGTACACTCCAAAGGGGAATCCAATCCGATTGAACTTACATTTCAAAATGTAAAGGTTTATACGGTAGCCTATGAATACAATGCGTGTTATCATGAATCAAATATGAATACATGGTTTCCTGTTGAGTTAATTGGAAACTCCAGTGTGCAGGCAATGTTGGTAGAAAAAGGTTATATGGATATACAAAAAACTGGCCAGCTGGTGCATCAGCGTACAATGGAACAGCATACTCAGTTCAATGCAGAACTGGAAGAACAGCAATCCTTACTGGAAGACTGGCCTGAGCTTGCAGAGGGTATTACCTATTGGGAAAACAGCAGTGATACACCACCTGATTTGAAAAAAACGCGTCACTGTATAGAAATAAAAAACTTAGACAAAGGCAAGACAGGAGATGGCTGGTGCGGGTTATCTAGTATTTATCTGACAGAGGACAGTTATGGAAACACACTGCCTGAGATGAATTATCCAAGACCTGTGATGGTTGTGACGGCTACGTTATCAGAGTAAGGATCCGTTACCTGATATCATTTGATAATTCAATAGACTTTATACATGAATTATGCTATACTTACATCAGATACAGAAAAGCAGGGCAAATAAGAAAATTACTGCGAAAGGGTGGTATAAATGACAGACAGCGAAAAGCTTGACCTGATTTTATCTGAAATACAAGGTGTGAAATCTGACATGCAGGGAATGAAGAGCGAAATACAGGGTATAAAATCTGAAATACAAGATATGAAAAAAAAGCTTGACAAATTATCATTAGAAGAATTGGAGATTCGGAAAGAAATTATCATGATCAACCGAAAAATATCCGATACCTACAATGTAGCGCTTGATGCGCTGGGAACAAGTGTTGAAAACCGGACGTGGCTTGAAAAGGGTGCATTTGTATAACAGCATAACAAGAAAGAGCTGTTTTTGTAGTTACCAGCACACAAAGCGAAAGGAGAGACAAGCGATGGCAATATCATTACAGAAGGGTCAGAAGGTTGACCTGACAAAGGGGAATCCCGGTTTAAGCAAAATGTTGATTGGACTAGGCTGGGATACCAATAAGTATGGCGGCGGCACAGATTTTGACCTTGACGCGACAGCTTTTTTGTTAAAGGCAGACGGTAAGGTCAGTGCAAACACAGATTTTATTTATTATGGTAATCTGCGGCACCCCTCGAAATGCATTGAGCATATGGGGGACAACTTAACTGGCGGCAGCGATGGCGATGACGAACAGATCTATGTTGATTTAAGCCAGGTTCCACAGGATATCGAGAGAATCGCTGTGGCCGTTACAATCTATGATGCGGATAGGCGGAACCAGAATTTCGGTCAGGTGAGCAATGCATTTATACGAATTGTTGATAGTACGACAGACAGCGAGCTGCTTCGGTATGACCTCGGTGAGGACTTTTCCATAGAAGCTTCAGTGGTTGTCGGTGAGATATACAGATACAAGGGCGAGTGGAAGTTCAATGCCGTGGGCAGTGGGTTTCAGGGCGGACTTAAAGCCCTGTGCGAGAATTATGGTGTGAATACAGAGATCAAGGATCCAGACCGCGGCGCAATTGTACTCGAAAAAGGCCAGAAGGTAAGTCTTTCAAAGGGCAGTGGGGAAATCCTGATCAATCTCAACTGGAGCCAGCCGGAAAAACGCGGTTTTTTCGGGCGGTCAAAAGGAATCGATCTAGATCTAGGGTGCTTGTTTGAGCTTGCTGACGGCAGAAAGGGTTGTGTGCAGGCTTTGGGGAACGCGTTTGGCAGCCTCACAAACCCGCCATACATAGCTCTTGATGGAGATGACAGGACCGGGTTATCGACCAGTGGGGAGAACCTGCGGGTGAATAGCGCCATGATACCACAGATCAAAAGAATTTTGGTATACACCTTTATCTATGAGGGTGCAGCCAATTGGCGCGAAGCGAAGGGAATCGTGACCGTGAAATGCCCTGGGAGCAGGGATATTATTGTCAAGATGGACGAGTATGGTTCAAATCTGGGAATGTGCGGGATTGCACTTTTAGAAAACAGGGACGGAAAGTCGCTGTCGATGGAAAAGGTTGTCCAGTTTGTGAGAGGACACCGAGAGCTGGACAAGGCTTTTGGCTGGGGCTTAAACTGGGTTGCCGGCTCGAAGGATTAATAGAGTATTATAGAAAAAATGCTTTAAATTTTTAAATGGAATCGGGTTGACAGAAAAATACTTCCGTGGTAGAATTAAATAAATTCGACGGCGGAAGTATTTTGTGTACAGTTTAAATAAAGAGTATGGAATAAATGTATGGATAGAACTATGGGTCTGGAAAAATATGGTGTCACACAGGAGCTTTCCAAAATCGTGGTGGATTATATAGATGAACTAAGAGAGCTGCTGTCCTCTGATTTATGGGAAAACATATTTCTGAATTGTTCTAAAAATGAAGTCTTTATATTCTGGCTGCTCTATCAGAAGCAGGCGGTCAATATGACAGAAATCGCAGATTATATCCATGTGCCGCTCAATACGGCGACGGGAATTATCAGCCGCATGGAGAAAAACGGGTTGGTGGTGCGAAACCGTTCTGAGGAGGATAAGAGGGTTGTACAAATTGGCTTTAGCCAGAAGGGAATAGAACAGTTTGAGGCCCTGATCAAGGAGCTTGCCCATTATGGCATGAAAGTCATGGGTTCCTTTACAGCAGACGAGATGACGCTATTCTATAAAATGACATCTAAAATTATGGAAATACTGCGGCAGGAAAACAGCAGCACAAAGACACATAAAAAAGTGCGGAAAATTACAATTGAATAGTGTAAGTACAGGCAGCCTATGGGCTGCTTCATTACAAGTAAATACTTCGAACATAGAACTATTCTATATAAGAACTATTCTATATAAGAACTATTTTGTATAAGAATTATTTTGTATAAGAATTATTTTGTATAAGAACAATTTTTATATAAGTAATATTCTATAGAACTATTCTGACTGAAAACTACTTTGGCTATGGACATAACACGTGAAATGATTTATGGCATTGTATTTTAAAGTATCATATAAAAGTGTCACAAATTATATTTTTACTGGTTTAAGAGAGGAGGATACGATGAAACGGATTTATATTTTTACAGGAAAGGGCGGTGTGGGAAAGAGTAGCATAGCGGCAGCCCATGCCGTCAAAAGTGCAGAGGAGGGAATAAAAACCCTGCTGGTAAGCACCGATATGGCGCACAATCTGGGTGACATCTTTGAGCAAGAGCTGGGAAAGGAGGCAAAAAATATACTGCCCAATCTGGACCTTTACGAGATTGACCCGGAATATGTGATGGAAAATGATTTTTCGGCTGTCATGAGCTATCTTGCTAGCCTTTTTTCAGATACACAGGAGAGCAGTATGCAGAATATTGGGATGATACCGGGGATGGAAGAACTGTTTTCTCTACTCAAAATTGCGGACATCTATCACAGGGAAGATTATGGTAGAATTATCGTGGACTGTGCGCCGACAGGGGAAACGCTGTCGTTGTTAAAATTTCCCGAGTTGCTTTCATGGTACATGGAAAAATTTTTCCCGATTGGAAAGGTGGCCGTGCGTTTGCTTTCGCCTGTCTCTAAAGCAGCTTTTCAGATTGAGATGCCAAACAAAGCAGCCATGAACGAGATTGAGAGAATTTTCCTGAAATTAATCGAACTGCAGGAGCTGCTAAAGGATAGGGCCATCACAAGTGTCAGGATCGTGACAACGCCGGAAAAGATGGTCCTTGAGGAGACAAAGCGCAGCTACATGTATCTGAATCTCTATGATTTTAATGTTGATGGCATCTATATCAACAGGATTCTGCCAGCAGATCTGGACAATGACTTTTTCGTGCAGTGGATTGCGATTCAGAGGGAATACATCACCTGCATCAGGGAGAGCTTTTCAGCCCTTCCGGTCTATGAAATCCCGTGGTATGACGAGGAACTCAAGGGAGAGAAGGCCATTCGTAGAATTGTGGAAAATGTTTTGACAGGCAGGGACGTGTTTGCGGTGAAAAACATCACAGAGAGGGAGCACTTTGAGCAGACAGACGAGGGGTATCAGCTAAAGGTATTTTTGCCCTATGCAGAGAAGGAGAACATCAATTTGTACCAGGCTGCGACAGACCTTGTGGTCCAGACGGGAAATTTTAAGCGCAACATACCACTTCCAAATATATTCCGCAGTTATATGGTTACAAGTGCGAAATTTGAGGATGGGACATTGTGTATATGGTTTGGGAAGGAGCATGATGCAGATGAACAGGGAATTATTTAACCGGTTAAAAACGGCAGGGGAATACCAGAGAAAAGCCATACATGCCCTGTTTTCAGACAATGTGTGCAGGCATCTTGACGTGATCGAAAAGGAGCTGAAAATGATGGCTGTGGAAATTGCATCAGATGCAGTGAGAGAGTACAGGGGGTGCGGTGCACACAGTGCGGGTCACAATGACCAAAAAAAGCCAGATAAAAAAGGTTCAGAGGTGAAGAAGGTTGATATTGTATAAGACAGGAGGGGCAGACGATGCGGATTATCATTTATACAGGAAAAGGTGGCGTGGGTAAGACCAGCATGGCAGCGGCGACCGCGGTAAAGCTTGCAGGAGATGGAAAAAAGGTGATTGTGATGAGCACAGATCAGGCGCACAGCCTGGGGGATTCCTTTGACAGAAAGGTTGGTAGAAGGCCTGTGGAAATCACAAAAAATCTTTATGCCGTGGAGATTGATACGGTTTATGAGAGTGAGAAGGCATGGGGCAACTTGAAGGAGTATGTGAAGGAGCTGCTCACGGCAAGGGGCGGGGGCGGAATCGAGGCGGAGGAGCTCTTAGTATTTCCAGGACTAGAGGAGCTCTTTTCCATGTTTCAGATTCTAGACGTGTATGAGAGTGGCGTCTACGATACGATTATCGTGGACTGTGCGCCTACAGGAGAGACATTAGCCCTCTTAAGATATCCAGAGCGCCTATCGGAGTTTGTGAGAAGACTGCTGCCAATCGAGCGGGCGGCGACAAAGACCGTGGGCAGGCTTATCGAAAAGACGATGAAGGTTCCCATGCCAAAGGATAATGTGTTTGATGACATCGAATCCCTGATGGAACGCATGAAGCGTCTGCAGGCGCTTTTGCTGGACAAAGAGACTGTGAGCCTGCGCGTGGTCACCACACCAGAGAAAATCGTGATCAGCGAGGCGAAGCGCAATTTCACCTGTCTGTACCTGTATCACTATAATGTTGACGCGGTGATCGTAAATCATATCTATCCGGCAAAGGCGATGGAGGGATATTTTAACAGGTGGACGAGGCTGCAGGAGGAGGCTCTGCAGGAAATCGCAGAAAGCTTCAGTGAAGTGCCTCGGTTTTATGTGGAGCTGCAGCAGCGGGAACTTCGCACATTGGAGATGCTTGAACGTGTCGGGGCGCAGATATTTGATGGGTGTGATCCCAATGCCGTGCTGTTTCAGCAGAAGATCTATGAGGTGGATTTGGCACAAAAAAGTCTTAGAATCTATTTGCCGTTTGCATCCAAAGCAGAGCTGCGTCTGGAGCAGGAAAGAAATGAACTGCTGGTAGGCGTGCGCAATGAGAGTCGCAGATTTCCGATGCCGCCGGAGTTTGCCGGAATGGAGGTCGCCGGGGCAAAATTTGACAAGGGGTATCTGACAATTCAGTTTGACTGGGGCTGTGGCAGTCAGTCAGGGGACTGACCAGGCCATGACTGGTTGCTACAGCCCCGGCAGAACAAGTATGCCTCCAGGACATATTTTCTCTGCATGGTTACGCATCATGCACATCGCCGTATTTGGTCATGTTTCCGATGGTATTTTGAAATTTTGTCTCCCTGCTGACAGTGACCTGGCTTGCCAGATCCATATACTTGATAAATATTTCTTCTACCGTTGATCCCTTTTCCTGCGCAATTTCTTCCATGATGGGTTTGAGTTTCTCAAGCTGGAAGGAAACGCGCGTCTTCTGCGGGTCAAAATCTTTTAGTACCCGGTCGGCGTACACATTGATACGTTCTAATAATTCCTTATCTTCAGGTGACATGATTCTCTTCCTTTCACAATTATTGAGGAAAACGGTGCAGAGGCACCTCCCTCTCAATAATTACTATAGCACTACAGAGGAGACTTGTCAAAATAGAACCTTGAAATAGAACCTTGTCATTTTGCTTGATGTCTGCAATACAATGTAGTACAATAAAGGAAAAAGGAGAGAACTGAAAACCAGTTCTCTTTTTGTTACATTTCATAAAAAAATCCAAACTCTGCAACCAGACACAAAAAAATCCTTTGGAAGACAATGAGATCATTGAATTATACTGGCAGCGTTCACAGCAGGCGATTGCGGAAACAGATGGAAAATACGGTGGGCGACTAAAGACGCTATCCATGAATATCCTGCATGACCGGCAGGATGCGGAGGAGTGTGTGAACGATACATATCATGCGACGTGGAATACGCTGCCGCCGCAGAGGCCGGACTACTTTTTTGCTTACCTTGCAAAACTTGCGCGTAACTTTTCTTTCGGCAGATATGATTATTACCATGCGCAAAAGCGTTGTGTGACAGTCGTGGAGCTAAGCGATGAGATTGAGAACTGCATTCCATCGCCAAACGATCTAGAGCAGAAGCTGGACAGCAGGGAGATTGGGCGAATCATCAGCGAGTTT
>CAJUQZ010000079.1:0-10879 GCA_910588755.1 uncultured Lachnospiraceae bacterium | reverse complement strand
AGTTTCTGTACAGCCAGCCAAAAGAGATGCGAGTTGTGTTTGTGCGCCGCTACTGGTATATGGATTCCATAAGGGATATCGCAGGCATGTTTCAGATCAGTGAGAGTAAGGTAAAGTCAATTCTTTTTCGTATGAGAAACAAGCTGCGCGAACATCTGGAGGAGGGGGATATTTGTTTATGAGAGGAAAAGATTTGCTCGAATGTATGGAACAGATAGACGACGTGCTTGTAGAGGAGGCGCTGGAGCCAGCCGCATTTTCTGCCAGGAACCATTTGCTGGCGAAGCTGTCACGCTTTCTGGTGCCAGGCCGTACAGGTGGGGCGGACCACGGAAACAATAAAGCGGCAAAATGGGGAATGGCGGCAGCCTGTGTCATCGTGCTGGGCGTTTCAACAGCTGCGTTCTGGTCACATCAGAATGCCAAAAGGATGCCTGACGGGAATGCCAGGGATATGGCTTCTCCGATGAGTGCCGCAACAGATGCAGACGGCGGGGTGGCGGGCCAGTCGCCAGAGGATGGTGCTCTGTCTGCTGGCAACGCGGCAGATGACGCCGGGCAGACAGCGGCGGGAGGTGTTCTGACAACAGGCAATGGGGGTGATATACAGCCCGCAGGAGGCCTCCAGACAACTGACAGCATGACAGACAGCACCAGTGCTTTGGCAAAAACAGAGGCTGACAAAGAGGAGTCCAAGGAGAACGAAAACAGTGCGGTGGCGGACATGTTGGACGAGACAAAAAAACAGGGCATTGCAGTTCAGGAATGCATGCAGTACACAATTATTAGTGACTATTATGGCGAGAAGGATGTTTCAGTTTATGATTATCCAGCACCCCAGAGAGGAGAATTTTACTGTTACCATTACCTGTCGGAGACGATGGAATATTATGAAGAGCAGAAAAACACAGCCGGGACAACAAACGAACTGGTGTATGCATATCATGTTGTGATTGATCTCTACGGCGAGACTTCTGATGAAGACAATAGAGGCACAACATACCGTGCATTGCATATGCCAGCAACAGCAGCCGGGAATGAGAAGCTTGAACAGGAGTACAGGCGTCTTGCAGAGCTTGGATATCAGGTGCGGCTTTCTGAAGATTTCGAGCTTACAGGAACATTTACAAAAGAGGAGCTAGATACATTCCAGGCGTCACCGGAATACGGCTATACATTCCGTTTTGCCGATGAATATTGATTGAAGGTGGAGTTCGTATGATGAAAAAAGGTATATTAACAATGTCAGCAGTTACCGCAGCAGCTATTGTTTTTGGCGGCTGTGCCAGCAGAGACAGCAAAAATCCGAACAGTCCGGCAGCAACAGGTCAGAGCCGGGAGGCTGATTACGCAAAAGCAGGGAACCATAGTACGCCTGACATAGAAAGAGCAGGTAATGTAGAAAACCTGACAAAGGAGACTACGCAGGGAGTGTGCATTGATTATTCCATAGATTCCTACGAAGGGTTGCAGGATTTTGGGTATGACCTCTTTGCGCAGAATATCCAGAACAAAAATCCGGTGCTTTCGCCAGTGTCAGCCTATCTGGCGCTTTCTGTTGCAGGAAGCGGAGCAGCCGGCACGACAAAGGAGGAATTTTACAATGTGCTTGGCACCGAGATGGAGGTATATTCCGATGATATGATGAACAACCTGCCGCAGGATGGGGAGCTGCTTAGTCTCGCGATTGCAAATTCCGCATGGATTGACGATGAATTTCATGTCGATGAGAACTGGCTTGGCACGATTCATTCCCTGATGAATGCCGAGGCGTTTCGGGCAGACTTGTCCACGAAGGAGGCGATGGACAGCATGAACGCCTGGATTTCCTATAAGACCAACGGCATGATTGACCAGATGCTCGAAAAACCGCTGGATTCATGGACAAGACTTGTGCTTTTTGATACAGTATATTTTAAGGGCAGATGGGAAAAGCCCTTTGAGGCGAACAATACACGCAGGGAGGATTTTTATATTGACCGGGCCCTAGGGATTACAGAGCAGGTTGACATGATGAAGCAGTACCAGATTAATTTGGATTATATTTCCAACGATTTTGCAGAAGGGGTCATTCTGCCGTACAAAAACAATCCCGAGGAGGGATTTGAAGCATACCAGAGTATCGAATATCGGGAGCCCCAAATGGCGCTGATTGCCTTGAAACCAACAGATGGGGGTGATATCAGGGAGGTATATGGACAGATTACAGGCAGTACTATGAAAAAGATGCTCTCGGATAGACAGAATGAAATCGTAAACCTTAAGATTCCTAAATTTGAGGTAACATTTGACAGGGAACTGAATCAAAGTCTTGTCAATATGGGGCTGCGAACGTGTTTTGACATCAAACAGGCTAATTTTACAAATATGGGTACGACACAGAGCGACGGGAATCTGTATATCAGTCTTGTTCGGCAAAAGGCGAAGATTATCGTGGATGAGGAGGGAACAGAGGCTGCAGCCGTGACAGAAATTGATATACGGGACGGCGCAGGTTTCTCGCCTGAATCAAAAGATCTATTCTTTAACGAACCTTTTTTGTATATGATCATGGACATGGAGCGTGAGATTCCAGTATTTATCGGTATCATGGATAATCCAAAGGGGGAATGACTATGGAAAGAAAGCGTATTTTTATGATATCTGCAATGTTATCAGCTGCGTGCTTTATGGGGGCATGTGGAAAGACAGATAATACAGGACTGATCTCTGTACAGGCGGAGGATGGCCGTCAGGAAACAGCTGTTAATGACAGGAAGGAGGAAAGACAAGTGGAGACAGAAGTAAAAGCTTTGGAAGGCGAGAAGGTGCAGGAGACGGCAGCTGATTATGATGTAGCGTCCTATGAAAGCGTACAGCAGTTTGGATATACATTGCTTGCACAGAATGTCCAGGACAAAAATCCGGTGCTCTCACCTGTGTCGGCGTATCTGGCGCTTGTCATGGCAGGCTGCGGGGCGGACGGGACTACAAGGGAGGCGTTTCATAAGGTGCTTGGAGAGGACATGGTGGCACTGTCCGGTGACATGATAAACAGCCTTCCGGCCAACGGAGCGTTGCTAAAGCTGTCCATTGCGGATTCTGCATGGATTGACGATGCATTTATCGTGGACCATGCATGGCTTGATACGATTCAGTCCCTGCTGGGGGCGGATGCCTTTCAGGCAGATCTGTCCACAGAGAAGGCCATGAATGAGATGAACCGTTGGATTGATAACAAGACAAATGGCATGATTGATCAGATGCTGGAACAGCCACTGGACGAGGCAGTGCGTCTTGCACTGTTCAACACAGTATATTTTAAGGGAAAGTGGGTATTTCCATTCGACGCGGTTGACACACGTGAGGAAAATTTTTATCTGGACAATGATCAGGACACGGCAGTTCCCGTGAAAATGATGAATTTGTACATGACTGATTTGGATTATATAGCAAATGATTTTGCGGAGGGTATTGTTCTGCCGTATCAGGAAAACGATGACGGGAAAGACAGTAAAAATCTGGCGTTTATCGCACTGAAACCGACAAAGGATGGAGATGTCAGGGACGTGTACAGCAAATTGACCGGCGAAGTCATAACAGATATTTTAGTCAATAAGCAGACTGAACTGGTCAATTTGAAGTTGCCTAAATTTGAGATCACTTTTGACAAAGTACTGAATGATTCTCTGTCCAATATGGGATTGTCCGTGTGCTTTGACATGGACGAGGCGGATTTTGACCCGATGGGTAAGACGCAGAGCGGTGATAATCTGTACATCAGTCTGGTACGTCAGAAGGCAAAAATCATTGTGGACGAGGAGGGAACAGAGGCCGCAGCCGTGACGGAGGTACTTATGGCATGCGGTGCTGCGATCAATCCGCAGGAACCCAGAGAGGTGTATTTTAATGAACCCTTTGTGTACATGATTATGGATCTGGACAAGGAACTTCCGTTATTTATTGGGATTCTCGATGAGCCTAAACTGTAGTGTATTTTTTAAAGTCATTCCTGTCGCCCGCGCGCCGTAGTAGTATGGGGTCAGATCTTTTATTTCCCTTTCCTGCTGACAGCTTTAGCCGTCAGCGATAATACGAATAGTTTCTTGAACTGGAATATCGTTCGTGATATGATGGTTTGGAAAATTGGCGCTTATGGAGGATTTATGAAAAATGTGTTGTTAAGTGCAGATAGTGAGATAAGTGTGTTTCGTGTTCCGGATGAAGTGGCAGATAACTTGGATGAATACTGTTTAGAGTATTGCTGTCACTGGTTACATGAAAGTCCTGATGCTGCAAAATATCGTGTTAAAATGGGCAGTGTAGTTGTTGTGTGTTATACTGAAAAAGATTTTATAGATTATCTGAATCAATACATTTGTGATGAACCGTCAGTATTGATTGTAACTCTTACTGATGTGTTTGGGGAAGATAGCCTACCCAAGGAATATATTGGATTGCCATATTTCAATTTTTAATATGTTTCTGTGTAGTACTTCGAGGTCCACAGGCGCCTAGAGCCGTTTCTTGACAATTTCCGCCAGGGCTGATAATATTAGAAGCAACATTAATATCTGGATCATATTATTTATTTTCGAAGCAAGCAATATTAATGTTTGCATAGTATTATATAGAAGCAATTTTAATACCTTGAAAAAATGGAAACATATAAGGAAAAGGAACAGTCAGGAGGATAAGATAATGGCAGTGATCAGACCATTTCAGGCGTACAGACCCAAGAAGGGGCTGGAGGAAAAAATCGCGGCGCTTCCATATGATGTCTATAACAGGGAAGAAGCCTGCGAGGCGGTGAAGGACAACCCGCTTTCCTTTTTGAATATTGACAGGGCGGAGACACAGTTTGACAGCAGCGTTGATACATATGCGGACGAGGTTTACCAGAAGGCGCATGACCTGCTGTGGGATATGATTCAAGAGGGAACGTTTGTTTGCGAGGGCAAGCCAGTCTATTATATATACGAGCTCACGATGGACGGACGTGTGCAGACGGGTATTGTGGCCTGTGCAAGTGTTGACGATTACCAGAACCAGGTGATTAAAAAGCATGAAAACACGCGCGCTGACAAGGAGCTTGACCGTGTTCGCCATGTGGAAGCCTGTGAGGCACAGACTGGTCCTATATTTCTTGCGTACAGAGCGAATGACACTCTTGAAAAGATTATTGTGCGGACGAAGAAAGAACCGTCGCTCTATGATTTTACATCGGAAGATGGCATCACACACAGAGTTTGGTGTATTCGTGCAGATGTGGATATCACCGCGATTCAGAATGCCTTTGCGGGTATTTCACAGATTTACATAGCAGACGGACACCACCGCTGCGCGTCTGCTGTCAGGGTTGGCCTGAAAAAGCGCGCGGAAAATCCTGGTTATACAGGCGAGGAGGCGTTTAATTATTTCCTGTCTGTCCTGTTTGCAGATGACGAGCTGATGATCATGGATTATAACAGGGTTGTAAAGGACCTGAACGGACTTACAAAAGCACAGTTTCTGGAGGCTGTCGGCAAGGTTTATCATCTGGTATCACAGGGAACGGCCTGTCAGAAGCCCGCGCATAAGGGGCAGGTGGCACTGCTGGTCGGGGATACGTGGTATCTGCTGGAGGTCAAGGACGAGTACAAGAGCGCCGATCCTGTGAACGGTCTTGATGTGGCTGTGCTCCAGAACCATATCCTGGCGCCGGTCCTTGGCATAGAGGATCCCAAGACGGACAAACGCATTGATTTCGTGGGGGGTATCCGCGGAATTGGAGAGCTAGAGAGAAGGGTAAAAACGGACTGCATGGCAGCCTTTGCCATGTATCCGACTTCCATACATGAGCTTTTTGACGTTGCCGATGCAAATATGCTGATGCCGCCAAAGTCCACCTGGTTTGAACCAAAGCTTCGAAGCGGGCTGTTTATTCATGTGATCAGATAACGCATGGCATGGACAGACCGGGCATATAATATACGAATGGATGTGGAAAAGATGCTGTTGAGTGAGATGGAAATAGATATTGACCAGATTGCTGAAAATCTGAATGCCTTCGAAAGATTTCTTGATAAGCTTCCAGAGAAAGCGCTTGGTCTGGGAGTGCGAGTATTGGTTGCGGCGATATTATTTTTTGTGGGTTCCAAGCTTATAAAGCTGATACGTAAAATCACCAGAAAGTCACTTGAGCGGGCAAATGTGGAGACGGGTATCATACAGTTTCTGGACAGTCTGATTAAAGCATGTCTCTATGGCCTGCTGGTGCTTGTCATCGCTGGGAATTTTGGCTTTGACGCCACGGGAGTCGTGGCGCTTGTGGGCTCGGCGGGTGTGACTGTTGGCCTTGCGTTGCAGGGAAGCCTTAGCAACCTGGCCGGAGGGGTGCTGATTCTGTTGCTCAAGCCTTTCCGGGTAGGCGATTTTATTATGGAATCCGGGCATGGTACAGAGGGAACTGTCAAGGAAATCGGTATTTTTTACACAAAGCTTACCACGACGGACGGGAAGGTGGTCGTACTGCCAAACGGAAGTCTGGCAAACAGCTCAATCACAAATGCGACGGATTCGCCCATCAGGCGCGTTGACCTTACTGTTGGCATCTCTTATGATGCGGACATCAGAGAGGCAAAGGAGGTCCTGCATGGTGTGATGGAGAGTGACGCAGACGTGCTCCACAGCGAGCCAGTTCTCGTGTATGTCAATGCCCTGGCTGACAGCGCAGTGGAGCTTGGTATGCGTTGTTACTGTGAGAATCCAATCTACTGGGAGGTGCGATGGCGGCTGCTGGAAAATGCAAAAATTGCGCTGGACAATGCCGGCGTTGAGATTCCGTTTCCGCAACTTACAGTGCATGCAAAGACTGATTCCAGTGTATCTCTAGCAAAAATGTAAAGATTTTTACAAAATAATCCTTTACAAATCAGAAAAAATTTTGTATAATAATTTTCGTGGTTGACGACCAGGCTTCCATAGCGCAGTTGGTAGCGCAACTGATTCGTAATCAGTAGGTCGAGGGTTCGAGTCCCTTTGGAAGCTTTTTAAGAGACGCGGTTCTGGCTGCGTCTTTTTCTGTGTAGGATACAAATTCCTGCAGTCACAAAAAGGGGAAATGGACAAATGAAGATTTTATATGGAACAGGGAATCCGGCAAAATTGTCATCGATGAGGAGCAGGCTGGAAGGTCTGGTACGGAAATACAGCATAGAACTCATCAGCCTGAAGGATCTGGATACGACAATCCCGCAGGTGCCGGAGAACGGCAGCACACCGCTTGAGAATGCACGTCAGAAGGCGGTGGCATACTACCAGGCTTTTCACATACCAGTATTCTCCTGTGACTCTGGCCTGTACTTTGACAATGTACCAGATGCGGACCAACCGGGTGTCCATGTGCGGACAGTGCATGGACAATGTCTCACAGATGATGAGATGCTCGCATATTATTCAGGGCTTGCACGGAAGTATGGCAATCTGACAGCTCATTACAAAAACGCCATCTGTTTTGTCTATGATAAGGAGCAAATATTTGAGGCAATGGAGCCGTCAATGGAAAGTGAAAGGTTTTTGATTGCCGCAGAGCCGCATTCCTCAATTCGAAAGGAAGGGTTTCCATTAGACAGTCTGTCTATTCACATCAGGACTGGAAAATATTATTATGACCTGCCAAAACAGGAATTGGAGCAGGTAGCGGTGGAAGATGGGTTTTTACGATTTTTTGAAAGGGTGCTTGGGCAGCTTTTGTGAGATACCTTCTGTGATTGCAAGGGTGCGCGGATGAGGGCCAGGCATACTGTGGAGGAGTTTTTTGCCATGAGCAGAAGCTACAAGCATACGCCATGCTACAAGGATCGTAGCCGTGGCATGAAGAAAACGGCCAACAGGTATCTGCGTAGAAATTATCTGATCGTGCCGTCCGGAAAGGCATATAAAAAGCTGTTTTGCTCTTATGATATCTGTGATTACAAGTTTTTGCGGTCATTTTACGAATACAGGAAAAACTATCTGAACTATTGCCATCGCTGCAGCGGGCACCGCTCTGATCAGGAACTATACAGAATGTGGTACAAGGATTATAAAATGAAATAAAAGGTAGGTGGGATATAGAGCTGCCTGCATTGAAAAGACATTGAATAGAATTTTGCAATGGGATCTTTGAGAAGTAGGAATTTGCATGACGATGAAGGATCTATCCGTTATTTTTTGCAAATTCTGGAAATATATAAGGAGGAACAAATGGGAACAAATATTTTGAATTTACTGGACAACAGCAACGTGGAGATCGTGACAGAAAACGAGCAGGCGGGCGTGACCATCATCAAGATGAAACGGGATCTGTCGGTGAGCAAAGGGGAGGCAATGACAGAATACTATGCATCCAAGATGAATGTCTGCAAGCGACAGGCGGTCATCAGCCTGAATAATAACAGGTGGACAGTCAGTGCAGGCGCGATGCAGGTAATGGTTGGAAATGTCTCTGTCGAGACGGGCGTCAAAGGTGCAGGCGATCTTGTGCGCAAGGCATTTGGCGGCGCTGTCACAGGAGAGCGGGGGATCAAGCCCGAATACACAGGTGATGGTGTCCTGATTCTGGAGCCTACATATAAGCATTTACTTATTGAAGATATCCGCGAGTGGGGCGGTGCAATGGTGATGAACGACGGTTATTACTACGCGAGCGTAGGACTTGCGCTTAAAACGACGCCGATCAATTCCGTGAGCGGGGCTTTGCTAGGTGGAGAAGGGCTGTTCAATCTCAGCGTTCAGGGCAACGGGGTCTGCTTATTGGAGTCGCCATGCCCCAAGGAAGAACTTGTCGTTGTTGAGCTTGATAATGATGTTCTTAAGATTGACGGAAGTTATGCAGTGTGCTGGTCGCCGAGCTTGAATTTTACAGTTGAGCGCACGACAAAGACGCTCGTTGGCTCTGCTGCGTCGGGAGAAGGTCTTGTAAATGTCTACCGGGGTACAGGACGAGTAATGATGGCTTTGGTATAATGCTATTTTGTGCGAAACGTACGTGAATATACTAATAGTTGGAAAACTTAGTGGGCAGGGGAGAGAACAATCCCCCTGCCCGTTTGACTTAATAGCTTATTTTCTTTTCCAGAAGATTTAATAGCCCGTAGATGCACATGGCGATCACGCATAGAATCACGATGCTTAAGATAACCATATCCAGCTTAAAGACCTGGCTTCCATAGATGATCAGATACCCCAGTCCCTTTCTCCCTGCCAGAAATTCTCCGATAATGACGCCTACGAGTGCAAGCCCGATATTTACCTTGGACAGCGAGATAAATGTTGGGATATTTCCGGGGAAAACGACTTTGGTAAAAGCCTGCAGCTTTGTGCCACCCAGGGTTTCTATCAACTTCAGTCTTTCCGGGTCTGTCTGTGCAAAAGACTGGTACAGATTGAGAATACAGCCGAATATTCCGACTGATATGCCGCATAGAATAATAGTGCGGGGCCCAGTGCCTAGCCAGACGATAATCAGCGGTGCAAGCGCGGACTTTGGAAGGCTGTTGAGCACGATCAGAAACGGTTCAAATATTCTCCCTAGCGAAGGATAAAACCAGAAAAAAGTGGCAGTCAGTACAGAGAGCACTATAATCAGCAGGAAGCTGACGCCTGATTCTAAGAGTGTGATGCCGATATGGCTCAGCAGGGACATATCGGTAATATCATGCCAGAATAATTTCAGGATCGCGATAGGAGAACTGAAATAAAAACTGTCAATCCACCCAAAGTCGGCAGCGATCTGCCATAACATCATAAAGGCCATAAAAATCAGAATCCGACTCCAAAAGATATATAATTTCTGCAGCTTTTGACGGCGTAGAAAATTTTTCTGTCCTTTGGATATGGCAGGCAATTGTATGTTTGTTTCTCGGTTATTTTTCTGTATTTTCATCTTGCATTTCCCTCCATATCTTATCAAAATAATCCTGAAAAAGACTTGATTTGCGCATATTTTCCCGTGCGATTCCGTTGGCTTCAAACGCAATCGGAATCACATCCTTTATTGTACAGGGAGATTTTGTAAGTACAAATACGACATCTGCCATAGAAATTGCCTCGGAGATGTCATGCGTTACAAGAATAGCCGTCTTTTGTTCTGATTTGATGATATCGTGTACATCTTTGGATACATTGAGTCGCGTCTGGTAGTCAAGCGCGCTGAACGGCTCGTCAAGCAGAAGCAGATCCGGACGGATTGCAAGAGTCCGAATCAGCGCAATTCTCTGACGCATACCGCCAGAGAGCGCGGAAGGTTTCTGATTTTTGACGTGAGACAGGTGATATTTTTCAAGCAGGTTGTCAACCAGTTCCAGATTTTCCGCCGTTTTCTTTTTCTGGATTTCAAGGCCAAGCGTGATATTCTGGTAGACATCCCGCCATTCCAGTAAATGATCATGCTGCAGCATATATCCTATGCGCGGGGCGCTGAAATCCTCAGAGTAAAAGGTTATGTAACCACCGACAGGCTTGAGCAAGTCAGCAATCAGGGAGAGGATCGTGGATTTGCCACATCCGCTCGGACCGACCAGGGCTGCAAAGGCGCCTTTGTCTATAGAAAAGTTGATGTCATTTAATACCTTTACTTCACCGAGATTGCTGTAGTAGGAAAAATTTATGTGATCCAGACGGAGAAAAGGTTTCTTGTGGAGCGTTTGGGACATATCAGAACCGCCGCCTTTCTTATTAATTTTGTATAAAATAGTATATGTCAAAATGTGCATAAGTGCTACTGCGAGAAGAAATAAGCACAATTTTATGACGTTTCATGCAAAATTCATAAAATGTATTTGACATTTTAAAATACAATGATATTATAGTATAGTAATTGTTCATTAAAAGGAGCAATCTGGTGATATGTCAAGATGATTTTTGAAAAGATTTTGAT
>CAJUQZ010000078.1 GCA_910588755.1 uncultured Lachnospiraceae bacterium | reverse complement strand
GGAACCTACTGGGGTTCACGGGCTTCTTAAGCAGCGCAAACTTTTTACTCACAAGAAAGTGTTCAAGACAGGAAAATATAAAGCGCTGTGAACAGACGATCGGAAGACAACGCGCATCGAGAGAAAAATACAAAATACATTTCATTTTAACAAAGATTTTCAATGCCCTGTTATCGAGACGACAAACCTTACGCCAGAGGAAACCGACAGACGGATTGCAAATTATATAAAATAAATAGATTTTATTTCGATGTTGTGGTATACTTCAAATACATCTGGTGGCAAACACACTCTAATAGATTTTTCGCACATTAATAAATCTTCTTTGTGGAATTGCTATATAAATTTTGAACATAATCAAAAGTAATAGATTTTTAAAATCGTTTGTAATAAACAAAAGTTTATGAGGTTGAATCATGACAGATACACAATGTGATAGCATTATTTTAAATCAGGACGTTGAGGGATTGCTTGCACTTAGCGACAGCGAAAAAGATGATTTACTTGACAGGATATTATGGCACTACCTGCCATTTAAATCCCTGAATGAAATGAATGAAGTGCAAAAAACTTTATACCTTGCATCAACATTGGAGGATACCTGCCAGGCGGACGCACTCCCTTCTCTGTCAGAAAATCCGGAAATTTTTCTCGCCCTGCCTGAAATAAAAAAATCATATGAAACACTAGGCGCATTAAAAACAGCTGCACTTCTGGATGAACTGATCTCACTTTTACCTGCTGGTATCGTCCCTGAATGGGACTGGTTCTTTAAGGGAGCAACAGGAGAGATTATTGAAAGAATTGACAGCGAAATATGCAATTATCCCGACGGCGTCATGCACCAAATATATGTTACATATATCTCTGATCCCCAGATCGCGGCACAGTTACTCATGGATTTAACTCATCAATAATTGTTCCGCCGCATAGAGAACTGAACCCCATCGGTGAGAAAGTGGCACAGACAGAGAAAGAGCGGTACGTTTAGCACAAAAGACCTGCGATACGAAAGACAATATCCTGTCACAGAAAAGACTAGGAACTGCTCTATCTATATTTTGATACGAATTCAGAAAGGAATTACACCATGAATATTCACATCAGAACTGCACTCATTGAAGATTATCCGGCAGTGGAGTCCATTATGCGGCAAGTACAGCAGCTGCATATCGACTGGCGGCCGGATATATACAAACCAAGCGAAACCGTACTCCCCATAAGATTGTATGAGCAGGCCGTGCACGATGAAACATCTTTTGTCGCGGAATGCGAAGGACATGTAGCAGGTATTATGATAATCCAGTACAGGCACATAGAAAGCTTCAATCAGGTGACAAGAGACGTTCTCTTCATTGATACGATGGCTGTGGACGAACCCTATCGCGGGAAAGGCATCGGACACGCGTTTTTTGAATTTTTAAAAAACTTAAACCAAGAGAAGAACTGTGATGGCATTGAACTGCAGGTAAACGCCAGAAATAAAGCCGCCTATCAAATGTATACAGATTATGGATTTACGGAAAAATCCATCAATATGGAACTGTTGAATTGATACCTGTGATTTTGCGCTTAGAATCTGTTCAGAAAACAGTTCCTTAGCAGTTCCTAAAAAACTGAATAATCTCCTCCGCGCTGACCGGCGCCATATCATTGGCATCAACTCCCACATCATACCGCAGCAGGCCATCTTTTTGATTCCTGATGTTATAGTCCATATGGTTATGCTGATGTCCGTGCAGTGCGATCGCCCCTCTTCCATAGCCATGCCATTCGGCAATCGGATAATGAAATAACACAAAATGGGTATTGTAACACGTAAGCTCCATATAATCCCGGACCGAGACGAACAGGGACTGGTCAAACGTGGTCTTGTCCACAAAACCGTCGTGGTTTCCCCGGATCAGATGCTTTTTTCCCTTTAGGGAATACAGGACCGAGGACGCGATGTCAGGGCCCTTCATCGTAAAATCACCGAGTATGTATACCTCGTCATCGAACGAAATCCTGTCATTCCACTTTCTGATCAAAGCCTTGTTCATCTCATCTACCGTATGAAATGGCCGTTTGGTATGTCTGATGATATTCTCATGATAGAAATGCAGATCCGATGTAAAAAATATCATGTCTTCCCCTCCCGTCTCTTCTTTTACTTCCCTGATTGTACTTCCCTGATTGCAGCCATTTGCGGCGTTTTCTTAATCTCAATCGCGCTGCCCGGAAATCCCACACAATTGCCATGCATCGTCAGTCTTACAGGAACTTCTGAAAAATATTCTGGTCATGTACCTGGAAAATTACTTGATAACCGCACTTTTCATAAAATGAGTCTTCCTTTGATCCTAACGTTATATATCGAAATCCTTTTTTTCTTGCCAAATCTTCAAAATAACCCAAAAGCTCTCTTGTGATTCCCTGTCTCCGATAGTCTTCATGACATGCCACAAAGCCAATAACAAGGCTGTCCTTATTTTCAGCCCGTCCCAAAACCGCTGAAACAATCTCTCCATCCTTCACAGCATACACCAGGGGCTGTGTACCTTCGATCAATCTTTTATGCCACGCATCGTAGTCATATAATCCCGTGTTGTCTGTACCCAGAATACGATAACACAGCGCTAAAACCTCCTGTAGTTCCTGTTCGGTTTGAATTTCTTTCATATCTGTACTGTACATTTTTTACTCCTAATAATCCTATACCCTTCCGGCATGATATAAAATCAGCAACCCCCTGTATGTCACATCACACAGTTTTCTGGTCTTACTTTTCCAATCCTCCTCCAGCTGCCCGCCAGAATACGTTCCCATTCCCTTCAGGGAATTTTCACAATAATTCACGCAGCATATTCCCTGTTCGTCAACAGAATCATAAATCATATCAACTTCTTTTTTCAATTGCGGAACAAGACCATATAAACCACATCTGCACATGTACTCTATCAAATCCAGATACACATAATGCGTTCCGCCCTGATCCACTCCCAGCTTCATACCTTCCCTGAATGCGCCGCAGCACCCAACCAAATGTCCTATATCCACACAATAGGACGGTAAATAATCCAGTCCGTTATCCCTCAGCAGCTTTTGAAACGCCTCCGCAAGCATGCATCTGTTTTCTTGATTTTGCCAGCTGTTTGTATGCGCCAGAATGTCCAGATGATATCTGCATGGCCATTTTTCTTTTTTGTTAAAAACATATGCAATCCCCTCAGGATTCACTCTCTCCGGGCGCCTCTTTCTGATTTTCACAATATCCGTCACCGAATTGATTTCAGTGACCCTTTGAAAGGATTCCAATGAAACCTGAATCTCCTTTGAGATATCAAAGAGCTCCTCATAGCCCGCTCTTGCAACACACGAAGCCATAATAATATCAGATCCGGTCGCAGCGTACTGATTGCAGTCGGTATCCTCGCTGCCAAACAAATCCGGTTTCATAGTCTTAAACGCTTCTATTGCGTTCTTCAATACAGGCGTATCCCGATATATGAGCTTCTCCCCGAGGTATTTGACACCTACTTCCTGATTTTCATACTGCCCTGCATTTTTGTTGGAGCCATGAAAACCATTTCCCAGCCAGCCGTTTTCCTTCTGGCAGGCGATGATACGCTGAATGATCTTCTCGCCCAGAACCCGCTTTTGCAGCGCCTCTTTTTCTTCTTCTGTGATATTTTTAAGAATGTCATTTTTTACATGAAATACAATCGACGGATTGGCATTATCCAACAAAAATCTGGTCATTCTATCAAAAACATTGGTATTCAGGTGATTTATTGCTAATCCGGACACTTCTTTCTTCGCCATAGGATCTCCTTCTCTTACATTGGTATGTTTGCCTGTCTGAATAATCTTGCAATTAATACTACCGGATCAATCGCATCATCAGCTCGCTTCCAGTGATCATCTTGTCCTTTGTGACGAGAAGCAGCCTGTATTTCAAAAAGGGATTGAGCTCCTGCATTGCCAGCTCTGTATCAGTAACATAAAAAGAACGCGCTTCCAGCTCCTCATAACTACAGTCCACAAAGACGAGCATACACCGGCATCTGGCATGGTACAGCTTTAAATATGCACACAGATTCCCAAAATCCAGGGACTTATCCACATTTGCGCCCAGGTTGCCCACTCTGATATCATTGTCAAATGCTCTTCCCATCAGAATAAATGACATTGGTGTCACTTTTGAAGTGATCTGTTCACCGCTCCAGTACACCATATTGCTGCGCATATTCTGAAACATTTTGTCGTGCGCTTTGAGCGATGCCACGGCGTCCCTGACGGAGCTGTGCACGGCCTCGGTATCACCTGTCATATCCGCCACAAATGCAATTTCCGGCTGATGCCCCCTTGCCGGTGCATTGGAGGGCGCGTGGAAAATCCTGTCCACCCGTTTGTTTAACTCAAGCTTTTGCAGCTGTGTCAACGCCATCGCGTTACCTCCCCCGTCTATTTCTTCTGCGCCAGATACTGGTTTACAATCTTCTCAATCGACTCCCGCGAAATCGGATAGTTGAACTCTTTGATAATCCTATCCACCGTGTATCCGTGATCCACCAAATGCCTGATCGCGCCACCATACGCAAAATCCTTTGTGAAATTCGACAGCGCCTCCTCGAAATAGCCATGATTCATTTCTTCCATATCTATCACACACTCCTGTTTTCAAACGCTCATTCTGCATTTCATCACTATTGCAAACTGGCGTTCTATAAGCAATAGCGTTTATTGCACTACTTAAAATCCAATATATACCAAATCCATCCACCATAATTTCCATGTATTAAATACACTGACACAGGGCGCATATTGCTTTTTCTGCCTGATCGCCTGTATCTTCCATCGGTAGTAAACGCTACATTTGATTATATCATGTTTATCTGCTATTTCCTACCCTGATTTTAGATTACCACAAGAAACTATCGGGACATATGACCATACTCATGCGCCGGGCACCCATCAGCATATGTTGACATATTTCCTTTGGGCGCCCGTGTGCATAAAAAAGCATGAAGCGATTCATCTATTTTGATATTTTTTAAATAGACACTTGCAAATCTGAGTCAAACAGGTATATTTAAAGTAAGCGAATTGATCAAACCAAAATGGTCGGAGGTGGCAGCATGAGCGAACGGTTTCAGAAGCTTTCAGAAGAAAAACAGCTTTCCATTCTGCAGGCAGCGACAGAAGTCTTTGCAAAATATGATTTCAAGGAAAACGTCAATCCATTCGAAATATTCAAAATGATGTGCTGGCTGACAGACGGCTATATCCACGAGCGGCAGAAGAGTAATGAGCCGCTAAGCCTAGATGCAGTCTGTATCGCATTTGCCGGCTAGGCTCAGATGTTTAAACAAATCGCATATAAGGAAGAATATCTGTGAGCGTCATTTGTATTGAAAATCTTGTGCGGGACTATGGTGGTGGGAAAGGCATATTTGACATCTCCTTTCATGTAAGCCAGGGGGAAGCTTTTGGCTTTTTGGACCAAACGGGGCCGGGAAAACGACAACCATACGCCATCTGATGGGTTTTCTAAAATGCGCTTTCGCGCTTTGAAAACCCCAAGGAAGACGGCACATTTGCATTTTGCAGGACGCAGACAGCCCGGGTAACGATCAAAGACTATGTCTGGCTTGGCGGCAGGTCTATAATCCTGCCCGGTATCACGATCGGAAACAATGTCCTAATCGGCGCAGGAAGTGTTGTCACGAAAGATATCCCCAACGACATCTTCGATTTGGAAATCCCTGCCGGGTAGTACGGGAGAACAAATAAATTCCACTAATTCTGACCCGGTTTCCAGGGTGGCGGACACAGCAGTGTTGTCTTGCCAATATCAGGCAGTACATCATACACAGAACAGCCCATCCTGGACTCAAACTGTTCCTTGATTGCAAATGTGACATTCCAGCGCTCGACAGTATTCTGCCACACACCATATCTCCTCGCCACGTCAACAAACCGCCTTTCCAGAATACAGAATCCATAGTCCACCGCCAGACTGTCGCACAACTGAATCAGCAAATCATAATCGTCACATTTGCAGCCTGAAATATAATTTTTGATTTCCCGTTCTTCCAGACTTGCCGGCGCGTCGTCAAACTCCCTTTCCATCAGCGGATAGGAATGTGTCATACACACTCTTTCCGCCTCGTCCCACCCTTTTTTCTTACAATATAGATAGCCCTCATACACGTGTTTTGGAATATCAACAATTCCCACTCTTCTGCCAATATCATGCAGCAGCCCCACAACATATGCTTTGTCGGAATCCATTCCCGGAATTTTTCCTGCGATGTTTCTCGCTGCGATTCCCACATTAAGCGAATGCCCAATCCACGGACCGGGATTTAATTGTCCAGCAATTTCTAATTCTCTTTCTGCTCCTTCTATAGTTGGTAACATGTGTAAACCTCTCTTTCACAACCTATTTGATTCCGCTCCTGTTCAAAACCTCCATCGTTGTCTGACTTGTATTCAAAAATACCAGATCGCACTTATCATATGGCAATAGCTGATGATTCTCTAATTTTATGAGTTTATAATTTTTTCTGATTCGGTCTGTATGATCTGCAATTGATTTTCTGACAGAAGGCTTGTCTATGTTTTCAATGTTGCTGATAATATTTTCCAGAGTACCAAATGATTTTAGCAGGGCTGCTGCTGTTTTAATGCCAATTTTTTCCGCCCCTTTGATATTGTCTGCATGATCGCCCACGAGTGATTTGAAATCCGCATATTGATTTGGGAGAATACCATATTTGGCTGACATGCCAAAAAAACATCTTTAAAAACAGATTTCTACCATCAATAATGAGAAACTTATCCACAAAGAAAACCCCTCCTCCTATATTTCATCCACATGCACCACGCCCTTTAGACACTGCAAAGTCTGTAGATACTCGTCCCTGCCGATTTTTCCCGGTAGTCTGAAGGTTGCTACAATCTGAAAATGCTGCCCTTTCGCTTTGGGTTTATCGACATAAAAACTGTCTATCAAACATTTGTTCTCTTTTAGCTGTCTAGATACATTCGTGATCGCCTTTCCGTCCTCGACTTCTATATAAAGCGTCATATACCGTGAATATCTATATACTTTATCCTCAATATAGGGCACCATATGGACGCCCACAAGCCACACTGCCGTGAGAAGCACCGCACCGTCAACAAATCCGATTCCCACAGCAAGTCCGATGCACGCACAGGTCCATATACTTGCTGCGGAAGTCAGCCCCTTGATCTGATGCCCTGACACCAGGATCGAACCCGCGCCGAGAAAGCCAACACCACTGATCACCTGCGCGGCAATCCTCGAGATGTCCAGCCGCTTGGGGTAAATCTCTTCAAGGTACTGTTCCAGCAGCATAACCAACGCCGCGCCAAGGCACACGGTAATCGTAGTTCTGGCGCCGCCGCCGCGCCGTTTCGCGCCCCTGTCAATGCCGATCACAATGCCAAGCACCAGGGATATGACCAATCGGATAAAAATATTTTGCCACGTCCAGCCAGAGAATCTCGTCGTAAACATGCCTTCTTCCCCTCCTTCCGCCAAGCCTGCCTGTCCATCACTCATTTTATAAACTAGTACAGCGAATATTAAGTCCCTGAATCCAAAGCATCTCTAAAAGCATTGATATATAAGGCTTTGAAGAAAATGAAAGTATCAGAAACTTAATTTAACTCGTTGTGCTAGTTTAATATTCAGAACTTAATATAGACTAAAAATGCACAAAAAGTCCCTGTAAAATTTTAACAGACTTTTTAGTGTCTCCACCCTCCGCCGGAGACGAAAAATCAGCTGTCTGAGCTTTATTGGCCAGTTAGTTTTGTAATTGGAAGGTTTTAATGACATAAGGCATATGCCTTTTTCGCGCATATCTTCAAAAAGTGTCTCCCCGGTATAGCCTTTGTCCCCAAACACTACCAGTCCCATACGGTTTTCGGCAAGATCCCGCAGACCTTCCCTGTCATCCACAGATGCAGGCGTAATCTCAAATGCTGTGATATATCCTTCCAATGTAATCAGGGCATGAACCTTAAATCCAAAGTAGGTTTCTTTTTTTGAGGGACATTTTCCATAATTTGCCCCATTTTCACGGAAAGAACGGCAATAGCGTGCACGTCCAAACTTACAGACAGGAAGTGGAAAACTGTCAATCACAAAATAGCGGCTGTCAGGAATGGGAAAAACAAGTGGTATTTTCTGCCGGAGCAGTTCCGTGACCTGCAAAAAATTCCTTCTGGATCGGTTAAAACGAGTTCTGCAGCATAAATTCGGAAAAAGATGCCTGTAATTACGTTTTACAAAGGAATACCATGCATTTTCGGAATTAATGCCAACAAGTTCGCAGCAGATGCTCAAAGTGATGATTTCAGAATCAGACATTTTTGCAGAGGTGATATTACGCCTTTGTGAAACAGACGATGGAACAAACTGCTGATACAAGTCATCAATTATTGCATAAACAAGCAAAATAAAATCTTCAAAAGTAGTGATAATGGTGGTATAATCATCTTGAAACTTCAACATAAATATGCCTCCTTTCATTATTGTATTGGTCTACAATTATGATAGCATATTTTGTTGAAGTTTTTCTATATCAACTAGCACAACGAGTTAATTTATGCTATACTAGTCTCTCGCATCTTAGGAATGAATGTCACACAGTTTCTATCGCACAATCTCGTCCGAATCCAACAGGATTGTAAACGGCCCGTCATTTAAGAGAGACACCTTCATCTCCGCTCCAAACAAGCCATGTTCCGCATGAAAACCTCTTTCCTTAATCTCACTGATGATATACTCGTACAGTTCATTGGCCTTGTCAGGTTTACCAGCCAGCGTAAAGGAAGGGCGGTTTCCCTTTCTGCAGTCCGCATACAGTGTAAACTGCGAAATAATCAAGAATTCACCTCCCACATCTGCGATAGAAAGGTTCGTCTTTCCGTCCGCATCGTCAAAAATCCGCAGCTTTGTCAGCTTGTCAACCATCTTGTCCGCGATTTGTCTGTCATCGCTGTCAGCCACACCCACAAACACCAGCAACCCATGACCGATCTGGCCGATCACTTCTGCGTCTACAGAGACACTCGCCTCGCATACACGCTGTATCACAAATTTCATCTTTCTCCACCCCGCCTCCTGTATTCTACCAGCCCATTACAATACACAAATTCAGTAAATCTTTTGATACGTTCTTATTATCGGATATTATACCATTATCGTTTCTTGTTTTCAATCAGTAGATATTTTGTCGTTAGTTTACTATAATATATATCCAAAAATATATCAACAATATTGATACAATATATTGGTGAAGACTTATATTCATGGTGGTGACAAGCGAGAGGGCATGTGCATTTACTGGGGGAATATAATTAACAGATTTGCTACAACTGCTGTCTCAAAAAACTTTGGCAACTGTTACACGAAAATACACTTTTATAGATTGCTTGTTATTTTCGATCCGAAGCACTTCTATATTATTATAGTATATTATGCGAATATATGTTCTTATACTATAAATTTTATCAAATGATCCAATTAAAGTTACACGATCATACTCTGTCTACATTTCTCGTTGCTCCGAAACATTTTATAATATAACTTAACCTTGTAACTATAATTGAGCAAATCTGAAAATGCACAAAAACACTCTGGTTTATTCAAAATAAAACATCATATCAAAAAACAAAACCTCCTATTCTTGTAATTATTGCATATTTTGTATAATTTATTTTAAGCAATAATTACAAGAGGCAAAAAATATGTTTTGGTAATTATCTTAAATTCGCTCTTTTATAACTTGTAAGATATAATCATAATATTAAAAAATAAATATACTATTTAGGTTTTATTATAATTTTGGATTATCTGTCCAATCCAAAATTTCTTGACATGCAATACAATGATTTTGGATTATCCGTCCAATGCAAAATTCCTTGACATGCGATACAATCTTTTTATAACGAGTACTCGCAATTCCATAACACAAAAAGACACTATGCAGTTAAACCTTTGATTTTCAGAAGTTTCATCAATTTTGAGATTTTCAGTCTAACATTATGATAAAACATAAGAAAGACAGTAGAAGATATACCAACTGGCAAATGCTTTATATTTCTCAAATAAAATAGCAAGAGGACCATAAAAAGCACATTGATAAAAATGAACGTGCACAGCGGACCGCCAAAACTCTTATCAGTCATATTAAAAAATTATGAAAGGATTCCTACAATAAAAACACAAATGAATACCTTAAAAAACGCAACTGGAAAAATTGATTACACGCTATTGAACGACTGCATGTTCCACTCTGTCATGCAGCGAAATAAAAAAGTACTAAAAGGACTAATCTGTGCGCTGCTGCATCTAATTCCTGACAGTGTACAGTCAGTCACGTTGCTCAATCCAATAGAGTTTGGAGACCAAATCCGTGATAAGGAATTTATTCTCGACATTAAGGTCATGCTCAATAATACAGCGGTTATCAATATCGAACTACAAGTCAGGACACAACAGTTCTGGGGCGATCGCTCGCTTTCATACCTCTGTCGTCTCTTTAACAACCTGGAAAAAGGTGAGGATTACTCTGATGTCAGGTCCGCGTACCACATAGGTATCCTTGATTTCACCCTTTTCCCTGACTACCCAGAATTCTATGCCACAAACAAGATGATGAATGTGAAAAGACATTACATTTTTAATGACAAATTTACCTTAAATGTGTTAGACTTAAATCAGCTCGAACTGGCAACCAAGGAAGACCAGCAGTGGAAACTCGACTACTGGGCACTCCTCTTTAAAACTAGCACATGGGAGGAATTAAAGATGTTAGCTGAACAAGACGAAATTTTTCAGGAAACCTGTGAGACAATGTTTCGCCTGAACCAGGATGACCAAATCCGATACTGGTGCGAGGCTTGTGAGGAGGCCGACCGCGTAGCGCGAACCATTGAAAGCAATTTTAAGAAAGAGCTTGCAATAAAGAATGCTATTATTGCTGAAAAAGATAACGCTCTTGGCGAAAAAGATAACGCTCTTGCTGAAAAAGATAACGCTCTTGCCGAAAAAGATAACGCTCTTGCCGAAAAAGACAACGCTCTTGCTGAAAAAGATAACGCTCTTGCTGAAAAAGATGATATCATTGCTTCCCAAAAGAATAAATATGAGCAACTTTTTGCTGAACAAGAAAATACCCTTGCTGAGATTGCCAGACTGAAAGCTCTGCTACAACAAAAATAAGATGATCAAAAAACAATAACGATAATTTTAGTCTAATATATTAGATTTAAATGAATTGGCAACCAACAACGAACTATAATGGAAACTCAATTACTAGTGATAATATTGTCCACATTAAGGTCAATCATGCGGTTGATGCTCTGTTGTGTATTCACCGTCCACGCATAGATTTCCTTCCCAGCATTGTGTACATCAGAAACAATTTTTTCCGTGACGCTTGCAGCCTCCACGCTAAAGTGGTCTGCCGCTGTAAGCTTGTTGATATCCCCGTAGGCCAGACTCATGACATACACTGTCTGTATCCTGTCATCACTTTGTTTTATATTTTCCAGCACATCATACACCTGTGACGTAACCACACACTGATCCCAGAACTGTTCTTCGCAAATCATTTCCGCCACGCTTTTCTCAAACTCATGTTCATATCCTGTTGGTTTGATCTCAATATTCAGCCGGACATCGTTCTTCTTTGCAAAATCAATGACCTCGGACAACTGCGGAACACGCTCTCCCTCAAAAACGCTGTCAAAAGAGCTGCCAACATCGAGCTGCGAAATCTCGCTGTAATCCATCTCCCATGTATTTTGGTCAAGCCCTGCGGTGCGCTGGAAATTCGTGTCATGCATCACAAAGATTTCTCCGTCCCTACTCTGCTGGATGTCCAACTCAATCCAGTCCGCACCAAGCCTCTTTGCGCCCTCGAACGCTGCCATTGTGTTTTCTGGGTAACTGGCAGAAGCCCCGCGGTGCGCCGTCACCTCCATCGTGCGGATATACTCAATCTGAATGTTCACCTTGTGGCTGAAGACGCCATAAAGGTAAAAACAGCAGCATACCACCGACACGACAAGCAGCACACCCTCTACCGCATAACGGATTTTCCCCCGCCTTCCTGTTTCATGGAATCTGGGCGCAGACACATGTATAATCTCCTCCTGTTTTTCCTCTTTATGACCATAGTACAATATACTGATGCAGGCATAACTCACCGGCGTACCAAGCACGGACACGACCAGAAGTGAGACTGCCAGATAGACCCACACCACCGATGCTGACACGATACCAAGCAGCTTTAACTTCGGGAACAATCCACCCAGCTTGACCGCAATCCACACACCAGCCATGACAAAAAGCCCAAACAGGACAGAACCTCCAAACTGTATTCCAAGCAGCGTCGCAAGATCCCTAAGTTTTTTCCCACGGCCAAGCGCAGTACTTTTCATGCGCGCCTCCTTAAAACAACAGCCCTCCAGCGTGAAATAATGAAATGCATACAGCCATCTAAGGAGCAGGTAGCCAAGCAATGCCATCGCACAGACAAACAGTGCCAGCAGATGCCCGTTCCCACGTATAAAATCCATAATAAACTCTGGCACTGCGATGCTTCCAATAAAGCTCGATGCCACCCCGAGATTCAGAAATGGAATCAGAAACAAAACCACAAACGCGACCAGTATATTTCTTCTGTGAAAAACTCTTGCGGCATTGCAAAGCGCATACCGTGCCGTCTGCAGCAAATCTGCCTTTTTTCCCTGATAGGACTGATCTAACAGGAAAATGACTGCCCCTATATCAATCATAGAATAGACGGCCATACATACAAACAGCGCCAGAAGTGCCACAACTGTAATGGGGTTGAGCAAAAAGGACAGAATATTTTCAATCGTCAGATATGCATATCCTGTTATTTTCATAATCGCATTAAAGATTCCCCAGAAAACTGGCGTAAAAATTGTCAGGGATATAAATTTATATAGAAGTTCAAACTCTATAATAGAACGCCAGTTCACTAACAACAGCCGCATTCCCTTTTTTATTTTATCCATAAACCAGCCCTCCCGCCAACATACGATAGTGTCAGGATTAACACCCCAAAATCGCCTCAACCTATTGGTGCCTTTACCCCCTCTTTCTACCTTTTAGTAACCAGTTATTTTGCCTCCAAATCCCTGTCAAGCCCGTTAATTTCAGGCTTGATAAGGATTTTACGCAAGTATACCCACATTCCATGCCCATATTAGACGTATCGCATTGGGATATATCCGCTCCATTCCGGCATCATCAAAACCTTCTTACTGGCGCATCGCATTGGGATATATCCGCTCCATTCTGGCATCATTAAAGCGTTCGTCCATAACACGCTCCCAGGCGTTTACTGCCGCCTTTCCCTCCGCCCGCGTATCGTACCGCACGAGTGCCAATATGGAGACACAGATATTGAACACCATAAACACCATAAGCGCAGCCGTCAGAATCCATTTGGTTTTTTGCAGGATAAATTCAATCACCTTCACTACCTTTGGATAAAGTCCTTTTATCCACACAACAGCCGCAATTCCCCAGAAAAAGCAGTAGAGTAGATTGATTCGCCCGCCTAGGTTAAAGGGCATCGTGCTGTAATCCCAGAAAACCTTTCCAAACACAAGTTCCGTAAAGACACTGCAGATATATTCGTAAGCGCCGCCAAGGAAAACCCCTACCCAGAACAGATAGTGCTCCTGCTTATCCCTGTCCCTGTAGAGCAGTACTGTCACAAGGGCGATCGCAAGTCCCCAGACCACACTGAAATCCCCCCACACCAGACTGCTGCTCATCCACACACCTGACGTAAGCCGACAGAACAGTGTCTCCACGACATCGCCGGCAAACGCCCCAATCACAAACAGCCAGAAAACCTGCACAAAGCTGCATTTCTCCCCGCTTTTCTCCCTGTCCTCCTCTCTCTCCATCAAAATGGAGGGATAAGACCTGCCCATTCTCTTATCAATATGCCCTGAAATCTGCGCAGCTAACTGAAATGTCCCTCTCTGCAGCCAGTGATTCCACCCCAGCAGCCGTGGAAGCTTTTCCTCCATATGGTATATGGACATAAACGATCCCATAAAATCAATGACGCCGACCGCGGTGAGCCCCCATATAGCCGCCTTTCCTACTATCGCTGGCAGACTGTGATAGACACCTAAGAGAAGCCTGTTTCCATACCGAACCGCAAGAAAACCGAGCACGCCCCAGAGAACAGAATATTGCAGGCAGACATACCCATCGAAATTCCACTTTTTATCCGAATAATCCCACCACTTTTTCCGTTTCATCTGTTCTAGCAGCTTGCCGACAAACCACTCTACAGCCGTTGCCACCACCATGCACCCAAGAAAGAGAAACAGCGCGTCATTTTTCAGTTCCTGCAGAAAGATTGTCAGAAGTACCCCTGTAAAACCATACACAAAGCAAAACGGCCCTGACGCAAAACCGCGATTTCTGAAATCCTTCATTCTAACAGTTGCAACCGCTGTCTCGACAATCCATGCGAGAAAAGAATAGGCAAAAAACAGCACCGCAGCGTCATAAAATGTATAGTTCATTTGTACATCCCCCCTGTACAGAGAATTAAAGCATAGTATATCATCTCCTGACTGTTATGGTCAAGTTTCTTCATCTTTATTTCACTTATTCATAATACTTTTTAATAATTATACCGCTTCCTGTATCTAAGACACATAAATGCGGACAGCGACAATGCCATCAACTCTGCTGCCGGAGTAGCAAGCCAGATACCATTCACGCCGAGAAGTAATGGCAACACAATCATCGTGACCAGCATAAATACAAACGATCTGGAAAACGCGAGAATTGCTGAAACGACACCGTTAGACAACGCTGTGAACATTCCGCTTGCAAAAATATTAAAACCGATAAAAAACAGTGCAACCGTGCAAATTTTGTTTCCCGTCACTGCTAGATCATAGACTGGGTTATCCGGGCGGGCAAACACTGACACAAGCGGTCTTGTCAACACAAAGGAAGCTATGACCGTTATGACTGAAATCACAGCAATGACCTTCAGACTGACAGCGACCAGCTTTTTGAGTTTCCCATAATTTTTCTCCCCATAGTAAAAGCTGAGCATGGGCGCAACGCCATAAGAATATCCTGTATACAGCGAGCTTGCAAACATTAGCACATACATGATAATCGTGACAGCCGCAACGCCGTCCTCCCCGACATAGTGGAGCATTGTCCAGTTGAACATCATCGTAATAATACCTGTGACAAGCGCGGTTGCCATTTCAGAACACCCGTTTGTAGCTGCATTTGCAAGAACCCTGATTCGGAATACTGGTTTTTTGAAATGTAGCAAACTCTTTTTCTGACCAAATACAAACAGTCCCACAACCGCTGTCACAGAATATCCAAGCCCAGTCGCAATCGCGGCGCCGCCGATTCCCATATCAAACACAGAGATAAACACAAAGTCAAGCACCATATTGAGGACACCGCCTGCCACAGAGCAGATCAGCGAAAGACTTGCTTTTTCACTGGCAATCATATAAAGTGTAAAATTATTCATCAGCAGGATTGGCACTGTAAACACCAGATAGCGGGTCAGGTACGCTACACAATATCCCTCCACACCGGCGGAAAGATTCATTCCAGCAAATATGGAATCCATCATTAGATATCCGACCGCGCACATCACAATCCCCACAACGACATTCACAAGAATTAGAAACGTAAAATCCTCCCTCGCCTCGTCTGTTTTGTGCTCCCCCATCTTTTTCATGATAACCGCGCTTCCACCAGTGGCAAGCATGGTAGAGATCGCCGTCACAAGCTGGATGATAGGCGCAGTCAGGTTGATTGCCGAAAGCGCATCCGTACCGATCAGATTGGACACAAACAAGCCGTCCACCATCGTGTAAAACGACATAAATACCGTCATCGCAATCGTCGGCACTGCAAATTTCAATATATTTTTTAGTGTTACAGGTTTTTCATATACATTCTGGTTTTCCATACATATTCCTCCAATCACCTTGTATTTTTGTCCTGTGTATCGTATGATAAACCATACAGTAACTGTACAGTCAAGCGTAATTAGAAATTATTTATGAAAAATTGTCAATTTATAACAAAATATTCAAATCCTAAAAAAAGAAAATCAAAAGAAGGGAAAAGAAAAAATGAGCGAAAAGATTAAATTGCTAACTATTGGACAGTTCGCCGCACTCCACGGCATCAACAAAAAAACACTGATGTGGTACGACGAAATAGGGCTATTCCGTCCTGCTGCCATCAACCCCGAAAACGGCTATCGCTGCTATAATTACCACCAGAGTCCTGTCTTAGAGACGATTCTGCTTTTGCGGGAGCTCGACGTATCCATCACAGAGATCCAGCATTTTATGCAAAACCGCTCCGCCGAAAATTTAAGAAATCTCTTAGATGAAAAAATTGCTGAGCTCGACCTGCAGCTCATGCACCTGCAGGCTGTCAGAAAGACTGTATCCAACCATCGCCAGAATATGGATACCCTGTTATCGATGGACCTATCGCAAATCAGCATCGTCGAAAAAGAAAAGCGTTGTCTTGTGACAGTGGACATAGAAAAGGACATAACTTTTGAAAAGGAAGTGGAGCTTATTACCGCCCAGACATCCAATTACCAGCTAGGACGGCTACACGACGCCTCCTATGGATCCATGATACCTGTTGAAAGCATTCAAAAAGGAGATTTCGATAACTATACCAAACTGTTTATCGAAATCCCCCTTCTGGCACACAAGAGCGGCCTACATATACAGCCAAAGGGAAAATACCTTAGGGCATTTCACAAAGGCGACTGGAATAAAATCCCCCTGCGTTACCAGGATATTCTCGACTACGCGCGCAGGGAGGGATTGACATTATACGGCTATTCTTATGAAAAGGGCATCAATGAAATGGTCATCGACCACATGGAGGATTACATCATGCAGATTGAAATTCCGCTGCTCATATAAGCAGCTGGTCTAATTCATCGCGCGCCTGTGCATAGTCCTCAAACACAATCCCCTTCATGCCAAGCCTCCTTGCAGTCTCCACGTTGTCCTCCCTGTCGTCGATAAAAGCACATTCACTGGCATTTAAACCATACTGTGCCATCAAATACTCATAAATATCGGCATCAGGCTTAACCATTTTGACAAAACCCGAGACCACCTTACCATCCACCTTGTCAAGAAATGGAAAATGTCCGCATTTCGTGTGGAGTGTAAACACATCCTTAGGATAGTTTGACAGTAGGTATACCTTAATACCAGATGCTTTTAACTGCTCAATCCACTCTACTGCGTACCCGTATGGCTCTACCAGCTTGTCACGGTTATCCCACACCAGGTTAAATTCATCAAGATACGCGTTATTTTCCGCGCGGAAATGCCCAAGAATCTCAGCTTCCTCATAAATACCGTGGTCTAGCTCTCCCCACCAACGGCTGCCAAAGACACTTTTCTCAAAAACTGCCTGCGTGTCTTTGGCAATCTGTAATTCCTCCATCAGCACACGCCAGCGGAAATCCACAAGCACATTTCCGATATCAAATACCACATTTTTTATCATAGCACCACACCATTTTTCTGTAGCAGCGCCTGCGCACTCTCCACAGAATCCACACCAGTCCTGTTCTTAATCGGCGCAAACTCATAATCCCTGACCACCTCGTAGGACAGACAGTTTTCGAACATATGAATCATATCGAGCACGAGCAGTTCAAACTTGTAGCCATTTGGTGTCTCGGGTTTAACCATATTTCCATTGCCATCAATATAAGGAATCTTCTTCTCAACGACATGCACCTGCATTTTCTGGTTCATAATCTCCTCTAATTTGTCCACACGAAACAGGTAATTGAGAATCACACCAAAGTTGTAAGAAAGCTCGCCATTTTCCTCCCTTGAATGGATAATCTCGTCCGTCATCTCATAGTACTCAACAATGGATGGCCTTCCGTCTTCTAAGCAGAGCACGCCAATCTTCTCCTGAGGGTCCGCCTTGCGAACCACCTTCGCGCCACTGACACACCCTGAATCTAGCACCGCGCCGACAAACACCGGATCAGCAATCCTTTGCAGCACATTGTCCACCGCAAAAATATTGAGCCATTCAACCCCTCGTTCCTTCACATCGTCAAGCACACCTGTCACCGCCATCGAGTAAAACCATCCGCCGTTTCCGTTGGGTGACAGCGACAAAGAATCTGCAGCCTCCATATAGAGCTTCCCGTCAAAATCGACAGAAGGCGCCATCTCCTGCTTAAAAAACTTTACAAAATCTTTCGGATAGCCAAAATAATTTTTCTCCTCAAAGAAGGCCGTCGTCTCATCATGGTTCTTGTCGCTTGTCATGACATAAAGCGGCACAAAACATCCCGCCTTGTCTGTCACTTCCATCAGATTGCAGATCAACCGCTCAAAGATATAGACATCCTTTGTAAGACCAATATTGTACTTTCCCTTTGGCCCGTCAGAGCCAAGCCGAGTGCCTTGCCCGCCTGCAAGCAGCACCGCGCCGACCTTGCTTGCCCTGATGGCCATAAGCCCAGTCTTTTCATATTCTGCCTTATTTTTTTCAATTTCTGTTATCTCAAGTGCGGATAGCGGTTGCAAGTTCCCGCGCTCCTGCGAAAGCGACGCCTGGTTTGACATCGCTACGACCGACCAATCAACCTTCTCCACCTGCGCGGCAAGCTTTTTCTTTCCCATCTGGTCAAGTTTTTTGTACGCCTCAATAATATGCTCTTGTCCGTTATCACATAGTACACTAAAAAGTTCATTTTCATTCATGCTCAACAGTTTCCTTTCCATAATAAATCATCTAAATCCCTGACATTTACATTACTACATTTTATCCGTTCTTGTAAATATCTATTTCCATAAAATTCAAAATAGTTGTAACACTTCGTTACCGTTCACTTCGTTCCAGTAACGAGTAAAAATCCATGCAAAAAATGCAATACGAACTTCGTTCGTGGCACAAATGTATTTTTACCTGCTGCCCGTAAGTTTTCGTTCGTGGCTTGTAAAGCCATAATTAGCAGTGAATGCTAAGTCCTGTTTGAACAGTAACAACACTTCAGCTTTAGGCTTCCTGTTATGCATCTGTTGGTTTTGTGAGAAAAAGATTGACAATTCTGTAGATCTGTATGAATCGAATCAATTTATATTATGGAAAAGTATCTCATTTTCGTTTTCAATATAATACATATGGCGAGGCATATTCTATTTGGCAAGGGTTTAAAACACACCCTAATGAATTGTCTGCACGTCCTTTATCACATCGCCTGAGACATTGAACATATACACAAATTTTTTGCCCTCATGGTTCGTCACACAATAGGAACTGTTAATCCGATCAATGTAATATGGAATCCGCATATCCTTAAAATAACCTGTTATATTCTCATATAGTCCTAAAGAGAGTGAATCCAGATCCGACGTACGTATCATTCTGGCTTTATCGTGGTTATAGTTTTCATCTGTTGAAACCGTTATATAGTAATCATTCCCTATTTTTTTTGCAAACGCCATACCTGATATTTCCATCGGAACCGGGTAGCGGTTTTTGACACGGAGCGTATCCTTGTCCGCCACAATCATATACCCATTATTTCCTGATGGAAACAATATCTCATCCCCCTCAATGCTAAAAGACCGCACATAGAATCCATCAAGCTCATAGATATGGCGGATTTCCTCGATGTACATACGGTTGCTCCCAGGTTCCCTTTTCATGATATACATATCGCCTGTGAGGGAACTCCACACAAAGAAGGACTCGGTTATGGCATCATACTGAATGTAATGCGGCCTTATGCCCACATCGCAAAACTGCTGTGTATTCTGGAAACGGCCATTGATATATTCATAACAGAGCACCCTGTCATTGTCCGTATCCACTACCAGATACACTTTGCCGTCGCTCGCAATCGCGTGCGGTCTGTTGAATCTTCTGTCCATCACGCGCCACTCACTGATGGGTTTCCACATGTCAGATACATAGAGCACTTGATCATTGTAGGTATCTACGATAAAATAATAATCGCCCTGGCGCGTAATCTGTGATGGCAGCTTTAAGCTTTTGTAATCATTGGACGAATTTGCCATACGCACATCACTCACACTAAGCTGTGCAGCATATGCATGATTCATCGGAATTATGACACTTGTGTCATTTTCCTGTATAACTTCTGTATTAGCCTGTGTCTCTAAATCAGCTGCAGCTGTTTCTACTGTATTCCCATTAGATTCCGATTCATTATTTGCTGCGTCCTCGATTGCTTCCGATTCATTATTTGCTGCGTCTTCGATTGTTTCCGATTCATTATTTGCTATATCCTCGTTTGCTTCTGATTCATTATTTGCTATATCCTCGTTTGCTTCCGATTTGATATTTGCTACGTTTCCATTTACTTCCGATCCAATATTTGCTGCGTCTTCGATTGTTTCCGATTCATTATTTGCTATATCCTCGTTTGC
>CAJUQZ010000077.1 GCA_910588755.1 uncultured Lachnospiraceae bacterium | reverse complement strand
ATCCCCGAAGGGGTAAAATGTAAACCCCCATTTGAAATGGGGGTTGCTAACTTTGGGCAGAAGCTTGGGCAGCACCTGGTTGACCGGCAAACGCAGGATAAATAGGAATGGAGGAGACGGTATGGAGATTCCGCAGAAGGAGAGAGCCAAAGCTTTGGAGCAGGCAGTGATTAATAATTCTGTTGAGGAGATTTCTGACATATATGATGGATTTGGGTTTGTGGAAATGTCAGCGCCGGCGCTGGGATTGGCGTGTCGCTTCCGGGGGCTTGAAGTGGTAAAACTGCTCGTCGGGAAGGGAGCTACCTTTGATTTTCCGTCAACAAAGGAGATTGAGGAAACATATAATTGCTATATCGGGAGACATCATGGGGTTTACCGTACCAACTATTCCATCTATCTGCTGAAAGTTTTTGGTGAGAAACAGAAGATTTTCTGTCTGGAGGGTATGACGATGGGGCAGGCTGCGCAGAGGGAAGATGGCGGAAAGCTGCCATTTCTTGCTGATGAGGAACGCGTCGCGGTACTAAGGTTTTTGATGGAAAACAGGGAGAAAATTGCATTTGATCCCGGGGAACTGCTGTATTATGCGATTTATTCCTGCGATACGGACATCGTGAAGGAGCTGAGGGCGCAGGGAGTGCACATTTCCGATATCCGTGTGGATATTCTCACAAACGGCGCTACGGCCATGAATGGGTACTGGCTTGAATACACACTTTTGACAGAGCGGCTTGCCAACGGGGATTATCTTGAAGTTATGCAGCAGCTCGCGTCTGATTTTGATGGAAAACGATTTCATTATACGGAAAATATCTATGCGATAACAAGGGGGCGTTTTCGTGATTACAGGACTTTTGTATTTTTCTTATCGCATTTCAAGAAGGAGAAAATGAACAAGCGTGAGATCATGCGCGGGCTGGTCGATGAAGATGTTTTGGAGGCTTTTGCGCTTGTGGAGAGGGAAGGCTGGCTTGACATGCCAAAAAGGCGTGATGAGATGATCGCGTATGCTTCCGGGAAAGGCAGGACGGAGATTCTGGCATGGCTGCTTGATTTTAAAAAGCGCACTGCTGATTTTGCCGCGGAACAGGAGAAGGCCGAGAAGAAAATGATGCGCGAATTGAACATGGCGCCGGATTCTGTCACCGCGTTGAAAAAGATATGGAGCTATCACAAAAGGGAGGATGGCACACTTGTCATTACCAATTATAAGGGGGTGGAAACCATCGTCACTGTGCCGGAAAAGATCGGGAAGGACGTTGTTGCGGAGATCGGTGATGGTGCGTTTGAGGGAAAATACAGTGGTTTCAATTCCAGGGTGCGGTATGAGCAGAGGCAACAGCACAGTGCGATTACGAAGATTACACTGCCGGAGACCATTCAATGCATCGGTATTGGTGCGTTTTATGGCATGATGGCATTGGAGGAAATCAATCTTCCTGAAAAGATAACGGTTATTGGCAAAGAAGCTTTCTCGGGGTGTGGTTTATTAAAAAACATCACGCTCCCAAAACAGTTGAAACAGATTGAAAAACGTACGTTCTGCCAGTGCGGTTCGCTGGAAAGTATAGCACTTCCTGAAGGATTGGGGCAGATCGGGGAGAGTGCGTTTGTAAAGTGTAGTTTGTTGAAGAAAATAGTGATTCCCTCAACGGTGGAAGCGATTGAGCGGCATGCCTTTGAGGATTGCAGCAGTCTTGAGGAGGTCGAAATACGTGCGGGGGTGAAAGCAGTCGGGGAGTATGCATTTGATGGGTGCCGCTCGCTGGGAAATATAGTGATTCCACAAACAGTGGAGCATATCAAAGACGGCGCATTTGAGGACTGCCTTCAGCTAAGGGAGGTATGTATCGGTGCGGGCGTAAAAGAGATTGGCGTGTATGCGTTTGAGCGGTGCGAACAGCTCAGGGAAGTCACGATTCCGGAATCGGTAGAGAAAGTCGGGCCATATGCATTTGCACTTTGTGTCAGGTTAGAGGCAGTGCATATCGGTGCAGGTGTGAAGGAGATTGGTACATATGCGTTTCAGCGATGTGTCTCCCTGAGGCACATCACAATTCCTGCGTCGGTGAAACAGATCGAACAGTGTGCATTTGTGGACTGCGGCCAGCTTGAGGATGTATGCATCTGCGGGGAAGTGACAAAGATCGGAGCGCTTGTGTTCTTAAACTGCGAAAGACTGCGGGAGCTCCGGGTGCTGAAATCTATTCCAAACCGTATCCTGGGAGAGACATTTGAGCAGTGTCCCAATCTGACCATAGCCTGTCCTAAGGGGAGCAAGACGGAAGCGTACTGCAGGAGGAAGGGGATTCCTTTAAGCCTGTAAAAAGTCATCACCATAACACGGAATATTGTCAGAGGCGTATTTTCGATTATCTGATGTCTGAAGCATCTGGAAAAAGAGACAGCTTCGCAGGGGCCAGTATATAGCGTTTTTTGAGTTGTATTTCCTGAAAAAAGTGGGGGATTTATGAAAAAGAGATTACGTTTTGAAATGGAGGAAGCAATATGGAACTTACACAGAAGGAAAAAGCCGCGCGTCTTCAGTGGGTGGTGGTCAACAGCCCAGAGGGGGAACTTTCTAAGGAATGCGACGCGCTTGGATATGTGGAGATGTCAGCGCCGGCGCTTGGCCTGGCCTGCCGTTTCCGGGGGCTTGGCGTGGTAAAGTGCCTTGTGCAGAAGGGAGCCTCGTTTGATTTTACGTCAACGAAGGAGGCAGAAGAGGCATATCATTGCTATATCGGGACGAAAAAAGGGGATTACCGCACGAATTATTCTGTGTATCTGTTGAAGGCGTTTGGAAAGCGTCTGAGTATGCCGTTGTATTGCCTGACAGGCATGGCAATGGAACAGCAGATGGAGAGGGAGGATGGCAGTCTGTTGTCATTTCTCTCTGATGGGGAACGCGCCGACGTGTTAAGATATCTTTTGGAAAACAGGGAAAAAATAGCATTTGATCCCGAAGAATTGCTGTACTATGCGATTTTTTACAAAGATACGGCTCTTGTAAACGAGCTGAAAAGGCAAAATGTAAAAATTCCGGAAAAGCGAGTCCAGACCATTGCCCACGGGGCCTTCCTGTCAAACGGATATTGGGATGAATATGTCGATTTGACGCGACGACTTGCTGATGAGGATTATCTCGAAGTGATGCGTCAGCTCGCCTTGGAGCTTGACGGGAAGTTATTTCGCTATACAGAAGGTCTTTATGACAGTATGAAAGAGCGATTTTGTGACGGCAGGGTATTTGAATTTTTCTATGCCCATTTTAGCAAAGAGAAAATGAATAAAAGTGCAATTATGCGCGGTTTGATCGATGTGGAGGCGACAGAAGCGTTTCCGGTTGTGGAGCGGGAAGGGTGGCTTTCTGTGCCAAAAAAGCGGGATGAGATGATCGCATATGCATCAGAGAAGGGAAGGACCGAGATATTGGCGTGGCTGCTGGAATATAAGAACCGTACCGCTGACTTTGCAGACGAGCAGGAGAAAGCCGAAAAGAAACTGATGCGGGAGCTATGCAGCGCACCGGACAGCGTCATCGCGTTAAAAAGACTGTGGAGTTATAAAAAGCGGGAGGATGGCACGCTTCTTATCACCAGTTATAAAGGGACAGATACCGAGGTTACCGTTCCGGAAAGGATTGGCAGAAGCACTGTCACAGCGGTCGGGAGCGCATTTTCAGGAATGCCTGTTGATCAAAAGGTAAAAATTACCCTTCCCCAAACGCTTCGATATATCGAAAACTGTGCTTTTCATCGGATAGAGGGACTAGAGGGGATTCATATTCCCGACGGGGTAGAGGCAATCGGCGATTTTGCTTTTTACGAATGTGATCAGATTCAGAATATTACAATCCCGGATCAAGTGAAAAAAATTGGCGATCATGCCTTTCAGGGATGCAGTTCATTGGAACACATCACGATTCCCGCACAGACGAAAACAATCGGTCTATTTGCATTTGAAGGGTGCAAATCGCTAGAAAGCGTTATCATTTCCGAGGGGGTAGAGAAGCTTGGTTCGAGGGCATTTTGGAACTGCAGTTCACTGAGAAGCGTTACGATTCCCGCAACGGTGAAGGAAATCAGCTCGATGGCTTTTGCTCTGTGCTACCAGCTTGAGGAAGTGAATCTTGGCGAGGGCGTGCGGGCGATTGGAAGGGGCGCCTTCGAGAGATGCCGTTTGCTGGGACGTATCATGATTCCACGAAACATAGAGAAAATCGACGAATTTGCGTTTGCCTGGTGCTGTGCACTGGAGGATGTGCATATCAGTGAGGGTGTAAAGGAGATCGCAGCGCAAGCATTTCGCAATTGTACTGCGCTGAGGGACATCAGGATTCCCGCAACTGTGGAGAAAATCGGCGCGTATGCATTCTCAGACTGTCAGGCGCTTGAAAAGCTGAGTATCAGTGAGCGCATAAAGGAGATTCGAGAGTATGCTTTTAGCAATTGCAGTGCACTGACGAATATTGTGATTCCTGAGACTGTGGAGAAGGTCGGTGACTTTGCTTTTCGTGGCTGTGCCTCCCTGAAAAAGATGATCATTCCTGCGGCAGTGACAGAGATTGGAAAGGGTGTGTTTTCAGGCTGCACGAATCTGGAGGAGGTATGCATCTGCGGGGAAGTGAAGAGGTTTGGCGGCGAGGTATTCTCGGACTGTCCAAATCTGAAAGGGATTCAAATATTAAATGCCATTCCAAACCGCATTTTGGGTGAGGCCTTTGGGCAATGTAAAGTATTGCGTGTATCCTGCCCGAAAGGGAGCAGGACAAAGGCGTACTGTAGGAAAAAGGGGATACCGTATACAGAGTTATAACTTTTTTTTAAGAACCGTACCGCGGATTTTGATGCGGAGGCCGACAAAGCGGAAAAGAAGCTGATGCGTGAGCTTGCTGCAGATCCCGACTCACTGGCGCAAAAGGAAAAGCGTTCCGCCTGCGCCAAGTCTGTTTTGGAACTATCCTAAAGTGATAGTGCGGATTCCGTGTATGCCAAAAGCAAGGCAGTACTGCGAGACACATCAGCTGAAATACGAGCACTACACGATATTAGAAAAATGAGGAAATGGTATCAGGATAGAGTCACTACGCCGGCAAAAAGCAATAGCACAGGAGAATGATATTGAAAAACAGCGCGGTGGGTTATGAATTGGAGGTAGAAAATGAACATCAAGCAGGCGAAGGAGGACATCAAAAACGCAGTGTCCGCCTATCTTACAAAGGATCAGTTTGGAAACTATGTGATTCCGGTCGAGCGGCAGCGCCCCGTTTTTCTGATGGGGGCGCCGGGGATTGGTAAGACAGCGATTATGGAGCAGATCGCGCAGGAGCTGCAGATCGGACTCGTCAGCTACTCCATGACACATCATACGCGCCAGTCAGCGCTGGGGCTGCCGTTTATTACGAAGAAAAATTATGGCGGCGAGGAGTACAGCGTCAGCGAGTACACGATGAGCGAGATCATCGCGTCGATCTATGATCTGATGGAAGTGACGGGGCTGAAGGAGGGGATTTTATTTCTCGATGAAATCAACTGTGTCTCGGAGACGCTCGCGCCCTCAATGCTGCAGTTTTTGCAGTACAAGACGTTTGGACGCCATAGCGTTCCTGGCGGGTGGATTGTCGTCACTGCGGGAAATCCCCCGGAATACAATAATTCCGTACGTGAGTTCGATATCGTGACATGGGACAGGTTAAAGCGGATTGATGTGGAGGCCAACTATGAGGTCTGGAAGGAATATGCCTATATCAGGGGAGTCCATCCTGCGATTACGACATATCTAGATATCAAAAAGGATGACTTTTATAAGATAGAGACGACGGTGGACGGCAAGAGCTTTGTGACTGCCCGGGGCTGGAGCGACCTTTCCGATATGGTAAAACTATATGAGCAGAAGGGGATTCTAGTCTCGGAGCAGCTGATTGTTCAGTATTTGCAGAACGGGAAGATTGCCAAGGGCTTTGCGGTGTATTATGATCTGTTCAGGAAGTACCGGTCGGACTACCAGGTGGATAAGATTCTCTCAGGGAAAGCCGGCAAGGAGATTACAGCGCGCGCGAAGGCGGCCAAGTTTGACGAGCGCCTGTCACTGCTGGGTCTGCTGATCGATGCTCTTGGCGGTGTGCTGCGCGAGATTTTCGCGCGGGAGGGGGCAATTATGGAGCTGGTAAACTGCCTGAAACTGATGCGGGCGGATTTGGCCGTCGAGAAGGATTTTACGGAAGTGGTCAAGCGGCGGATTTTAGCAGTGCAAAAGGAGATTTCCGTCGGGAAGAAAGCGGGGAATCTCTCCGCGGACCGCGAGTACATATTAAATCTTACGATCGCTGACCTCGACGAGCAGCTTGAGTTGATTGCCCAGAAGGCACCGGCAAGCGGGGACGCGGTCTTTAAGTTGCTAAAATCCGATTTTGATAAGAGAAAAAAGGCGCTCACCAAAAGCGCTACGCAGACAGATGCGAACCTCACAAATGTGTTTCAGTTCTGCGAAGAGGCATTTCAGGCGGGCAGCCAGGAGCTTCTGATCCTGGTGACAGAGCTCACCGCTAACAGCTACGCGGCGAATTTTATCGGGAAATACGGCTGTCAGGCGTACTTTAAGCACAACAAGGACATGCTGTTTACGGAGCGCAAGAAGGATATTCTGGCGGAGATTGACGAGCTGATGAAATAGGAGGTATCGAAATGGAAAAGAGAAAATTGGCATCGGTACAGTATGTGCATCACATTACGCCGATTGAGGGCGCGGACAGGATCGAGTGCGTTCATGTGCTGGGCTGGCAGTGCGTGGCAAACAAGGGACAGTTTCAGGTGGGGGACAGCTGTGTCTATATGGAGGTTGACGCCTTCCTGCCAGTATGCGACAGGTTTGAGTTTTTAAGGAGCAGCAGTTATAAAAAAAGTGAGCTTCTGGGAGAGGGCTTTCGGTTAAGGACACAGAAATTCCGCGGACAGATTTCGCAAGGCCTGGTGCAGCCACTGTCAATCCTGCCGGAGGGAGATTATCAGATCGGGGACGATGTGACAGACCTTTTGGGGATCAGGAAATGGGAAGTGGAGGAGTATGCGACCAGCGGTGGAACTGTTACTGGGGAGTTTCCGGAAGGCATCTCCAAGACAGATGAGTTGCGCGTGCAATCATACCCGACCCTTATAGATGAGCTAAGGCAGGTGCCAGCGTATTATATCAGCACAAAGATGGATGGAACAAGCGTTACCATGTATTGGCGGGACGGTCATTTTGGGGTCTGTGGCAGAAACTGGGAGTATGCTGACGACGGAAAATGCGCGATGTGGAAATATGCGCATGAGCACAATATCCCGGAGCTTTTAGCGCAGTACCACCTGTCGGATCTGGCGCTGCAGGGAGAGTTTTGCGGCCCGGGAATTCAGAAAAACAGACTGAAGCTGACAAGGCCGGAATGGTATGTATTTAACGTCATTGATCTGGCCACGCGCGAGAGATATCCGCTTCACAGGATGCAGGAGCTTTGCGACAGGCTGCAGTTACAGATGGTTCCAATTGAGGAGGAGGGGGAGGCGTTTCCGTATGACAGTGTGGAAGTGCTTCTAGAAAGGGCAAAGGGAAAGTATCCTTCTGGCATGAATAAGGAAGGAATCGTAATCCGGCCAGTGGAACCAGTGTATTCGGGGACGATTGATGCCCCGCTGTCCATGAAGGTGCTGAACAACGATTATCTCCTGCAGGGAGACTCTGGAAAAGCGCACCAGAAAAGTGCAGTGAAGTGATGAAGACGTTTCAGGTTGTCGGATATTATATCCTTGAAGTGGTCACAATGCCTGCTTATCTGGAGGGGCTTGGAGAGCGCCTGCTGTCTGTCAGCAGCTGTCTTGGGGAGCTGCACCCGAAATTCGAATGCATTTTTTTAAATGGCTGGTGTGAAGGCGAAAAGCAGGCATTTATGAAAAAAATGCAGCTTAGCGACGGACAGTATGCGGATTATGTCGAAACAGTGAGATTTTTGGCAAAGGAGGGCCTGCTTGACAGTGACGGCAGGTTTTTGCGGCTGTCAGACGCCGTGGATTTTTATGAAAAATACTGCGGGGCGGTTTCGTGCCGTCTGGTGAGTCTTGCCACTACGCCGGAATATTTCGGGCTTATGGCCAGTGAGCTGACAGATGGGAATGGCAGGAGGCTGGTCTGCGGGGAGACAGATGACAGCAAACTGGCTGGATATGATATACTGGGATGGGATATAGGGGGATTTCATTCTTTTTTATGCAATGCGCTGCATGAGGAATTGCCGGAGGCGGTGTTTAATGCGCTTGGCCTGCTCGAAAATAAGTTCGATGATGTGGCGGATTTTGCCCGACGGATTCAGGGGAAGGGAGAGCCGGTTTTGTGGATTCCATGCAGGGTTGGCGAGGTGCTGTGCTCCGGGTGAGAAGGGGAAACTTATAGAATTGCGCGTTAAAGAAGAAAATGGAATCTGTCGGGTAGAGATTCCATTTTCGCTTTACATACATTTTTTCATCAGTTCAGTATCATTCAGGGCCAGATTTAGAAGCTGGCTGAGAATCTGGGGATAATCAGCCCCTAAAGATTGGATTTTTTTCATATTGTCTGGTGATATCCGTATTGCTATTGTGTCTGGACGGTATCTCCTTTCCGGAATGTGCATACAACAAAAAGGACTTTTCCGACTTTTCCAAGAACATTGTATCGTTCTTCCCATGCATGTTCCTCATCAAACTGTATTAGTTTGTCTGGAGCTGCAAATATTTTGGAGGCAGTTTCAAAGTGTATTCCATGTTTGATAAAATTGGAAGCAGCTTTTTCTTCATCCCATTCAAAGACTGTGTTTTCGTAGTCAAAATCGAAATATTCGTACATTAAAAGCTTCTTTTGCAGATAGTTTATCTTCATAAAAAATACTCTGATCAAAGATATTGTATCATGAAGGGGGGATATAATCAATCACTCTTTTTTTGGGTTTGGTTTATGATATTTTCATGGACTAAGCTGGAAAAATCCGATATACTATCATTAAGAAATCAAAATACTTTGCAATTCTGCAGTCTAAAGGCCAATGCAGGGCAGCGGGGTATTTCGTTATTGCAGTCTTTGTGTCAATGCAGGGCAGGACACAGTAAATGTGAGGGCAGGTTATGAACAGGGTATTGGAAGTAGGAGGGTTACGTATGCATTACGATGTGATTATAATAGGGGCAGGACCAGGCGGAATTTTTTCGGCGTATGAGATGATTCATAGGAGACGCGACCTGAAAATAGCGGTATTTGAGGCTGGGCATGCGCTTGACAGGCGGCATTGTCCGATCGACGGGGATAAGATAAAAAGCTGTGTCAAATGCCAGAGCTGTTCGATAATGAGCGGATTTGGCGGGGCGGGAGCCTTCTCGGACGGAAAGTATAATATAACGAATGATTTTGGCGGGACACTGTATGAGCATATTGGCAAGGCGAAGGCCATAGAGCTGATGGAGTATGTGGATGCGATCAATATGAAATATGGCGGGGAGGGCACGAAGATGTACACAACAGCGGGCACACACCTGAAAAAGCTCTGCCTGCAGAACAAACTGAACCTCCTCGATGCCTCCGTGCGCCATCTGGGAACAGATATCAATTACATTGTACTGGAAAATCTGTACGCGGAGATGAAGGACAAGGTGGACTTTTATTTTGATACACCGGTCGCGGATGTCGAGGTGGTTGACGGCGGGTATTGTGTGCGCTGCGGGGCGGACAGCTATGAATGTGACAGATGTGTCATTTCTGTTGGCAGGAGTGGCAGTAAGTGGATGGAGGGAATCTGCGCCAGACTTGCAATCCCCACGAAATCAAACCGTGTGGACATCGGTGTGCGCGTGGAGTTGCCAGCGGTTATCTTTTCCCATCTCACAGACGAGTTGTACGAGAGCAAGATTGTATACAGGACGGAGAAGTTTGAGGACAGGGTGCGGACATTCTGCATGAATCCCAAGGGAATTGTGGTGAATGAGAATACAAACGGCATCGTCACGGTAAACGGGCACAGTTATGAGGGCGCGGACAGACAGACGCAGAACACGAACTTTGCGCTTCTGGTCGCAAAGCATTTTTCAGAGCCGTTCAAGGACAGTAATGGATACGGAGAGAGCATCGCAAGACTCTCGAATATGCTAGGTGGCGGTGTGATCGTGCAGCGGTTTGGTGATCTGGTGCGCGGCAGGCGAAGCAACACAAAGCGCATCGAGGAGGGGCTTGTCACGCCGACGCTTGCGGCGACGCCGGGTGATTTGAGCCTTGTACTGCCAAAGCGGATTCTCGATGGTATTATAGAGATGATTTACGCATTGGATAAGATTGCGCCCGGAACGGCAAATGATGATACGTTGCTGTACGGTGTGGAGGTTAAGTTCTACAATATGGAGGTCGATATCGATGAAAATCTTGAGACCAGATACAAGGGGCTTTATGTAATTGGTGATGGAAGTGGCGTGACGCATTCCCTGTCGCACGCATCGGCGAGCGGGGTGTATGTGGCGCGGCAGATTGCGGGCTGACAGGCAAGGGCATGCGAAAGGAAAAATAGAGAGGCAAAAAGGAGACGTCAGGGAGAAATCCTAGGCGTTTTTTTATGCACACGGGCACCCCAAGGAAATGTGTCAGCTAAGGCTGACGGGTGCTTGGCGCGGCTGCAAACCGTGTGGTATGAATCAGGTGGCTATTTGTATTCAATGCGATGAGATACTACTATTAAACAATATACCTTGACAGGCGAGGTATATTGTCATATACTATATGTCAAGTAAGTACATCAAGTCCCCCAACAGGTTTGTTGAGTGGGTTATCAGAACGCTGTGATATGCAGTAATGTTATTCTAAGTAATGTTATTCTAATAGAAGGGAGGAGCCATATGTCGATCACATCGGACATTCTCAGGGGACATACAGAGGCAATCATACTTTCCAGCCTGCTTGAGCAGGACAGCTATGGATACCAGATCAACAAGGATATCATGCGAAAGACCAACAACGCCTATGAACTCAAGGAGGCGACACTCTACTCGGCCTTCCGGCGGCTCGAGCAGGCTGGGTGTATCAGGACGTACTGGGGCGATGAGACAGTCGGGGCCAGACGCAGGTACTATGCGATTACGGACACTGGAAAAAGAGCGTATCAGGGATACAAGCAGGAGTGGCAGGAGGCAAAGGAGATTATCGACAAGTTATTAAAATAGGATGGATTATTTTATGAGGAGGAGAAACAGTAATGAAAGAAAAAATCAGACAGCATTTCAATGAAATCTTTGCGGATGCACCCAGTACGAGAAAGGCACTTGATTTGAAGCAGGAGATGGTGCAGAGTGCCATAGACAAATACGATGATATGGTGGCGGACGGGTATTCCGCGGAGGACGCCTATCAGAGTGTGATCGCGTCCATAGGCGATGTGACAGAGCTTTTCCCGGAGGTGGAGGAAAGGAATCTGCTTGCACTGCCTGAGAAGGAGAGAAAGAAAAGAGCAATGCTCACCGCGGCGGCAGTGGGACTGTACATTTTTGCGGGGGCAGTATTTTTATTCTTTGCAATGGCGCTTCAACTTTTGGAGGAGCTTGGGTTTGTGCTGGCGGTCACGCTTTGTATCCCGCCGACGGTGATGCTTGTCTATGCTGCAAATATGTATCCGGGTTACAGTAGAAAAGGAGAGCAGGATATGGTCGAGCTATACAAGGAGAACAAGTACAGCATGAACAGGGAAGCGGCAGCACTAAAGACGATTAGTTCCCTGATCCGGACCATTACGCTGACGCTCTATTTTCTGGTCAGTATTCTGACATTTGCCTGGCATGTCACATGGATTATCTTTGTGATCGGGATCTGTGTGCAGAAGATTGTGAAACTGGTTTTTGAGCTGCGGACAGAAGAAAAATATCTGTAAGTCAGGTAATGCAATACAGTGACGACATCTATAGTAAAATAAGGGAAATGAAAGGCAGTGACGGTATCTGTGGGGCGGGAAATGCGCTACAGTGACGCTCTGCCAATAGGAGGAAGAACAAGGATGAGGAAGGCAAAAATCGCAACACTGGTACTACTGTGTATTCTCACAGTCGGTCTGTGCGGGATATTGATATACGGCATATCAGGACACGGCATTTATTTTCACAACTATGACAGTGGGGAGTACACAAGCCATGCAAATCCACAGCTGGTGATGGAAAAGCAGATTGCGCTCGACGGCATTGAGCGGATCTGTGTACAGTATAACATGAACAACAATGATATCCATATTTATGAGAGTGAGGATGAATTTCTGACAATCAGGGAGTACAATGAGCTCGACTTGAAGGAGGAGGATATTTCCACTGTGACTGTCAAGGGAAGCACCGTGGAGGTTCAGGGGAAAAAGAGAACCGGGTCAGCATTTCAGATACAGGTTGGTCCCTTCGGAATCAGGTCGGCGGTCGGGTACACGGAAATCAGTCTGCCAGCTTCCTATAAGGGTGCACTTGAATTTTCTACAGCGAGTGGGGACATTAGGTCACAGATGGATATTGTGCTGGAAAAAGAGTTTCAGGCGGAAGCGGTCAGCGGTGATGTACGCATACCTAACATTACAGCGCAAAAGGTTTTGCTGCGTTCCACCAGCGGCGACATCGGGGTGGAGGCAGTCCGCGCAGATGACGGCGATCAGGCAGGGAACATTTGTATAAAAACGAGCAGCGGCGAGATCAATGCCAGTGAGCTGGTAGGTGAGCTGGACATAGAAAGTGTCAGCGGTGAGATCACGATAAAGCAGTTGGAAGGCCAGACGAAACTCAAAAGCACCAGCGGTAATATTGAGTCTGACACCATTTCGGGGGAGGCCCGGATTGCGACGACCAGTGGCGATATCAGTGTACAGCGCATTGATGGTGCGGCCACGGCGGAGTCGTCCAGCGGCAGTGTCAAGATCAACGCGGGAAGCGGGAATCGAACAGTGAGGACGACATCGGGTGATATCCAGCTAAAAGAGGTTGACGGTGTATGGGAGGTCAAGTCGTCCAGCGGTGTGGTGGAGATCAAGGCAAAGCAGGGCAGCGGGCGGATTGGCACAACCAGCGGTGATGTCAGCGTGGAGCTTGGGGTGCTCACAGGCGATCTCGATATTGACAGCAGCAGCGGCCAAGCACGCATCAGGCTTTCAACGGACAACTCCTTTGACTTTAAGGCGGATACAACCAGTGGGGATATCAATACTTTTTTTGACGAGGCCCTTCATTTTTCCAAGAAAGGAAACAATGCGCAGGGAACCTACGGGGATAACCAGGCTGGGCACAGTATTACAATCAAAACGACCAGCGGGGATGTGCAGGTGGCAAACTGAAAATATTTGAAAAAATTCTTTATACAGAGCATGATATGTGCTATAATCGGTATCGTGGTTTTAGAAGGCATTAAGGATCTGTTCAGCAATAACTTTTGATATCGCCTGTCTTTTCTCCGATATCAAATTGCGAAAGCAATTACTCAAAAATCAGTTACATAGCCCGCTATGCGCCTGATTTTTGAGCGGCACTCTCGAAGAAAAATCCTACGCGCTATTTGAAGGTTATTTCTTAACAGTTCTGAAACAAGCATTATAGAAAGGACATAGGTATTGAGATGTACATAACATGTTTGGATTTGGAAGGTGTGCTGGTTCCCGAGATCTGGATTGCATTTGCGGAGGCGAGTGGTATTCCCGAGCTGAAAAAAACGACGCGCGAGGAGCCGGATTATGGCAAACTCATGGCGTGGAGACTGAATATATTAAAGGAGCATAAACTTGGGCTAAAGGAGATTCAGGAAACGATCGCAACGATCGATCCGATGCCGGGTGCAAGGGAATTTCTCGATAGACTGCGCGCCATTACGCAGGTCATTATCATCAGCGACACTTTTTCACAGTTTGCGACGCCGCTGATGAGGAAGCTTGGCTGGCCGACGATTATGTGCAATTCGCTTGAGGTTGCACCAGATGGCGGGATCACAGGCTTTCAGATGCGCTGTGAGCAGTCAAAGCTCACGACGGTAAAGGCATTGCAGTCAATCGGGTATGAGACGATTGCCAGCGGCGACAGTTACAATGATCTTGGCATGATCAAGGCCAGCAAGGCGGGTTTCCTGTTCAGGAGCACAGACCAGATCAAGGCAGAAAACCCGGAGCTTGCGGCCTATGAGACATATGACGAGCTGTTTGACGCGATCAAAGGGGCGATGGTATAATCAGTCCTTTATCTGTCAGCTCATATACAGTATCGCAGACCTCAGCGATATATTTGCGGTCGTGGGACACGCTGATAATCGCCCCCTGGTACGCCGCGAGCATACGCCGAATCACAGGATTGGACAGCGGCGAGAGGTTGCGGCTTGGCTCGTCGAGCAGGAGTACATCGCAGCCGGAGGTGTCGAGGTATAGCAGCATAATTTTTGCTTTTTGCCCGCCGGAGAGTGCCTGCATCGGATGCAGCATCTCGTCGGCGGTAAATTTCATGCTGCCAAGGTATGTTCGTACTAAAGAGATGCTTTCCTTGCTGCCGTCGGACAAAAAATCGACAGGGGTCTGTTCTAGGTCCAAAAGTTCCTCGTAGTTTTGCGGCATATAGGCGGCTTTGATGTCTGTCCTTTGCAGGAGTTCTTCCGCCAGCAGGCGCATGAGTGTGGTTTTGCCGCAGCCGTTTTTACCGGTGATACATACATGTTTTGCGCCCTGGATAAAGAGGTGTATGTCGCGGGCGAGCACGATGGGCTCTGGTGTGTCTTCGCCTGCGGGAACACATAGGGTGTCCAGCGAGAAGTCCAGCACGGTTTTTCCATTTGGTATGGAGACGTGGTTTCCAAACTTTGTGAACATCGCTTCCTCATATTCTGGCATTTCTGTCATATCCTCAAATTTTTTCTCAAAGCGTGCCTCGCAGGCCTTCACACGGTGCATAGTCTTTTTCAAAAGCCGCGCGCCGTGGGGATCCTGCCGGGAGACAGTATTTAGCTGGTGCTCTACCTTCTGCTGGATTTGGCGGAATTTTGTCATTTGTTTGTCATAGGCACGGCGCTCATTCTGGGCTTCCTGTTCCTGCTTTTCAAACTGTCTGTTTCGGTTGGCGATATAGCTCTGGTAATCCGTGCAAACCACCGTGCAGCGCGGCGTGGTTTTGCGCCGGAGCTGTTCAATGTGGACAATTCTGTTTGCGGTGCGCTCTAAGAGCGTCTCATCATGAGAGATGTACAGAATCGGAATCCGGCTGTCTCTGATAAAGTTTTCCAGCCATATGAGCGTCTCGATATCAAGGTCATTTGACGGCTCGTCGAGCAGTAGCATTGTCGGCGCATCGATGAGCAAGCGAATCAGCTGTACTTTAATTTTTTCACCGCCAGAGAGCAGGCCCAGGCGCTCGTTTGCGTACAGACGTTCGACAGGAAAGCCAATCTTTGCACACAATTGTGCGAGCACGCGCGGATCCTGGTCATAAAAGCATTCAGATGCAGTGAGATATTCGTATATCGTCTCGTGGCGGCAGGACAGAGGCAGCTCCTGAGAAAGATAGCCAAAGCGCTCCCCGTTTCTCTGGATTTCCCCCTCATATTCCGCGTAGTCCTCAACCGTATCAGGATCGTAGATAAGCTTTAAGAGTGTGCTCTTTCCGTTGCCCTCCTCACCGATCAGGGCGCACTTGTCCCCGGGGTTGACGCACAGGTTAAAGTCGTCTAATAAAACATGGTAATCTTTCTTGTGGCGTATGGTTAAATGTCTGATCTGCAGCATGATAATCCCTCCGTTTCATGTGGGTTATACTAGTACTTCATCCAGTTAGAAATTGGATGGAGTACTAGTAATATTTTGACAGTATATTTCGAGTCTGTTCAGTGTAGTAAAATTCTGGTATGTGAAAACACGGGGGATGTTAAAATGTGTACGAATTGTTTTGTATGAGTCAGGCGCTATGCAATAGGGCAAAATCCGCCCACAATAAAAGCCAGAGAGTCAGTCAGAAAAGTCGTTCCGCTATATCATCAATCTCTAGCCTGCATAAGTGCAGAAAGATGACAGGGCACATTACTGAATAAAAATACAGTAATGTCGTAACAAAACAAAATCACACAAAAACAGACGTTGCACAATCAAGTGCAGCTGTCCCAGACAAAATTCTGAACCTGTGTTTTCTGTTTTGTTATCTCCGCATCTTCCCACCGCCTTCTATTAAAAAATCATTTACATAGATAAGAAATTCAGATGATAAATTTATGCAAACTGCACAATGTCTCTGAACTTTTTATATTATAATGAAAAAAGAACGCGATGTCAAGTATTTTTTCAAGTCTGGACAGCAGGTATGGACGGCAGGCCAAAGATACGCTATACTGTGTATAGGGTGATGATGCATGATTCGACAATTAGGCGTCATGCTCTGTGGAGAGCGTGAGAAGATGGGTGAGACACAAAAGAATATCGCAGGGGGAATTATTAGCATATCAGAGCTGTGCAGGGTGGAGCGCGGGGAGCACGAGGTTGATTACTTTACGCTGCAGGCTCTGTTTGAGCGTCTTGGAAAAACGATTGATAAAATGGAACTTGCCGTGTCTGTCAGTGAGTATGAGGCCATTTCGTACAGGCTGGCAATAGAACACAGCATAGAACAGAGAGATTGCGGGAGGCTTTCGGGGCTGATTGCCAACTATGGCGCATACTATGACAAGAAACGTCCTATTTACAAGCAGTATATAGCTATGCTGCAGGCGGTGTTGTACTATATCAGGGATCAGGACTATGCGGCTTGCCAGCGTCGGCTTGAGCGCGCACTTGCGTGTACGATCAGGGGCGGCTGGCTGCAGAACATCAGACGCGGACAGCGTCTTTGCAACCAGGAGATACGAATTATACTGATGATGACATACTGTCAGTGGAAACAGGGGCAGACAGACAAACAGCTCCAACAGTTGACGAAACAGATGGAACAGTTTTGCGAATATATATGGTGCTATTATACGGACGAGGAGGAGCGGGTCAAGGTCTACCCTAACAGCGCGTGGCTGTTGGGGGCGCTCTATATGGACCAGAACAGGGTGGAGGATGCATATGCCGTCTGCTGCAAAGGGGAAAACTGCCTGAAAGAAAATGGTGCTTTATATCCCGCGCTGGAGATGCTGGAGTTAGAAAGCGCTTGTCTTATAATCATGGGAAGACAGACAGAATATGACCGGTGCAGAAGGCATTACGAGGCTGTGATGTTTCTATACAAGGCTGCGGGGTGCGGGCCGGAGCCTGATATGTTGATCACTTTTATGAAGAGCAGCTTTCAGGGAGAGTTTGTCATTACCAATGAACTGCTGCGGGATCTAAGGGAGGCAAATGGGATATCACAGGAGGTGCTCTGTGCGGATATCTGCTCGCAGGAAACATTGTCGCGGATTGAGAAGGGGAAGAGAAGTCCCAATAAAAAGCGACTCTATAAGCTGCTAAAGCGGCTTGGCATGGAACGCGAGAATTATTATGGGTTTATCGAGGCGGACGATTACGGATTGTACGAGAAAGTAAGGCAGTATAACAGATGTTTTCCTACGGTGAATTATGGGAATGCGAAAAAGGTTTTGGATGAGATAGAAGGCAATTTGGATATGACGCGGCCTGTAAACAGACAGTACATCCAGATGGAAAGGATTACACTGCAGGTGAAAAAGGGTGAGCTGTCAAAGCAGGAGGCCAACTGGCGGCTCTGGGAATTGCTGTGCCTCACAATGCCGCTGGTGGATACAGGAGCGCTCTTTTACAGGATTCCGTTTCGGACAGAGTTTATACTGGTAAACCATATGGCACTCAATTTAAGGTATGATGACAGGGTTGAGGAGGCCGTATTTATTTATGAGGAACTGATGAAATGTTTTAAAAGAAGCAGGGTCTGTATGCGGTATCACGCAGTATCGGCATTTCTGTTATATATCAATCTTGCAGGATTGCTAGAGGTCCTTGACAGGCTTGACAGGTCAGAAGCAGTCGGGCGGGAGGGGCTCTGTCACTGTATAGAATGTTGCCGGGGGGATATAGGGGCAGACATCATAGCAAACCTGTCCCTGGTGTACAAAAAGCGGGGGCAGCCAGCGCTCGAGGAGATGTACCTTAGGAATGGATATTATCTGAATGACTTTTATGTCAGGCACAGGGACCAGAACAAGCTTGTGGAGGCCTATAGGGAAGCTTTCCACAAGGAGCTTGATCCAGATACATAAAATCATGTTGGGAGGAAAATATATGTTTCGGTTTATCATCTGTTTTATCGCAGGTATTGGCGCCGGGCTTGGCACGGGGTTTGCGGGTATGAGCGCGGCAGCGGTTATCAGTCCGATGCTGATTACGTTTTTGGAGCTTCCGGCGTACGAGGCAGTAGGCATCGCGCTGGCAAGTGATGTCTTGGCGAGCGCGGTAAGTGCATATACTTATGGGAAAAATAAAAACCTTGATGTCAGAAATGGCGTGGTCATGATGGGCGCAGTGTTGCTCTTTACGCTGTTTGGGAGCTGGATTGCAAGCCTGGTGCCAAACACGACAATGGGGAGCTTCTCGGTGTTTATGACATTGCTTCTTGGCATCAAATTTATCGTGAAGCCGGTTATGACGACAAAGGAGTCCATGACGGCAGTCAGCGCGAAGAAGCGGATTGTCCAGTCCATCGTATGCGGGACGCTCGTTGGGTTTATCTGCGGGTTTATCGGTGCTGGCGGCGGCATGATGATGCTTCTAATCCTGACAAGTGTGCTGGGCTATGAGCTTAAGACAGCGGTGGGGACAAGTGTCTTTATCATGACCTTCACGGCGCTGACAGGTTCGGTGAGCCACTTTGCCATCGGCGGCATGCCGGATATCTGGTGTCTGTTTTTTTGTGTGGCATCGACATTGCTGTGGGCACGGATTGCTGCAAAGTTTGCGAACAAGGCCAGCGCCGTCACGCTGAACAGGGCGACCGGCGTGGTGCTTGCTGTGCTTGGGGCTGCGATTCTTGTCGTGAACATGACGGCGAAATGATTTTATGACAGGACGAAACGGATTTGGTGGAGGCTGCGCGGCAGATATAAAAACTTGTCAGCCGTGCAGCTTTCTGTATTCCCTGGGGGTGACACCGTACATATGTTTGAAAAGAGTATAGAAATGTGTGCGGTTGGTAAATCTTAGCCTGGCGGCGATGGCACTGACAGATTCGTCCGTTCCTGTCAGGTACTGTGCTGCCTTTTTCATGCAGAAGGTCATGCCATAGTCAAAGAGGCACATGCCAGTAAATTTGTTGACGATACGGTTTAGATAGTCGCCGCTGTAGTGCAGGCACTGTTCCATCTCCGCGCGTGTCATGCGCCCGTCGCTCTCCTCAAAAAGCCGGGTGATGCGCGAGAAGATCAGGAAATCGCTGTTGGAGTCGAGCTGGATATTGGTGCAGTGGTAATGCGCCTGTGAGGACAGACAGGCCATAAAGGCACACAGTAGTCCGCAGATCTGATAAGTCGCGCCAAACTTAGGGTACAGAAGCGTGCGTATCATATCCTCCGCCATCGCATACATATTTGCAGCAGCTAAATGGTTCTGGAAAGCAGGGATAAAATCAAGGTAGGCGCGCTCGCCAAGATTTTCGAGATCCCTGGTGACAAAGCGATAGAGGTCACTGTCGCAGATCTGCTTCTCACCTGCAAAGAAGCCGCTGTGTGCGGACGCAAATAGTTCCTTGATAAATGCGGGGGATAGGCCGATATACAGTACCTTGCACCCTGACTGGTAGCGTTCTAGGTGGCGCAGGTTACGGCTGATCAGGCAGCAGGAGCCTGCGGGATACAGATAGTCCTTGCCCTCGATCTGCTGCACGATCGTCCCTTCAAGGATGATCACAAATTCAAAAAAATCGTGAAAGTGCGGCGCGTTTTTGGAGTAAGAGTAATTTTTCATGGCGAGCGTTTCCTGATACAAAACCGCCTTATCAAAGGACAGCGTGACAACGTTGACATAGTCATCCGGCCCAGCGCCGTCACAGTATTCGAGCGTGAGCTGAAAGGGCACATTCATGTGGTAGAAGCGGCCAAAATCGCTGTCCCCGTTTTGGACATTGATTGATGAGTCACTGCTGTCGAGGACTTTCTGCATATCAAATCGGTTGTTTACAAAGCTTGTATTTTTTTCCATTGTTTTTTCCTGTCGAATATTTTTATTTTGATCATTTTGATCATTTTAATCATTTTTATGATTCCCATATATGATACAAATGCAGCCTGCATAAATCGCTTTCCGTCATTGCTGTACAGTAGAGTGTTTTTTATAATTGTGAATAAGGATCGGTATTAGTTATTTTCCGGCAGATCCGAAACCCTGTCCTGACACAAAATGCAGGAGACTGTTAAATGAAAATTCATTCACATTCTAAAAACAGGCTGCCCATGTCCGCACATGGATGGGCTAATACTTGTCTATAATTATAGAGAAACATTCTCAGAAAGTACATAGCGTGATTTGAAATTTTCGAAAGAAAGCAGTGTCTGATTATGCGAAGTGGAGGGACTTATTATGGATGCCTGAAATCTTTTTGGCAGGTGTCTGAGAGCTTCCGGGGGTATTACAGAGCACTCTCGGAAACTCAATAGAGAATAAGC
>CAJUQZ010000076.1:15324-20925 GCA_910588755.1 uncultured Lachnospiraceae bacterium | reverse complement strand
TACAGATCTTTATATATCCATCTCCCATCTTTATCCTGCCCGATTACATGATCGTAATACCATTGGTTACAAAACTGGGCGTACTCCCGGTATTGCCTCTGCAGTTCCGATACACTATCATCTGTCTCTGGTAAATGCTTTGTAACATTTTGTTTTGACTGCTTTCTTGACTTCGATTGTCTCCTTATTTTTGATTGCTTTCTCGCCTTTGCATCTTCAAAACTAATTATCTCCATTGTATTTCCTCCTGGTTTTTTGTTTTAGGTTGCCTGTGTTATTTTAAGGCACCAAAATAAGCCCTCTATCAATCATATTTCTACAACTGATAAAGGACTTATGCTGATGTCCTAACTATTTAGTTATGGGTATTTTTATTCATATCAAACTCTTTATGTGGCTACTACATAACTACACAATCACTACACAAATTTGCCATTGAAATACATGGATTTGTATAGAGATATATGTTACTTTGAACTTGTTCAAACATTGATTGTATAAGGCTTTATAGAGATACATGGAGATATATAGAAATACATGAAATCGGTACTGAAATTACTATTCCTAGTTTCATCTCTAATTTCCTCCTCGTCTCTACATACGCTTTAAAAATTCTCTGACATTTGCCTCGATATCACCTTTAAAAATGGCAGAGCCTGTGACAATCACATCCGCACCGGCCGCAAGGTTCATCTCCAGATTGCCAAGTGTCACACCGCCGTCAATCTCCAGCTTGACACCCGGATAGTTCTGGTTGATTATCCGACGTACCTCCTTGATCTTATCAATGCAGTCTATAATGTACTCCTGTCCGCCAAAGCCGGGGCGCACTGTCATCACAAGCACCATATCCACCTTTTCCATATAAGGAAGCACGGCACTTACTGGAGTCTCTGGATTGATGGCAATACCTGTCTTTACCCCAAGTGCCCTGATCTGGTCAAGCGTACTGGAAATACAATCACAAGCTTCCACATGTATGGTAATTCCGTCTGCCCCTAGTCGGATCAGCTCCGCTATATAGCGTTCTGGTTTTGACACCATCATGTGCACGTCCAAAAAAAGCCCTGACCGCCTTCGCACACTCGCAAGAATGGGCATTCCAAAGGATATTGAGGGCACAAACATTCCATCCATGACATCAATGTGCAGATACGGCGCCCCTGCCTTCTCCACACGCGCTACCTGTTCTCCAAGCTCCCAAAAGTCAGCTGCCAGTATTGAGGGACATAAATAGTTCATATCAATATTTCCTCTTTTCTTTCTCTCTTAGTTCTTCGTAAAATGCAACATAATTGTCATACCGCACGCGGCTGATGCTGCCACTCTCCAAAGCCTGCTTTACCCCGCATACGGGCTCGTGAATATGGGCGCACGGCGTGAACCTGCAGCCTGCCCCATATTCCTGAAATTCCGGATAGTATCCCTGCAACTGCTCCTTCTCCATATCAAACAGGGATAGTGCGCTAAACCCCGGCGTATCCATGATATAAGTGTCATCGGAAACTGCAATCAGCTCCGAGTGCCTCGTTGTATGCTTTCCCCGCGCGATCCTGTCGCTGATTTCCCCTGTCTCCATCTGCCGGTCCTTTTGCAGGCAGTTTACCAAGGAGGATTTTCCCACACCGCTTGGCCCTGCAACCGCAGTGGTTTTCCCGCAAAGCACCTTCTCCAGCAAACCTATGCCCTCCTGCCGAACAGCGCTCACGAACAGAATCTGGCATCCGCTTTTTTCATAGACACTCTGAATCTGCTCCCTTCTTTTCTGGTCTGCAAGATCCTGTTTATTGAAGCATAAGATGCACTCCAATCCCTGCTGGCGCATCATAACCAGAAATCGGTCCAGCAGGTTATAGTTTGGTTCTGGCTTCGTCATCGCAAAGATCAACAGCGCCTGATCTATATTTGCGACCGCAGGGCGTATGAGCTCGCTCCTTCTTGGAAGAATTTTCATAATATTGCCCTCGCGGTCCTTTTCGTGTGTTATCCCAATCTCAACATTATCCCCGACCAACGGCTTAATCTTATCCTTTCGGAATATCCCCTTGGCCTTGCATTCGTACACTGTCCCGCCTGGGACATAGACATAGTAAAAGCCTGCTATCCCTTTTATAATCTTCCCCTGCATATCCCTACCTTTTTGTTAGTTTACTGTAAACTGAACATTCTGCTTTATCACAGTTGCCTGTGGGCTGACCTGTGTGGTCTGGTTTCCATCGGCATCCGTCACGACCTCCTCCACATTCCTAAGATATGTGATGACCACGATCCCATACGGGGACGGGCTTGCAAAATTATTCAGATTGATCGGCACTGGAAAAGCTGTCACCTTCTGGTTGTTCCACAGCTCCTGGCTCTCATCGGCGGTCATCAGCGTGACAATCGCGTCCCCGCCTATATAATCCTCCGGCGCCTGTATCATCAGCGAACAACTGTATGTCGAAATCCCGCTTCCAATGCTGATCTTTAAATCCACCACAGTTCCTTCACTGACGGTTGTCCCTGCCTCATAACTCTGATAGCAGATCTGTCCCTCCGGATACTCGGCGCTGTAGGTATCTGTAATCTCGTTCACCAAAAGCCCTGCCGCCTCAAGCGTGCTGACTGCCGCTTCCTTTGATTTCCCCAGCACCTCCGGCATACGGACCTCAACATTGTCGCTGCCCTTGCTTAACACGATTGTCACCTCTGAGTCAATCGGCGCGATGGAATTTCCCTCCGGGGACTGCGAAATAATCGTTCCCTTTGCGTATTCTGCAGAATACTCATCCGCTTTTACCACCCTGAAACCTTCTTTTACCAGCGCCGCCGTTCCCTCCGCCTCTGACATTCCCTCGACAGACGGCACAGGGATGCCATCGGCTCCGGCGCTGACTGTGAGTACAATCGTTGTATTCATGAGAATCTTATCGCCTGCAAGCACTGCTTGGCCATCCTCGAGCGCCGCGGATATGACCTGGTTCTTAGCATACTGTGTCGTCTCTATAAACGTCGTTTTGCATCCCAGCCCAACGGAATTTAGCTCTGACTTGACCTCACTGATATCATGTCCCTCAAACGCCGGCATGACCGCCCGGGAAGCATCATTGCTGCCGTTTTGCTTCTGCGATGGCAGATCACCAGTCTGTCCGAAAATTCCTGTCGCCTGCCCTACAAAATATAGCAGGATGCAGCCAATGACCACGGCCGCGATCACGGTGAGCACAGTCGTTAATCTCTCTGCCTTTGGATTGTAGTCGTATTCATTTTTCCCTAATTGGCTTGGGTAATCATAGTCATCATCATAGACATATCCACCATTGCGCACATTCTGCCGGTTGACAGTCTCCTGTGCATAATCCTCCTCATAGTAATCGTATGTCCTGTTTTGCCTCTCCTGTTTTTCCCTGTTCTGCTTTGCCTTTTTCTTAGCTGGCTTCTTCTCCGGCTTTTTTTTGCCAGCGCCAGTGTCTCCCGATGTCTTTTGCGTCTTCTGCTGGCTGCCGCGCACCGGACGCTTTACCTCTGGCTCCTCGTAATAACCGTCCTCCTCATAATATGAATCCTCATACGAATCCGTATTGTCATACGCATCGTAATTCTGGCTGCTGCCCCTTCTCCGTGCAGGTTTCACCTGATCTGGTATCGCCTCTAGTTCCTCCTCATCCGCATAAATCTCCCTGCGCGGTACTCTGTCCTCCCACACGGTATCGAGCACTGCCGGTATGGGAATCGACTCCGGCGCTGCTGGTTGGTTATAGCCTGCAGTGCCCTGCGTGTTTTGCGTGGTCGGAACGATCTTTGTCTGTCCGGCCTCGTCCTCTAAATCTACCTGCGCGATCACGGCATCCGGGTTAATCAGAGAGTGCTTTAGATCCGCTATCATCTCCGCCATGCTCTGATACCGCCTGTCAGGGCTTTTCTGTGTGCATTTCATGACAATGTTTTCCACACTCTGTGGTATCTCAGGCACGAAATCCCGCATCAGCGGCATAGGGTTCTGTATGTGCTTGATGGCGATTGCCACGGTCGTATCCCCGTTAAACGGCACACGCCCTGTGAGCATCTCAAAGATCGTGATGCCAAGCGAATAGATGTCACTCTTCTCGTCCGAGAAACCGCCCCTTGCCTGCTCTGGCGAAGTATAGTGAACCGAACCCATCACATTGGACGTGAGTGTATTGCTCGACGCCGCCTTTGCGATGCCAAAATCCGTCACCTTTACCTTGCCCTCCTTGGATATGATAATGTTCTGGGGCTTGATGTCCCTATGTATAATATGGTTGTTGTGCGCCGCCTCAATCCCCATCGCCACCTGAATTGCGATGCTGATGGCCTCCTTGGTGGTAAGCCGGACTTTTTTCTCGATATATTTTTTGAGTGTGATGCCCTCCACAAGTTCCATCACGATATAGTGAATGCCTTCCTCTTCCCCGACATCATACACATTTACAATATTTGGATGCATCAGCCCTGCGGCCGCCTGCGCCTCCACCCGGAACTTTGACACAAAATTCCTGTTCTCTGAAAACTCTTGCTTTAATACCTTCACGGCGACAAAGCGGTTCAGCTTCTGATCCTTCGCCTTATATACATCTGACATCCCGCCGGTGCCTATCTTTTCGAGTATCTCATAGCGGCCGCTTATCAGCATTCCCAACTTAATCATTCTGACCTCCAAACGGTTCCACAAGAACCACAGCAATATTATCACGCCCGCCATTGTCGTTGGCAGCTTCTATCAGACGTTTTCCAGCCTCCTCTAGACTGCTGCTAGAGGTGATAATCCTGTGTATCTCGTCATCCTTCAACATGTTGGTAAGCCCGTCTGTGCAGAGCAGCAGCTTTTCCGTCGGCCCGATGTGCACATCAAAAAAATCCACAAGGACATACTCCTTGACGCCGACCGCCCTCGTGATGATATTCTTGTCCGGGTGGATTCTCGCAGCTTCCCTGTCAATGCCTCCCATGTCCACCATCTCCTCCACAAGGGAGTGATCCTTGGTGATCTGTGTGATAAAGTCATTGATGATATACATTCTGCTGTCCCCTACATTTGCCACCGTCACATGACCGCCCTCAAAGGTGACCGCTACAAAAGTAGTCCCCATTCCTTTGTACTTTCTGTCCTGTCTGGATATCTTGTTGATGTATGTATTGGCATCGTCGATCGCCTTCTGCAGGATATTTTCTGCATCGTATTCCTCCGTGTAGTGCCCAATCACTGACACAGCCTTATCCACCGCATGTTTGGATGCATAGTCCCCCGCATTGTGTCCACCCATACCATCCGCCACAATGAAAAGATTTGGGAGATTTCCCACTGGCTTATCTGAAGTAAATAAATAGTCTTCGTTAATTTCCCTTCTCCTGCCGACATCTGTTATAGAAAATAACTTCACTTTTTCTCCTCCCATCAGCGGAAATTTGTATTATAAAATTATCTTACACTCCTGAAAATTTCCACATTTCCTTATATCTTAGCACAAATGAAGTCTTAATTCAAGAATCAATCCAGCATGGCCTGATGCATCTCAATCTTTACGTGTACTTAGGTCAGACTGCAACGTGTGGCGTCTGCGCAGCTGCCCGCACGCACCGTCAATATCGCGGCCTAACTCC
>CAJUQZ010000076.1:4323-15285 GCA_910588755.1 uncultured Lachnospiraceae bacterium | reverse complement strand
TGGCATTGATATGACTCTTTTCTAATTTTTTCTGAAAATCAAGAATAGCCCTTTTCTCCGACGCCATATAACCGCACTCTCTGACCGGATTAACCGGAATCAGATTGACATGACAGTTTAGCCCGTCTAAGAGACTGCACAGCTTCGCAGCGTCCTCATCCGTGTCGTTTATGCCGCCCACGAGACTGTATTCAAATGTGACACGCCGTCTGGTCTGGTCAAAATAATAGCGGCAGGCATCGATCACCTCGCCGATGTCATACCGGCGTGCGACTGGCATCAGCGCTTGTCGTTTTTCCTGCGTGGCGGCATGGAGTGACAGCGCTAGTGTGATCTGCAGTTTTTCGTCTGCAAGGCGCCGCATATTTTCCACAATTCCACATGTTGAAACAGTGATATTTCTCTGGCTGATGTGGAGCCCGTTCCCATCTGTAATCATATTGATAAACCTTAACAGATTATCATAATTGTCGAGCGGCTCCCCGGTTCCCATCACAACGACATTGGACACGCGCCCACCTGTGCTTCTGGATATGGCATAGATCTGATCAAGCATCTCTGAGGGTGTCAAGTTCCTCACAAGCCCATCAAGTGTCGAAGCGCAAAACCGGCACCCCATACGACAGCCGACCTGTGAGGATATACAGACCGAATTGCCGTGGTGGTACTGCATCCACACGCTCTCGATAACATTGCCGTCCGCAAGCCCGAACAAAAATTTTTTCGTCCCGTCAAGCCTTGAGGTCTGTACCGCCACTTCCTGCAAAGCTGTGTATGTAGCCTCCCTGGCAAGCTTCTCGCGCAGGCCCTTGGGCAAATTTGTCATCTCGTCATAACTTCGCGCTAGCTTTACGTGCATCCACTCATACAACTGGCCTGCGCGGTACGGCTTCTCTCCATATCTTTCCATCTCAAGCTTCAGTTCATCTAATAAAAGTGATTTTATATCCATCTGTACTGATTCCATACGCCTTCCACTCCTGTCAGCTGCGCGCCTCAAACACACTGATAAAAAATCCATCGGTGTCATGGACTCCCGGCAGCAGCTGTACATAACCCTCGCCGACTGTCGCAGTATGAAAATGCTCTGGCAGAGTATGCTCTAGCGACATTGGCGAGAGCTTCAGCTCATCCCTAAGCCATACAAAATTGTCTTCGTTCTCGCGCCTGTTCACCGTGCAGGTGCTAAACAGCAGTCTTCCACCGGGCTTTAGATATGTCACTGCCACGGCAAGAAGCTGTCTTTGCAGCGCTGTGAGTGTCTCGATGGCCTCCGGGGTGACGCGGTATTTGATATCGCGCTTCTTCCCGATCACGCCAAGCCCTGAGCAGGGGAGATCCGCAATCACGATATCCGCTGTCCCCACAAGTGCGGCGTCCGTCTGCACGGCATCAAAAACCCTGGCCGAGATGGACTGCAAGCCGCACCTGTCAAAATTCTCCTGCATCAGCCTGACCTTGTCCGCCGAGATATCCCCTGATACCACACTGTAATTCACACCACACGTTTCAAGAATATCTGCGGCGAGTGCTGATTTGCCACCCGGCGCCGCACACAAGTCAATCACCCGCATGGCCTGCGCTGTATCTTTTATCGCCCGGCGCCGCACATATTCCCCAATGCCAAGCGCCATGACTGCAAGCATGGAGCTTATATCCTGCACCACAAAAGCGCCATTTTTATAATATGGAAGTCTTGTAAGGTCGTCTGTCCCAGACAGTCTGTATACATGGGGTAACTCCGGATCCCCTTCCATACTGCCATTCTGCGCCTCAATCGCACTGCGCACGGCTCTGACAGCCTCTTCCATACCGTCCTTAGTCAATTGTGGCATATCGCGGAAACGGACAGTTACTGGATACTGTTTTAAAAGCCCTGCGAGCACACACTCTGTCGTTCTATCCCCAAGTTGCACCATCCACAGATCAACAATCCACTGTGGCATAGAATACTTCACAGAAAGATCTGTGTACACGATTTTATCCTGATTGCGCGCAATATTTCTAAGCACTCCGTTCACAAAGCCCTTGAGCGAGGCAAAGCCTTTCTTCTGCGCAAGCCTTACCGCCTCATTGCATGCGGCAGCATCCGGGACTGCGTCCATATACAGAATCTGGTACACACCCATGCGCAGGATTGCGCGTATTGGTTTTTTCATCTTGTCTGTCTTCACCCTGGAAAATTGGTCAATCACATAATCTAGCTCAATCTGCCGTTCAAGCGTCCCCTCATAGAGACGCTTGATAAAGGATTTCTCCTGCTGTGGCAGGTAATTGTATTTGTTCAGTACCTCCCGAACGAGGATATGGGAGTATATATTTTCTGTCAAGAGCATCTCCAGCACAAGCATGCGCTGGTTCACCCCCTGCTTCTGATCCTGTACCATAGTCAATCGCTCCGTCTGCCGGCCAGCATGACAAGTCGCAGAAGCTGCAGGATCGACGCCGCTGCAGCCGCGACATATGTGTACGCTGCAGCCTTGAGCACCTTTGCGCTCTTTGCACGCTCCTCCCCTGTCACAATGCCGTACTGCTCAATGCATACAAGCGCCCTTCTTGACGCGTTAAATTCCACCGGAAGCGTCACAACCTGAAATAATACCGCAAGGGAAAACACCCAAATACCAATGTTTATCAACACCGGATTGCTCCCTAGGATCAACCCGAGGATCACCACAGGGATTCCTAGTTTCGAACCGATATTTGCTGCCGGTACAAGTGCTGTCCTGATATTGAGCGGTGCATATCCCTCATGGTGCTGCATGACATGTCCACACTCGTGCGCTGCCACACCAATCGCCGCCACAGAGGTGGAATTGTACACGCTGTCAGAGAGGCGCACCACCTTTTTGGATGGATCATAATGGTCCGTCAGATTTCCCCTGATATGCTCCACCTGCACATCATAGATTCCCTTGCTGCGCAGAATCGCCTCCGCAGTCTGCGCGCCTGTCATGCCCGACATGCTCCGCACACGCGCATACTTGTTAAACGTGGAATTGACTCTTGCAGACGCGATAATGCTAAGCACCGCGCCGATCACTACCAACAGATATGTCGGGTCAAAATAATATCCATAAAATGGCATAATACCAGTCTCCTTTCTCAATCAGACGAGCCCAACCGCATTCCGGCCTTCCACTGGCTGCCCAGCAGAAAGCTCTTTGTGTCCATACGCCTTTTTCCTTCTAGCTGCAGCTCGTATACCCTTAAAATTCCTTTTCCGCAGGCCACATCAAAAAAATCTTTTGCGACCGCAATAAGCGTCCCAGGCTCTGCCGTGTTCACAACCTCCGGATTCAGCGCATCACTGCGCCAGATCTTGACACTTTTACCCTGGTAGAACGTAAACGCGCTCGGCCACGGATTCAACCCTCTGACAAGCCTTTCGATGTACGCCGCGTCCCGTGTCCAGTCAATTTTTCCCGCCGATTTGTCCATCATCTTCACATGACTTGCAAGACGTCCGTCCTGCCGGATAGGCGTGATCTCTCCCCGTTCAATGAAAGGAAGTGTCTCCACAATGAGCGCCGCACCCGCACGAGAGAGCTTGTCAAACAGTGTCTGCGCTGTCTCCTTATCTTCTATGATAACCTTTTTCTGCGCAAGTATGTCTCCAGTGTCCACACCTGCATCCATCTGCATAATCGTGACGCCCGTCTCCTTCTCCCCGTCTATGATACACTGGTTGATCGGCGCGGCGCCCCTGTACTTTGGCAGCAGCGAGGCGTGGATATTGATACAGCCAAATTTTGGTATTGCCAGAAGCTGTGATGGCAGAATCTGCCCAAAAGCCGCCACGACGTATACATCGGCCTCGTACTTTCTCAGTTCCTCAATGGACTCCGGCGTCTTGATCCGCACTGGCTGGAGCACTGGCAGCCCATGCCTTACAGCGCACTCCTTTACCGGCGAACACTGCACCTGGCCGCCTCTTCCCTTTGCCTTGTCAGGCTGTGTCACGACCGCTGTGACCTCATGGCCTGCCAAAATGAGTGACTCGAGCGCACCCACCGAAAAATCAGGTGTTCCCATGTAAATTATTTTCATGCTTATCCCTCCGCCATCTCAACATCCATGAGCGGTCCGTCCACCTTCTCCACAAACAGATGACCGTCAAGATGTTCAATCTCATGGACGAGCGCCCTGGCTAAAAGTTCCTCGCCCTCCACCTCAAACTCATTTAACGCCTCGTCCTGCGCGACCACTTTGACATAGTTTGGCCTTGTCACGGAACCAGTCTTTCCAGGCACACTAAGACACGCCTCATTTCCTGTCTGCTCGCCGCTAACCTCCACTATGCGCGGGTTGATGAGCAACAACGGATCGTCCCCTGTCGTGTCGATCACGACAATTCGCTTCAACACGCCCACCTGCACTGCCGCAAGACCAACACCGTTTGCCTCGTACATCGTCTCATACATATCATCGATCAGATCCTGCACCCTGGGCGTAATCTCCTTTACTTCCTTTGAAATTTTATTCAGTACAGGATCCCCTATTTCCCTAATTGTTCTGATAGCCATAATTCTCTCCTTACCTTCCTGTTTTTATTTGTTAATCTTTCATTTACTGTTTATACTACTTTACTACTCAATAATGATTCATCGGGTCGAAGTCAAACTGCACACTGTCCGCGGGCCACTGTTTTAAATAAATCGTATGTTCGAGTGTATCCTTGATCCCGGTTAGCACCTTGTATTCACGGTGCTTGACATAAAACACAAAGCGGAAGATATCATTGATCTTTCCGATCAGTGCCTCCGTCGGACCGATAATAACCGCCCTACTGCCGCAGGAGAGCTCTTTTGCCTGCCCTGCAAGCTCCTTTGTGCGCGCTGCCCCTGTCTGCTCGTCATCTGCCAGCACCAGCACAGCCATCATATGCGCAACCGGCGGATACCCCATCAGATCCCGGTAGGAGATCTCCTCCCTGTAAAAGCCCTCGTAGTCCTGGCTGGCTGCATAGACGACAGCATAGTGCTGCGGCTGGTAGGTCTGTATGACAACCTCCCCCGGAAGCACGCCCCTGCCCGCCCTTCCAGCCGCCTGCGTAAGCAGCTGGAAGGTCCGCTCACCCGCCCTGTAGTCCCCGGCGTGCAGGGACATATCCGCCGCCAGGATTCCCACCAGTGTGACCTTCGCAAAATCATGCCCCTTCACTATCATCTGCGTTCCCACAAGAATATCGGCCTCCCCGTCTGCAAACTGCGACAGAATCTGTCCATAACTGTCCTTGCTCTTTGTCGTATCCGCGTCCATGCGCAGCACACGCGCCGCCGGAAACTCCCTGTGCAAAAGCTCCTCGATCTGCTGTGTGCCTGCCCTGAACCCCAGAATATATTTCGAGCCGCATTTGGGACAGGCCGTGACACGCGGCATCTCATAGCCGCAGTAATGGCAGATCAACCGACTCACCCGCTGATAGCGGTCTGTGTGCTCTGACAGGGACACATCGCAGTGCGGGCACTTCATGACATGTCCGCATGCACGGCACGAGACAAAGCCGGCATAACCCCTTCTGTTGATAAAGAGCATTGTCTGCTCATGCTTCTTGAGCCTGTCTTCGATCAGGCTGTACAGCCTCCTGCTGAAAACCGAGCGGTTTCCGTTTTTGAGCTCACTCCTTAAATCCTCCACGTACACCTTTGGAAGCTGTCCCCCCGCAAGTCGCTCATGTAATGTAAACATTTTTATCTCGCCCTTTTTTGCCCTGTAATAGGATTCGATTGACGGCGTTGCGGAGCCCAGCACCAGGCTGGCGTCCTTCATATGGCAGAGCGCCCCCGCCACCTCGCGCGCATGATATTTTGGCATGCTCTCGCTCTTGTAGCTACCCTCGTGCTCCTCGTCCATGATGACAAGCCCCAGTCGCTCAAACGGTGCAAACAACGCAGACCGCGGTCCGATCATGATGTCAATGTCCCCCCGCGCCGCGCGCTCATACTGGTCAGAGCGCTCACCCAGGGAGAGCCGCGAGTTCATCACCGACACACGCTCCCCAAAGCGCTGATAAAAGCGCACCAATGTCTGATAGGTGAGCGCGATCTCCGGTATCAGCATGATCGCCTGTCTTCCCTGGGCGATAATCTGTTCGATCAGTCCCATGTATACTTCCGTCTTCCCGCTGCCCGTCACTCCATGTATCAGATAGGTCTGCCGGATCCCCTCCGCAAAATCCGCGGCAATGCTGTCCACAATCCTGCGCTGGTTCTCAGACAGCGGCTTCTTTACACCGGACACAGTCAGGTTTCCCGGCAGTGCACTCCGGTAAGCATCCTCTGTATGTATCTCGACAAGCCCCGCCTTCTCAAGCGCCTGTATGGTCTGTGTGGTGACATTGAGTTTTCCTGTCACCAGTGATTGTGGCAGCGCTGGCTGCACGGAAAGCTCCTGCATGAGCCGCGCCTTTGCCACCTGATGCTTCGACTCAAATTCCTGCGCCTTCATTTTTGCCGTCGCACTGTCCGTTTTGCGGACAATCGTTTTCCTGACGACGGGTTTTACCTTTTTCTTGACTGGCAGGACTGTCTTTAGCGCGGCAATCATGGTGGAGCCATAATTCTCCCTGATCCACCATGCCAGCCTGAGCGAGTCACCCTGCGCGCTGACACCGCCCTCCACGATGGAATCCACCATCTTTAGCTTATCCTCATCGTAATCATTTCTGTCCGTTATCTCCATCACATACCCACGAATCCGCTTATTCCCAAGGCCAAATGGTATCATGACAGCCATTCCGACCTCGAGCTTTCCAACAAGCGCATCTGGTATGCGGTACTGGAATGGTCTGTCAACCTTCTCATGGGATATATCTACTATAATATTAGCAAATCTGCCTGTCATCTATCTTCCTGTTTCCTTTACCGTATCTTCATTGTCCCTTCCAAGCTCCATCAGTATCTCCTGTATGATCACGCGCTCATCCATAGGATACTTCACCCCCCTGATCTCCTGATAATCCTCATGCCCCTTCCCGGCAAGCACGATGATATCGCCCTTCTGGCCATGTGTAATCGCATATCGGATTGCCTCCCTGCGGTCACAGATCTCGATATATTTTCCATCTGTCCTGCCAATGCCGGTTTTGATGTCCTCTATGATATCCTGCGGCTCTTCAAAGCGCGGATTGTCTGACGTGATGATCGTAAAATCCGCAAGCTTGCCGCTCACCTCACCCATCTCATAGCGCCTCTGCCGCGAACGATTCCCTCCGCAGCCAAACAGGCATACTAGGCGGCTTGGATGGTACTCCCTAAGTGTGGTAAGCAGACTCTCGAGCGCCATCGCATTGTGCGCGTAATCAATCATCAATGTGAAATCATCAGACACCTTCACCATCTCTATCCGTCCCTTCACCTTCGCGCCTAGAAGCGCATTTTTGATATCTGCTTCCTTCACACCAAAGTGCCTGCAGATCGCGACGGCTGTCAGCGCATTGTACGCGTTGAACTTTCCTGGGGTATCTGTCTGGATCTCCAGGTTCATAAGCCCTGATACCTTAAAATCGATTCCCAGAAATCCCGGACCTGTCACAAGCTTTAAATCACTTCCGCGAAGCGCGGCACCCTCATCAAAGCCATATGTCTCAAGAACACATGTATGTCCCTCTGTGACCTGCCGCCAGTGCCTGTCGTCACAGTTTACAATGCCAACCCTGCATTGCCGGAACAGCATCGCCTTGCACGCAAGGTATTCCTCAAAGGACGCATGTTCGTCCGGCGCGATGTGGTCTGGCTCTAGATTGGTGAAAATGCCATAATCAAACACAAACCCCTGTGTCCGGTACATCTTAAGCCCTTGCGACGACGCCTCCATCACGACGACCTGGCAGCCGGCCTCCTTCATTTCCTGAAAATATTTCTGCAATGTAGTGGACTCTGGCGTCGTGTTTGTCGCTGGAATCACCTTATCTCCAATAATCGCCTCGACCGTACCGACCAGCCCGACCTTGTAGCCAGCCTTTTCCAATATGTACTTGACAAAATAGGCCGTTGTTGTCTTTCCCTTTGTCCCTGTCACTCCGATGATCTTCATGCTTTTTGCCGGATTTCCATAATAATTTGCCGCGATAAATGCCATCGCATATCTGGTATCCGAAACCCTGATTACCGTGACATCCGTTTCGTCCGCCTTGTTGCCAAGCGCCACCTCATGGCTGACCACAAGTACAGCCGCACCCTTTTGCACCGCCTCTGCAGCCGCCGTGTGCCCGTCAAACTTTGCCCCCTGTATACATATAAAAAGACAGCCCGCTGTAATCTTTCTAGAGTCGTTTACCACCTCTGACACTACAGTATCCGTACTGCCTTTGATACACTCGTATTCCAACCCGCTAAGTAAATCCTTACATTGAAACATATCTCTCACCCGCCCTTTTTCTCATTTTTCTATATTAATATATTCATCAATATATGAAAATCCACGAACCCTACCCTAAAGAATACCATATCCCCTGCATTTTATCAAGAAAAGCGTGAAGAGATTTCCCAAATCACAACAAGAGCCAGGAAACCCTGGCTCTCGTCGCATATTTTCTTATGAGGGGGGAGATAGTGAGTGTCTCAACTATCTGTATATTACTATATCCAATAATTGTGTCAAAAATGTGTTTAAATCATAAAAATAAGATTATTTTTCTTAACAAACAATAAATCCTCAAAAGCTGCCAGAACCTCAGTTATTTATCACTGATAATATTTCATGACCATCTGCAAGGACACATTCCCGCGAAACTCATTCACATCAGGATAATAGACCACCGACAAGACGATGGGCGTCTCTTGTGTCCCCGTATTATCCCCTGTGCCTGTGTGATATAGCAAGTCAAGCGCCCCTGCGCCGTATTTTGCCGACACATACGCATGAAACCCCTCGATATCGCCAAAATAGATCAGCTCATAGTGCCGTCCTGTCTCGTCCGCAACTGTATATTTGCCGACATTATGGTTTGCCCCCAGCACCCTTCCGCTTAGAAAACGGACATTTTTCTGTGCAAACTGCGGTTTGGGATTCCCGTTTCCAAAAGGTTCCAGCCGCCCAAGCTCGGCGATAAAGTCAAAGTTTACATACGCCATTGGCATCGGCACATCAATCAGCACCTTCTCCTCAAAGTCCTCGTCGGTAAGATGGCAGTTCTCGTTGAGCCTGCGCCGAAATGTGTCTACATTTTCCTCCGGCAGGGATAGCCCGGCTGCCAGCTTGTGCCCTCCGTATTTGGTGAACAGCTCCTTGCACTTTGTCATCTCATCGTACATATGAAACGCCTCGATGGAGCGCCCCGAGCCCTTTACGCCCTCCTCTGCCCTCGTGAGCACAAAGGCCGGTTTGCAATATTTCTCACGGATTCTGCCTGCGATAATTCCGGCAAGACTCTCGTGGACATCAGGCAGGTACACGACGAGCACTCTGTCCTCTGACAGCCCTTCATTCTCTATCTGTTCGACAGCCGCGGCCACCCCCTTCTGCGTGAGCTCCTTCCGGCTGTCGTTCATGGCCTTGAGGTCCCCTGCAAGCATCGCGGCCTCATCCATACTGACCGCCTGGAAAAGCTTCAGCGCATTCACCGCTGTGTCCAGCCTCCCCGTGGCATTGAGGCAGGGACCAAGCACAAAGCCGACCGTGTACGGCTTGATGCGTTTAGGATCGATCCCTGTCGCCTGGATCAGTGCTTTAAGGCCGATGTTTCGCGTGTCAGCCATAAGCGCTAATCCGCTCTTTACAATGATACGATTCTCGTCGCGTAGCTCCATCACGTCGCCGATCGTCGCAAACGCCGCAAACTCCATAAGCTCCAATCCCGTCGCCGACTCCATCACGTCTTCCCAGATCGTATGTTCTTTTTGGGCAATCATTTCCAGGACAAGCTTGTATGCCACCACCGCACCGCAGATCTCCTTAAACGGGTAGGTGCAATCCTCCTGTTTTGGATCGACAACCGCAGCAGCCGGCGGCACCTTATACTGCCGCCTCCCGTCCGCCTCATCATAGGGAACCTCATGATGGTCTGTCACGACAACGGTCATGCCCAAGCTGTTTGCAAATGCAATCTGGTCATACGCAGCAATACCGTTGTCACAGGTGAGCACCGTATCCGCACCCGCGTCATATGCCTCCTGTATCAGATGATCATTTAAACCATATCCGTCATGAATCCTGTGCGGAATCGCTGTATCCACATGCGCGCCACACGCGATAAGTCCCCTGTACAGAATATATGTCGCACAGATCCCGTCTATGTCATAATCCCCGATCACACGTATGTGCTTCCCGTCTGAAATCTTCTGTAACAGAAGCGCCACCGCCTGATTCATGTCCTTCATAAGCCCTGGTGCATACAGATCCGCCCTCGTCCCATTCAGAAACCTGTCAATATCCCTGTCCTCCACCACGTCCCTGTTTCTGATAATGCGTGCAAGCACCGGGCTGATCTGGTACTTTTCTGCAATCCCATCAAAATCCGCCCGCTTCGCCGCTACCATCCATTTGCTCATACGCCCTCCTCTGAATCTTCTTTTGTAAATTCGACCACCGCATAGACACCTCCCTGTGTATCCCGCAGCACTACCTGATGCTTTCCCTGTGCCTGGATCACATCTGCCGTCACCACATCCCCACAGAGCGCTGCCTTCCTGTACTCTGCCCTAAGCTCCCTGATTACGGTATCCGCCGGAAGTGTCTCCATCGCAAGCTTGACATATTCCACATTGTTCATGTGCTGGTTCGAGTCAATCTGATACCTTCTCACGGTAAACTGCGCTCGCTCCTCCCCTACACCAAGAAGCGCGATTTTTCTAGGCGCATACGCCATATCGAGCTTCTCTCCAAGCTCATAGCCGTCCTGCAGCTCTTTTTCCGGTTTTGACGGGCAGCATTTTTGTGTGTCCACCAGCGTCCAGATCGATGCGGCCCTGACGATCATCTTCCCGTCCTCTCCTGTCATCGTAAAATTCCTGTATCCCA
>CAJUQZ010000076.1:3229-4313 GCA_910588755.1 uncultured Lachnospiraceae bacterium | reverse complement strand
AAATCATAGGGCGCTGTCGTAATCCTGATGCGCTCATTAAGCTTTGGCCGCCTGTCAATCACGATCTGCCATGAGCTTAACAACCATGCAATATGCCTGCTGTACAGATATTCGACCGTGATACGTCCGTTCTCTGCCTCAAAGATCGCCGCGTCCTGAAAGCAGTCCAATATGGCAGGCACCGTCATGCGCAGTGACGCGTCCATCGCACTGTAGCCTGCGCTCATCTCATATGTATACATTCTCCTCACCCTTCTCCCATCAGATAAAAACGGATCAGCCCAAACACCAGCAGATGCAGGGGATAGACCGCATAAAATAAATACTTGCTCTGTCTGCCGCGCTTCCCATTGTAAAAATGAAGCGGTATCACAGCAAGCGGCGCAGTCACTTCATAAGCAAATGCACCGATCACCGCAATATTGCGAACCCACTCCTGTGCATTTCGGATATAATAAAACATGATGATAAACAAAACGCCCTTCCAGTGATAATCTACATCCAGCACCTCGCCCATACACGCGGACAATACAATGATCAAAAGCTGTAAAAATACATATTTCATTTCATATCTTGCACGAAGCCGATTCAACAGCATCAGCGCACACAGACCGATGCACAGCGTAAAATACACATTTTGCCCCTGCGGATAGACTATTTTACCAAAGATCGCCATGTCAAACGGTATTTCAGATAACACTGCAAACAGCAGGCAGTTTCGCAGATACTTTTTGACATTTTTTGTATGGAAAAAACCTTCCACAAGCAGAAAACAGTATATTGGAAAAGCGATTCTACCAATTTTCCTAAGGACAAAATAAACATCATAACGGTGCACTGGAAGCTGCCAGTACACCGCCACCGCAAAGTGATCCATCACCATCGTCACGACCGCAAGCCACTTTAAAACAGCTGCCGAAATGCCAGCTCTTTGCCTTGTAGTCCCCATATCGACACCTCCTTCTGGACTGGTATTATATATGTACTTAAATCATCAAAAAGGCCACAGCCCAAAGCTGCAGCCTAGTCAATCCCTATGCCTTCTTTCCCTGTGGACAAAGGTCAACAAGGCACAGGGAAAGAA
>CAJUQZ010000076.1:0-3219 GCA_910588755.1 uncultured Lachnospiraceae bacterium | reverse complement strand
TATGCCTTCTTTCCCTGTGCCTTGTTGACCTTTGTCCTTAGCACATACCAGAGCGCGCCGGTGATGCATACCGATGAGTACGTACCGCACACGATGCCGACCATGAGTGGCAACGCAAACTCCTTAATTGAAGTCACACCGAGCACATACAGCGCGGCAACCATGATAAAAGTTGTCAGCGAGGTAAAGATACTCCTCGAAAGTGTCTGGCTAATACTCCTGTTGACAAGCTCCTCTAGCGAATCCTTCTTCATCATGCCGGCAAGATTCTCCCTGATACGGTCAAAGATAACGATGGTTGCGTTGATCGAATACCCTACAATTGTCAACATACACGCGATGAACGTACTGCCCACAGATACCTTTGCAACCGCATAAAACGCAAGTACTACGAGCACATCGTGCACCAGTGCCGCAACAGAGCTTGCCGCAAAGCGAATATCCTTGAACCGAAACCAGATATAAACCAGCATGCAGACCGTGGCGATAATCACTGCAACCACCGCGTCGCTCTTCATCTCAGAACTGATCGTAGAGCTGATTGTCTCTGCCGTAATCAGTTCCTCGTTGACACCAAATTTTTCCACCAGTGCACTGTTTAACTGTTCCCTCTCTGCCAGGTCCAACTCCCTTGTCTTGAAGATGACCTCGTTGGAGCCTGCCACCTTCTGCACCTGGACTGCTCCATCACCTGTCACACTGCTAAACACCGGAACGACATTTGCGTCGATTGCAGCCAGATCCATATCCTCATTGAAAGTCACATTCGTGGAAGTGCCGCCCACAAAATCAAGGCTGTAATTTAACACCCTGCCTGTGCTGGCTCCGTTGATACCCATAAACACAAAGCCAAGAAGGATGACTGCGACCGAACCGGCAAAGAAGAGGTTTCTCTTTCCAAGAAAGTTGATTGTCGTCCGCTCTTTGTTTTTGCCATAGAACTTCTCATCTTTGAGCCCGACTGCAAACAGAGCCCTTAAAATCATCCTTGTCACAAAAAGCGCTGTGAACATGGACAACACGATGCCAAGTCCGAGCGTGTACGCAAAACCCTTCACCGTGCCAGATCCCTTGATGCCAAGCACAAGTGCCGCAATAAGCGTCGTCACATTGCCGTCCACAATCGCCGAGAGCGCCTTCTGGAAACCACTCTCGATGGCGCTTCTGACCGTCTTGCCAGCTGTGATTTCCTCCCTGATACGGGCAAAGATAATCACGTTGGCATCGACCGCCATACCAATCGAAAGGATAATACCGGCAATACCGGGAAGCGTCAGCGTCAGCTCAAATATGTTGAGACAAATCACGATGAGACAAGTGTAGATGATCAGCGCAAGTACCGACGCAAATCCCGGAACGCGGTACACGACAATCATAAACAGTGCGATGATAACCAAACCAATCAGCGCCGCCAGCAGGCTCGTCCGCACAGCCTCCTCGCCAAGCTGCGCACCCACCACGTTTGACCGCAGCTCCTCTAGCTCCAGCTTCAGGCCGCCAATACGAATCTGGCTTGCAATACGCTCAGCCTCCTCAAAGGAAGCCATTCCTGAAATCTGTGCCCGACCGTCTGTGAGCGCTGCCTTGACATTTGGCACGCTGATAAAATCCCCATCATAATAAATTCCGATCGACTGGCCGTTAGCATACGCCTTTGTTGTAGCCTCCGCAAACTTTGTCGTGCCCTCGCCCGTAAAGACAAGATCCACGACAAACTGGCTATTTCCCAGCTCATCACTCGCCGAGCCGCCATCTGCCGCCTCGACATCTGTACCCTCCAGAACGACACTGCCGTCAGCCTGCAGCTCCTCAATCGTCCTGTTCAACGAGAAGCCTGTCGCGCCCATACCTGTATAGGAATAGTTCTGGTTCCCATTCGCATCTGTCTGTGCGATAAAATACAGCGCACCAGGACGCCCTAAGTCTGCCAGAATGGAATTGGCATCGGAAACACCGGGAATCTCAATATTGATACGATCCGTCCCCTCCTGGTACACCTGCGCCTCTGTACTGTAGCCTTGCACGCGCTGCTGCAACTTATAGATTGTGTCCGCCATGTCCTCTGCGGAGGGATTCTCCTCCCCCACCACCTGATAGGTGATGCTCACACCACCGGCCAGATCAAGCCCCTGCCTGATTCCGGCAGCAGAACCGGCCTTCTCTGTGCCAATACCCCAGATTGCCACAAATCCCAACGCCACAATGACAAGAACTGTCACAAGCAGCGTAACCACACCTTTGTTTTTCTTCATAACCCTTACAACTCCTTTACTGTATCTCTTCCCCGGCAAGTGCAGCCTTGATCATGATGGCGCACTCGACGCGCTTTCGTTCAAGCGCGCACCCTAAGTCGTAAACATCGTTGATGTCCCCATGAAAATTGTAAGCGTTTGCTGCACAGCCTCCACTGCAGTAAAATTTGGCAAAGCAATCCTTACACTTTTCCTTGGAATATACATTGCACGCCTTAAAGCGTTCGCGGATATCCGTCCTTGTGATGCCGTCATCCACGTTTCCCATCAGAAAATCCTCCTGACCGACAAACTGGTGGCAGGGATACAGGTCCCCCCACGGCGTCACAGCAAGATACTCTGTACCTGAACCACACCCGGACAGCCTCTTGTATACACAGGGCCCTCCCTTTAAGTCAATCATAAAATGAAAGAACTGAAATCCCCTGCCCTCTTTACTTCGTCTGACCATCTCTGCTGCAAGCCTGTCATACTCTGCAAGAAGCTCCGGAATATCCGATGACACAAGCGCGTAATCCGCACTCTCCGGCGCCACCACCGGCTCAACAGAAATCTGCTGGAACCCTAAATCTGCCAGATGGAGAACATCGGCTGCAAAATCTTTGTTAAAGTGCGTAAATGTACCGCGCACATAATAGTTGGTCTGGTTTCTGCTCTCGGCAACCTTTTTAAATTTGGGAATAACCAGGTCATAGCTTCCCTGTCCCCCGGCAAGCGGACGCATTCTGTCATGAACCGCTTTCCTTCCGTCCACACTAAGCACGATATTTGCCATCTCGCGGTTGGCAAAGTCAATGATCTCGTCGTCTAATAAGACGCCATTTGTTGTGAGTGTAAACCGGAATTTCTTGTGATGCGCCTCTTCAAGGCTCCTGCCATACGCTACAAGGTCCTTAACGACCTGCCAGTTCACCAGCGGCTCCCCACCAAAGAAATCAACCTCTAGATTGACACGGCTGCCTGAACT
>CAJUQZ010000075.1 GCA_910588755.1 uncultured Lachnospiraceae bacterium | reverse complement strand
CAGATCTTTGACCTGTTCTTTTATTACCTATCATACCCAAAGTTCAGAAAGAACCTCTGGGGGAGGGGGGTAGCCATAAATATCTGTTCTGCACTGTGGCGCGGCTTGCCAGGGAGAAAAATCTGGAATTTCTATTTCGTGTGCTGTCAGAGCGGAAAAAGACAAAGGGAAAGTCGGATTTTGGCCTTGTGCTTGTGGGTGAAGGACCAGAGGAAAAACACCTAAGGAAGCTGGCAGCCAAACAAGACCTCACCAATGATATCTATTTTGCAGGGCGCGTGCCAAATGCAGAAATCAGAAATTACTGCCGTGCGTCGGATTTATTTCTGTTTTCTTCTCTCTCTGAGACACAGGGAATCGTGCTGCTTGAAGCGATGGCAGTGGGCACGCCGGTCCTTGCGCTGCGGGCAACGGGCGTGAGCGATATCGTGGTGGACGGCGTAAACGGATTTATGACAGATGTGTCAGAAACAGCATTTTGTGAGGCGCTGGACAGGGTACTTGCAGACCCGCCAGGCCGGTTGGAAAAGGGGGCTGTGGCGACTGCGCAGAAGTACCATACACAGGATATCGCACGGTGCGCAGCCGGGTATTATGCGGCTGCGATTGCGGCACATGAATATACAGATACTGTTTCCAATGAAAAGTTTCTATTACACAAAATTAGTGGTATACTGTAAAGTGCAGGTCTGGTATGGCACGGGCCGGCAGGAGGTGCAGGGATATGTACTGCATGATGAAGGGCTAAGGAACTGTTCAGAAAATATAAAAGGGGAAAGAACAAACATGGAAACATATCATATTTTGATCGTGGAGGACGATAAGGAGATTCGGGAGGGAATCGAGATTTACTTGAAAAATCAGGGTTACAGTGTATCGCAGGCGGCGGACGGCATCGAGGGACTGCAGCGGATTGAGTCGGAGGAGTTTCATCTGGCTATCGTTGATATCATGATGCCACGCATGGACGGCATCACAATGATGATGAAGGTGCGCGAGAAGGGATACGAGTTTCCTGTCATCATGCTCTCAGCCAAGTCAGAGGAGGTTGATAAGATCATGGGGCTCAATATGGGGGCGGACGATTATGTGACGAAGCCCTTCACGACAATGGAGCTGCTCGCGCGGGTCAACTCTCATCTGCGTCGCTACCAGCGATACCTTGACGCTGTGACAGAGCAGGAGACGCACGACCGGGTGCATGTGATCGGCGGTCTGGAGTTGAACGAGGATACCGTGGAGGTGACAGTGGACGGAAACCCGGTCAGGCTGACGCCAATCGAGTTCAAGATCCTGCTGTTGCTGATGAAAAATCCTGGAAGGGTATTTAGCGCTGATGAGATTTACGAGCGTGTCTGGAATGAGCAGGCGATCAGCACAAACACAATTATGGTGCATGTCAGAAAGATTCGGGAGAAGATTGAGATAAACCCGAACGATCCCAAATATTTAAAGGTGGTGTGGGGTGTTGGATACAAGATTGAAAAACAATAAAACGGCGCTGCGCGCGGCCGCGGTGGTCATAGTAATCGCTGCGTCGTGTTTTGCGCTGTTTGCGCTTCAGTGCAGGTCTAAAGTGAAAAGCTATTATGCTGCGCATGACAGTGATTTTGAGGGAGGTGATTTTATCAAAGTCCTGTTTCAGTGGAGCTATGTGCTATACCCAGAGGTGCTAGAAAAGAGTGGAAGGGATATGGGCGCGGAGGAGTTGTACCTGTCATTTGGGGAGGAGATGGCAGAATCCGGCGTATTTCTTGAGAATTATTATGGAACAGAGGTTGAATACAGGGGCGGCGGTGAGCAGTTGAAGGCAGAATATGTCTCGGATTTGTCCGGTAAACTTCTGCGGACGGATTCACTGTACACGACAGAGCTGGGCACGAAATTAGACTACTGCGTGATCGACGGGGAGACACAGACTGTATTGAAAAATACGACGAGGGAGATTGAATTGCTGACAGACAGGGATGATGGGCAATATGTATACTATCTGATCATATGTTTTGACAACAACGGTAATATTTCTGACATGCGTGTCAAAAGCAGTGATTCAGAACAATTTTTAAAAAATGCGCAGCTTGTGGCAAACAGTACGGATTCCCTACCGTTTGACGACAGGCAGCGGGCGGTACATTACGTGCTGATAGATGAATCCGAGACGATAAAGGGAAAAATGGCAGTCACACAGAGATATCCGCAGAATGCGGTTTTCATATATGCCATGATAGAAGATCAGATAGGAAATTTCGGCTGGTTTCCGATATACCGCTATGATGAGTACGACAAGGTTGTCGTGGAGTATTTTATGGGCACATACAACAGGGAGATGATGTATGACAGGGTCGGCGTGGGGAGGTGCTATCTGTTATTTCTTGCAGTCATTACGGTCGTTTTTGGACTTCTGTCGCGCTATGCGCCGCGGAGTATGGCTGACACAGTGGGAACGAGGCGCTGTGCAGAACTGATTCTGGCTGCTTTGTGGTTTTTGGCAGTCGTTTGCTATGGGTTGGTTGTGACGTTTGTATGTCTGGTTGATGAGGAACTGGTCAATGATGGTTTTTCGGTCACGACGCTGGCAGGTTTTGCGTGTCTGGCTGCCGGAATGCTTGTGTTGTTTGGGGTGTGGTACTGGTGTCTTTTGAGTATTTATGAGATTTTCAGGGGGCTGTGGCCCTTTATCAGAAAGCGAAGCCTATTGTACCAGTATTGGGGACGTTTTAAGGGTTTTGTCCGCAAAATCCGTGCCAGATGGCGGGAATCCCTGGCAAATGTTGATCTGGGGAAGGAAGTCACAAAACCCTTGAGGAGGCTGGTTGTCATGCAGAGTCTGATCATATCGCTGCTATGCTGTTTTTGGGGATATGGAATCTTTTTTGTGATATGTTATTCCCTTGTGCTCTATTTCCTGCTGCGGCGCTATGTCGTCAGGGTGCAGCAGGGCTACAGGAATCTCCTGCAGGCGACAAATGCCATCGCGCAGGGGAAGTTTGACAACACGTTTGATGGTGATTTCGGGGTTTTTGAGAGTTATAAAAAAGAATTGTACCAGATACAGGGAGGTTTCCGAACGGCGGTTGAGGAGGAGGTCAAGAGCCAGCGCATGAAGACAGAACTCATCACCAATGTCTCACACGACTTAAAAACGCCCCTCACAGCAATCATTACCTACACAGACCTATTGAAGGACGAGAAGATCACGGCCGAGCAGCGGCGGTCATATCTTGATACGCTCGAGCGTAAGTCGCTTAGGCTGAAAGTCCTGATAGAGGACCTGTTCGAGATCAGCAAGGCAAGCAGCGGCAATGTACGCCTCGAACCTGTCGCTGTGGATATCTGTAACCTCATACGTCAAGTGTACTTAGAGCACGAGGATAAAATGACCACAGTGGGGCTCGAAATGCGGTTTGACATGCCGGAGGAAAAGATTATCTTACAGCTCGACAGCCAGAAGACATACCGCATTTTTGAGAATCTATTTGTCAATATCACAAAATACACCATGCCAAACACGCGCGTCTATGTACAGGCAAAGGTACAAAACACAGTGGGAGGGGGGAACCAGCAGAAAATCCACATCGAACTTAAAAACATTTCGGCGCAGGAGTTGACTGTCAATCCATCCGACCTGACAGAGCGCTTTGTCCGCGGCGACGCCTCCCGTAATACCGAGGGAAGCGGGCTGGGACTTGCAATCGCTAAGAGCTTTACTGAGCTGCAGGGCGGGCGGTTTGGCATCGAGACCGACGGGGACCTGTTCAAGGCCGTGATAGAGTGGGAGATACGGTCCGGGAAATAAATCATGATTGCGTAGTACGGCTGCATGATACCCTGTAACAGAGAAACGGTGGTTGTTACGGGTTTTGCCCGGTGCTGTTTTGCTGTGATGTACTAAGTGGACTGGTGGGCAGCGGTGTATTTAAGATGCGCTGTGTCTCCTCCGCCCGCTCCCGTTCATGCCGGCGCTTCGTGTTCATGGCAGCGATGATGGCGATGATAATGCCTATAACGACAATGCCTACAATTACCACAAAAAAGATATCTGTCCCGGTTTTTGTCTTCGTCATGATCGTCTCTGCGGTTCTGGTAAAGGCGTTTCCAAAAAGCTCATCTGTAGACAGGTCAGAATACCAGTTCCGATCTAGGTAACCCCAGAAAATCTCAATGGCTTCCGTGTCCATGACAGAATCTACTTGCTTGCCGCTCACATAGCACATGAAGCCGACATCGTTGTCCACATCCTCCTCCGCGAAATACATATAGAGAAATGTCGCTTCGTTGTCGATGTTGTTCTCGTAGTATGTCTGTGCATAAGCTTCTTTCTGGAAATCCGTGGTTAGTTCAGGGTGGTATTGCAGCAGGACGATATAGGGCTGTACACCTGTTTTGTCATAAAATGTCCGCAATTGTCTGGAGGCTTTGGAGACGGAGTCAAACCAGCCGATTTCGTCAACGATACAGTCACTGTCAAAAGAGATTCCGGCATCTAGCTTATCGCGGTTTCTCGTGCTGGCAGCGATGGAGGTGCCATTGGGGCTGCCTGCCGCCATGATTGAGAAAAATACGGACACAAAGACAAGTAAAACCACAAGTACGATAACTGAGGCAATGACAGATACGACAGTGCCGCTTGCGGAAGAACTACTGTTATAGGTGCGTCTGTAGCCGCGTCTGCCATAGCCTGACGGCGGTGGTGGCGGCATACCCGGGCCTCTGTATGGCGGTGGTGGCGGTGGGGTGCTTCGGTACGATGGCGAAGCATTGCGGTAGGATGGCGAGCTGCTGGAACGGTAGCTGGAACTGCGTGCGCTTCCGGCCCTGCTGTGGCTGGAGCTGCCCGAACGGCTGCTGCTGATACGGTGTCCGCCCGAGCTGCGTGATGATGAATGACCTCCTGATGAACGGTGGCTTGATGAACGGCCGCCTGAACCTGCTCTTGGCATATAATATTCCTCCTGTTTTGTATGATATCAGTATAATACGAAGGCGCTTTTATCACAGAAGCCCAGTGTCACACGCTTTTTCAACTCCATTGAGGTTGATGTGTTCATGCGCCTCCATAGGGATCATGAGATAGCTTTGGCCGTCAATGGTCTCATATTTTATCTGCTGTGCCTTGTCAGGCTTCATGCGCAGAAAGACCTCTGCCCAGTTTTTGGCTTGCTCTGGATCGACAGGTGCCTCCATCTTTACAAGTGTCTCGATCTGTTCTGTCTTTTCTTCGTTTTCCTGTCTGGTGTCTTTCAATTCCTGCTTTAAGGAAGCGACCTCTTCGAGAAGCCGTAGTTCCTTTTTCTCTTTATTATTTTTCTCAATTGCTTTTTCGTCCACAAGGTTTTTTACCACAGGCGGCTTATCGCTAAATTCCTGTGTGAAGTGATCCTGTATCTGCATCACGGCAGCGTCGGGTACGTCGCTGTCGGTAAATACTTCCCGGATCATGTCGGTGGTGAGCGTGAAGTCCTCCGGCTCCACGATAACCAGGTCCTCCATTGCCGCGTCGTGTTCCTCGGCAAGGTCGTTTAATTTCTCCTGAATATTGATCAGCAGCGCGTCGCTGTCTTCGATGAGCGGGGCGATGGCGGTCTTGACAATGCTGTTAAATGTGTTGTGCTCCTCGGTTGCCGTCCTTTTTGCACCACACCCGAGTGCAGCTTCAATAAAGTCGCGGTGAGAGTCCTTAGCGTCCCGGACATAATATGTAAGCGAGTGGATGTCTGCCGAGCGCTCCACAAATGATGGGAACAGGAAGCCGACATCGGGTGCGCCCACCACCCAGTCCTGGATACGGATGCCGATGCGGTTTAAGTCTGCGCGGTATCCGAGTCCCGGTTTTGAGAGGTTGACAGGGCAGATGGCACACAACAGATAGGTGAAAACCTCCTCGGATTCGTCGAGTTTTAAGTCATCGTTCGTTTTGGTAATCACATCGTAGGCGTCGTGAAATACGAGGATTAGATAGTTTCCGACGTAATCATAGTTCTCAATGATCATGTCATAGAGGTGCTCTAATAAGTCGGGATTTTTCAGCCCGCTCTCGCGCAGCCCCAGAAGATACTGCTGCTTTCCGCCGGGTTCCTCCTCCTCCCCGGCGAAGCTTAGTTCCAGAAGATTGTTGCCAATGGTGCCGGAGAGTGCTTTCTTTGCAATCTCGAGATATTTGAAAAACTCTTCGTCCTCGAGGTTTAAGAAGGTTTCGTTTAGTTCTACGATTTTATTTTTGTTCGCGTCCACATAGCACCCGCACATTCTTGTGATGGTGCAGGACTCTTTTTTAAAACGCCTCTTTAATTCCAGGATGTCTTTGTTTCTTAGCATGTGTTTTCTCCTTATACAGTAGGAACTGTTCAAAATGACTTTACATATTGTGAAAGCAATCACTCAAAAATCAGGTGCATTTTCCGGCTTCGCTATATTATGATATATGAAGAAGGTCAGAAAGCAGCCTGTGAGAATTCGTTTATTTCATAATTGTATTATAATTATGTGATAACCTTATGTCAAATTTTATTTGGGGAAAAATGAAGGTCTTCATTTCTTCAAAAATATTTTTATAAAATATTGAAACAAATATCTACAAAATGGGATATAAGAGATAAGGAGGTGGGAAGATGCACAGAAGGGATAAGGGGGAGGGCGATATGGGCGCTATTTACCAGGAATATGCAGAACTGGTGTACCGTTTTCTGTATTCGCACACGCATGATGCGGATTGGTCGCAGGAGCTGCTGCAGGAGACATTTCTGCGCGCTGTGGATTCGATTGCGCGTTATGATGGCACATGCAAACTGTCTGTATGGCTCTGCCAAATCGCAAAGCATGTCCTGTGGCAGGAGTTGCGCAGGAAGAAACGGATGGACTTTATGGAGCTTGCAGAGGAGTTTCCCGATGCCTCCGCCACAGACGGGGAGACGGACGCAATCCGCACGGAGAGCACGCAGGAACTGTACCGTGCGATTCATCGGCTTTCAGAGCAGGAAAAGGAGGTCGTGTTGTACCGCATGACCGGGGAGCTTTCCTTCCGGCAGATCGGGGAGATTCTCGGCAAGAGTGAGAACTGGAGCAGGACGGTGTTTTACCGCGCGAAGCAGAAACTTAGAAAGGAGTTGGAAAAAAATGAAATGTGATATTGTCAGGGATCTGATGCCGGGATATATCGACGGTGTGATCAGCGAGGCAGGCAGCAGTGCAGTGCGAGAGCACATGGAAGGATGTGGGGAGTGCAGACGCATATTTGCGGAGATGAAGGAGGAGGTGGCAGGCCAGTCCACACCAAAAGAACAGGCGGCTCTTGATGGTTTTAAAAAGATACGCAGCCGCACCCGCTATCTCAAGGTGGCAGCCGCACTTGGGGGGCTGTTGCTGGCAGCGCTTGTCATCGGTGTTTTTCTCAAGGTTTATGTCGTGGGAAGCCTGTTGGAGCAGGGCGCGGTGATGACATCTAGTGTGATGTACGATGAGGAGACTGAGAGCCTTACGGTAAAAGGTTATATGACATATGCCGGATACCGTATCAGCCGCGTGGTGTGGAAGGAGAATCCGAGTATTGGTGCCCGTGTTGACTTATTTGTTTATGCAGCGGAAACACTGCCGTTTGAGCAGGAAAAATTGGATTTTTCCATTACGATACCAGACATGAAAGGGAAAGTACTCTATATTATCGGTTCGAATTACGATAATTTCAGGATATATGACTGGAATAATGACCATATCGATCTGGTGAGTGAGATGGAGGAGGAGATTTATACGCGTGTCAATCCCGGCTGGGATCGGGAGAAGGTTCTGTTAAGTCCTGTTCAGGGCCTGCAGACTGTTGACGGAGTGGAAGGGCTTGAGTTTGGCGTGACCTTTCTGTCGGGCGATGATCCAGGATATTGGAAGCTCGGCTATATGATTGTCACACATGGGGATATAGCAGAGGCAGGTTATCATATATGGGTCTCATTGGAAAAACCGCACCAGATCCTTGTCTATGATTTCAGTACAGGGGAGTACAAAAGGCCGGAAACTTTAGACTATGAATTTTTCCAGTTTTAGGATATAATAAAAATATCAGCTAACAAAACCGCGCCATGCCTCGCTGTGGGAATGAGACTGGCGCAATTTTAGAAGGAGGTATTTTGGAGATGGGATTTTTGACAGGGAAGACAGCGATCATCACGGGTGCAGGCCGGGCGGTTTTAAGCGATGGCAGATGCGGTTCGATCGGCTATGGGATTGCGACGGCCTACGCGAAGGAAGGCGCGAATCTGGTGATCACGGGCAGAAACGTGAAGAAGCTCGAGGACGCGAAGGAGGAGTTGGAGCGGCTGTATCATATCAAGGTGCTGATTTTGCAGGCGGATGTCAATGCCGGCGCGGACAATGAGGAAGTGGTCAACAATGTTGTCAAGCAGACAATTGATACATTTGGCAGTATTGATGTGCTGATCAACAACGCCCAGGCGTCCGCTTCCGGCGTACCGCTGGCAGAGCACACCACAGACCAGTTTAACCTCGCGCTGTACTCGGGACTGTACGCGGCCTTTTATTATATGAAGGCGTGTTACCCGCATCTGGCGAAGTCAAAGGGGTCTGTCATCAACTTTGCCTCGGGTGCAGGGCTGTTTGGTAATTTCGGACAGTGTGCTTACGCGGCTGCGAAGGAGGGAATCCGCGGACTGACACGCGTGGCGGCAACCGAGTGGGCAAAGGACGGCATCAATGTCAACATCGTCTGCCCGCTGGCATGGACGGCGCAGCTTGAGCAGTTCGAGAAGGCGTATCCCGACGCGTTCAAGGAGAATGTGAAGATGCCGCCTGCGGGTCACTACGGGGACGCGGAGCTCGAGATCGGCCGCGTGTGCGTACAGCTCGCATCGCCTGATTTCAAGTACATGACGGGTGAAACGCTCACACTTGAGGGCGGTATGGGACAGAGACCGTAGTCCTGTATGCAGCTCGTTTCTGTAATCAGGGCGGAAGTGATGCATTTGTTTGATGGTAGCATGAAACGATCAGTGGCAATTAGCCTCTGCAATACTGCGCCGCCAAACATTTCCGTGTAAATACCGCCGTCTTTTCTGAGGGGCTTCTCGTGGGTTACGCATTCCATGATACGCCCTTCCGGGAAGACGGCGGCTTTCTTGTACAATGCGGATATATAAAATTGTGGTGCGAACAGCAGCCTTAATACCGCGATTATGAAGCTGTGAAATCGCTGCGGAAAATAGTGTAAAGGAGTTGTTTGGAATGGGACAGTTTTTAAACAAGGGAAATCGAAAATATGCAGAATTTTCCAGGACGAAATACTTTGTGGATAAGACGAAACTGATCAACAAGCTTCTGGACAAGGACGCCGACGAAAAATTTATCTGCAACAGCAGGGCACGGCGGTTTGGTAAATCGGTGACGGCGGATATGCTTGTCGCGTATTTCAGTAAGGGCGCCGCTTCCAGAAGCCTGTTCGAGCCGTTAAAGTGTGTGAAGGACGAACAGTTTTTGGAGAGCATGAACCGGTATGATACGATTTTTGTGGATATACAGGCGCAGTTTGTCTGGGCGTCAGAGCGAAAGGAAGATCCCACACATTGTATAACACAGTGCATTGTAAAAGAACTGCAGGAGAGTTATCCAAAGATTGTTACGGGTGATGACATTATTGCAACGGCTGTTTCCAGAATCTATCACGAGACAGGCAGCCAGTTTGTCGTCATCTTTGACGAGTGGGATTATCCGATCAGGGAGCTTGCGGAGGGCAGCAGGGAGCGGACAGACTATATCGAGCTGCTGCGCGGACTGTTCAAGAACAGCGACGCAAAAGAGTATATCCGTCTGGCGTACCTCACGGGCATCATGCCGATAGTGCGGACGAAAGGACAGTCCGCCGTCAACAATTTCATGGAATACACGATGACAAACCCGATGGATCTGGCACAGGATATCGGGTTTACGGAGGAGGAAGTTTATTCGCTCTGTGAGAAATTCGGTGTGGACTTTGAGCAGATGAAAGCGTGGTACAACGGGTATAACCTGAACGGAATCGCGATGTACAATCCATTGTCCGTCGTGCGTGCGGTCTCGGCGAAACGGTTTCAACAGTATTGGACAGTAACGGGCACTTACGGGGACATAGATGAGCTGATCGGCAAAAATTTTGACGGGCTCCGCGAGGATATCATTAAGATGCTTTCGGGCAACAGAATAGCGGTGGAGGTGGATAATGGCATCAATGACCTGCAGACCTTTGAGGATAAGGAACAGGTGATAACGGCGTTGATTCACTTGGGGTACTGCGCTTACGATGAGGACACACGGGAGGCCTATATACCAAACAAAGAGATTTATGCGGTATTTTACAAATCTGTCAAAAAGAGTAAAAATGATGGAATGTCGCGCTTTATGAAGTTTTCTGAGGGGATTTTGGAAGCCATTCTGGCAGGTGATGGAGAACGAACTGCTACATTGATACAGGGTGTGCACAATGACTTTGTGTCCAGTATTGAATATAATGACGAGAATTCACTCGCCTGCACAGTCATGATCGCATTGGTTTCCGCATTCTGCTGTTACCACAGGCCAATCCGTGAATATCCTACGAGAAAAGGCTTTGCCGATATCGTCTATCTGCCATTGCCGAACTATCCAAACCGTCCTGTGATTGTGATGGAGCTGAAATGGGCCCGGGGGGCGGACGCGGCGATCGCGCAGATTAAGGGAAAACAGTATCCTGAGTCGCTGCGGGAGTATGCGGGGGAGCTTCTGCTGGTGGGAATCGATTACGACAAAAAGACAAAGGAACATACGTGTGTGATTGAGCGTCTTGATGCGCAGTCTTATTAAGGTGATGCATGGTGTGTGGTGAATATCTGATTTAAGGCAGGAGCACACAGTGGATTAATAGCCTCTCGGAATTTATTGCAGTATATAGCGTTTTTTGATTTGTATTTCCCGTAAAAAGCGGGTGATTTATGAAAAAGGGATTATGGAAGGAGCATAAAATATGGCCAGAAGCTTTCAGGAGTATATGATAATAGAAAAGGAGCTTGGAAATGGATTTTGACAGGGGAATAGCGGTGATTGGCGGGGCAGACGGTCCGACAGCCATCTTTTTGGCTGGCAGGCTGGACAGTTTGTTTTGTATCCTAGCGCTTGGAGTCATGATAATTTTTTATGGCATTTATTATGTGAAAATGCTTACACAGAAACGAAAGGGAATCCGGACGACACAACTTGGGCAGGGCAAGGAACGGCCTGTGCTGCAGATAGAGCGCATCATGTTGGCCGCGACATTCCTCATAATCCCGGTGGAGGTGGTTTCGATTTTTCTGGAGTGGAATCACATGCCGCTGCCTGTGAGAATTACAGGGGTAGTGTTCGGGTTGGCTGGAGACATGGTTTTTCTCGCCGCGGTGCTGACGATGAGGGACAGCTGGCGCGCGGGGATACCAGAGACAGACAGGACGGAATTTGTCTCTCATGGCATTTACCAATACAGCAGGAATCCGGCCTTTCTGGGATTTGATCTGATGTATATGGGAATTTTGCTGATGTATTTTAACGGGATTTTGTTGTTTTTTACATTGTGGGTGGTGGTGATGCTCCATCTGCAGATTTTGCAGGAGGAGAGGTATCTGGATACAGTGTTTGGCGAAGAGTATCGCGCCTACAAAAAACGCACGGGGCGATATTTTGGCAGAAAAAAGTAGGTTTTGGCTGCACGCGGTACAGTGCCCTGGGGCGGAATTATCACTCGCATTTTCATTTACAAAGCCCTTTGAGTATGGTAAATTATAGATAATTGGGTTTTATCATACCCATAATATATAAAGGGACAGTCAGGAACTGTTCAGAAATTACCTGTGACAAATAATTGTCCTAAGTAATTTATTAACAGTTCCTTCGTTCCCAGAGAAAGGTGATGACGTTTATGCAGAATAAGGGAAAATATTATATTACGACGGCGATTGCATATACTTCCGGCAAGCCGCATATTGGAAACAACTATGAGATCGTGTTGGCGGACAGCATAGCGCGCTATAAGAGGAAGGACGGTTATGAGGTCTTTTTCCAGACAGGGACGGACGAGCACGGGCAGAAGATCGAGCTCAAGGCGGAGGAGGCGGGTGTGACGCCAAAGGAGTTTGTGGACAAGGTGGCGGGAACAATCCAAGGCCTCTGCGACATGCTCAACATTGCATACGATAAATTTATCCGAACGACGGACAGCGACCATGAGAGGCAGGTGCAGAAGATTTTCAAGCGCCTGTATGACCAGGGCGATATCTATAAGGGCGCATACGAGGGAATGTATTGTACGCCCTGCGAATCGTTCTGGACAGAGTCGCAGTTAAAGGACGGCAAGTGCCCGGACTGCGGGCGCGAGGTCAAGCCGGCGAAGGAGGAGGCGTATTTCTTCAAGATGAGCAAGTACGCGGACCGGCTGATTGACCATATCAATAAGCACCCGGAGTTTATCCGGCCCGTGTCGCGCAAGAACGAGATGATGAACAATTTCCTGCTCCCGGGACTGCAGGATCTGTGCGTGTCGCGCACGTCGTTCAAGTGGGGGATACCGGTTGATTTTGACGACAGGCACGTTGTTTATGTGTGGCTGGACGCGCTCACAAACTATATCACGGGTATCGGTTATGACGCGGACGGGAACAGCACGGAACAGTACAAAAAGCTGTGGCCTGCAGACCTGCATCTGATCGGGAAGGATATTATCCGTTTCCATACAATTTACTGGCCGATTTTTCTGATGGCGCTTGGCGAGGAGCTTCCGCACCAGGTGTTCGGGCACCCGTGGCTTCTGCAGAACAACGACAAGATGAGCAAGTCCAAGGGAAATATCATGTACGCGGACGACCTGGTGGAACTGTTTGGCGTGGACGCGGTGCGATACTTCGTGCTGCACGAGATGCCGTTTGAGAATGACGGCTCGATCACATGGGATCTGATGGTAGAGCGGCTAAACTCTGACCTGGCAAACACGCTTGGAAACCTTGTAAACAGGACGGTTTCCATGAGCAACAAATATTTTGGCGGCGTGGTGGAGGACAAGGGCGCGGCGGAGGCAGTCGATGCGGATCTGAAGGCTGTTGCCACAGGAACCTACGACAAGGTTGAGGCAAAGATGGCGGAGCTGCGCGTTGCCGACGCGCTGACGGAGATCTTCAATCTGTTCAAGCGCTGCAACAAATATATCGACGAGACAGAGCCGTGGGTGCTGGCAAAGGACGAGGCGAAAAAGGACAGGCTCGCAACTGTTCTGTACAACCTCGTGGAAGGGATATCCATTGGCGCAGGGCTGCTGGAGCCGTTTATGCCAAAGACCGCACAGCGGATTATGCAGCAGCTGGGCAGCGAGGTGCGCAGTTTTGAATCAACAAAGACATTTGGCGTCTATGCGTCGGGAACAAAGGTGACGGACAAGCCGGAGATCCTCTTTGCGCGCCTTGATCCCAAGGAAGTGGACGCGAAGGTGGAGGCGCTTGCCAGCCGGCAGATGGCGGAGGCAGGTGCTGCGCAGGAGACAGAAAATGACACGAGTGTCACAAACGGGATTGACATAGAGCCGAAGGCGGAGATCACGTATGAGGACTTTACAAAGATGCAGTTCCAGGTGGGAGAGATTCTGTCCTGCGAGGCCGTACCGAAATCAAAGAAACTGCTGTGCAGCCAGGTAAAGATTGGCTCGCAGGTAAAGCAGATTGTATCGGGTATCAAGGCATTTTACAGTCCCGAGGAGATGGTGGGCAAGAAGGTGATGGTGCTCGTGAACCTGAAACCGGCAAAGCTTGCGGGCGTTTTGTCGGAGGGCATGCTTTTGTGCGCGGAGGACGCGGACGGAAACCTGGCGCTGATGACACCGGAGAAGGCGATGCCGTCAGGGGCGGAGATTATGTGAAAACAGCGGGGGTTCAAAATGAGGAGTGAGATGGAAAACAGGATAGAGGCAATTATATTTGATCTTGACGGAACCATGTGGAATGCGCTTGACGGGATTCACAAGACCTGGAACACAGTGGTCGCAAACCATTCAGAGTACAGGGCGGAGTCGATCACCTTCGAGGAGCTTGAGGGGTGTCTGGGACTGCCCATGACCGATATCGCTGCGAAGCTGTTTCCGGGTACGACGCCGGAGCAGCAGCAGGCGCTGATGGACGAGTGCTGCGCGGTTGAGAATGCCTATCTGTCAGAGCACGGCGGAATCCTTTATCCGCAGCTCGAGGAGACGTTGATGGAGTTGAAAAAAAAGTACAGGCTCTTTGTGGTCAGCAACTGCCAGCAGGGATATATCGAGAGCTTTATCAAGGCGCATAAGCTCGCGAAATGCTTCGACGACATCGAGTGCTGGGGCAACAACCTGCTTCCCAAGGGCGAGAACAACAAGCTCATCATGGCGCGCAACCATGTGACGCGGGCAGTGTATGTGGGTGACACGGCGGGCGACGAGGAGTCCGCGCGCGTCGCGGGGATACCGTTTATCTATGCGGAGTACGGATTTGGCGAGGCCAAGGCGCCTGATTACAGGCTGGAAGCCTTCTCGAAGCTGCCAGAGCTGATGGAAAAAATAGCTTTTGATTAATATTTTGCGCGAAGGGGTATAACGGTCAATGATATATCTGGAAACAAAACGGTTGATTTTGCGGGATTATCGTGCAGATGATTTCGACGATTATTACCGGCTGAAATCCGATGCCAGAACTATGTACTATCTGCAAGATATACAACTGCATTCAAAGGAAGAAGCGTATGAGGATTTTCATACGGTTTTGGAGGATCTGTCCCAACCATACAGGAAGTTCTATTTCCTGCATATTGAATTAAAAGACACACATGAGCAGGTTGGGAGTGTCGGATATACGGTAACGGACAATACGCCTGTCGGAAAAATGGTCGGTGCGGGGTATTTTATCTATCCAAAATTCTGGGGAAAAGGCTATATGACGGAAGCATTTGGGCGTGTTTTGGCATTTGCGTTTTCCGAAAACAACGTATACAGGGTATCAACGGGCTGTCTGGCTGAAAATATTGGCTCTGAGAGGGTCATGCAAAAATGCGGCCTGATTCAGGAAGCAGAGCATATTGACTATGAATGGCATGATGGAAAAATGAAAACGCGGCTGGAATACCGGCTGTTGAGCAGGGAGTGGGGAGAGCGATGAGTTACAGGCCATTGCATTGCTAGTAGGAATCAGCGCTCATTCCCGGTAAGGAAGTGCAGTGTATTTTTGAGGAAAAAGTTAGAATCAATAGATGAAAAAGGAAAATTTGGGAGGAAAAATAAAATGAGTACACGTATAGGAATACTGGGATATGGCAATCTGGGGCGCGGAGTTGAGTGCGCGGTCAGACAAAATGAGGACATGGAGCTTGCTGCCGTGTTTACGCGCAGGAATCCGGAGACTGTCTCAATCCTGACGGATACGGCTAAGGTTTGCAGCATAGCAGAGGCGGCAGACTGGAAAGAGAAGATCGATGTAATGATTATCTGTGGAGGCAGCGCCACAGACCTGCCAGTGCAGACACCAGAGTACGTAAAATACTTTAACGTGATTGACAGCTTTGACACACACGCAAAGATTCCAGAGCACTTTGCCAAGGTCGATGCAGCCGCGAAGGAGGCCGGGCATATCGGTATCATTTCCGTTGGCTGGGACCCGGGAATGTTCTCACTCAACCGCCTGTATGCAAACGCGATCCTGCCGGAAGGAAAAGACTATACATTCTGGGGAAAGGGCGTCAGCCAGGGACATTCCGACGCAATCCGCCGGATTAAAGGCGTAAAAAATGCAAAGCAGTACACGATCCCGGTTGAGTCTGCGCTGGAGGCGGCGCGTTCCGGAGAGAACCCGGAGCTGACGACGAGGCAGAAGCATACGCGTGAGTGTTTTGTGGTGCTGGAGGAGGGCGCAGACGCTGCAAAGGTCGAGGAGGAAATCAAGACCATGCCCAACTATTTTGCGGACTATGACACAATAGTACACTTTATCAGCGAGGAGGAGCTGCTTGCAAATCACAGCGGGATTCCGCACGGCGGCTTTGTGCTGCGCAGCGGCGTGACAGGCTGGGAGAAGGAGAACAGGCACTTAATTGAGTACAGCTTAAAGCTTGACTCGAACCCGGAATTTACAGCGAGCGTGCTCGTTGCATACGCGAGGGCGGCGCACCGTCTTTCAAAAGAAGGACAGAGCGGGTGCAAGACAGTGTTTGATATCGCGCCGGCGTACCTGAGCGCAAGGAGCGCGGCGGAGCTTAGGGCTTCGATGTTGTAGGAAGATGCACGAATCCAAAAAGGGGCAGTTTTTTCAATCTGCCCCTATAACTGTGTGTTTTTTAGTTTTTCTGGGTCTCCCCACACAACCACTTCTGATAGGCTGCGGTGTTTTCAATTTTGTCAAGAATATCGTCCGCTGCAATCATACCATTTTCCATAATAATAATGCGGTCAAACAGGGATAAAAATTTTGGATCATGCGTGATACAGATTATGGTATCACACTGTCGGACCAAGTCCTCCATTATTTTCTGATGTCTGCTTAAATCAATCGAGCTTGTCGCTTCGTCTGCAAACAGGATCTCTGCGTCCTTATAACAGCCGCGTAAAATATTTACCATCTGCTTCTGGCCATCGGAAAGCGCATCTTTTTGATTGTTTATAACCTCTGCAAGATCTGGATATAGCCGCATTGCCTCCAATGGCATGTCCTTGTTGGCTGTTCCTGAACTGCGGATATTTTCCAGTGCAGTCGCGTTAAACAGCTGGTGTGCAGTTGGTATATAGGAAGCGTTGTTGATAAACGGTATGCCCGGATAGGATATATTTCCGGTTATGTCGTCGTTATACAGGCCAAGCATTGTTTTCATCAGTGTACTTTTTCCGCTGCCATTGTTTCCGATGATTGCCACCTTTTCCCCTGTATGGATCTTTAGATGGATATTCTGTAAAACCGGTACATCCTTTAACGTTAGGCTGATTCCATCTAACTGGATCAAACCAGAGCTTTCTGTTTCCTTTTCCCTTTTTTGCGCTCCGCCTTCGATCACCTCATAGTATCGGTTTATGGGCACGATTTGTCCAGGCAGGCTGACAATCACGGTTCGTATTCCCTTTAACTGCTCCATAAGATTGTCATATATAACCGGTATCGTGCTAATGATACCCGCGGTAATCATGCCGGCCATTCTGGCAGGGTATACAAACAGTAAAAGGATCACTTTTCCACATAGCGCTGTGATGTCCTGGAGCAGTGTAAATAAGGCGGAGCTTAGTGTCTGTTGCCAACCGATATCGAACATTTGATCTCTTTGCTTTTGATACATGTTCCAGATATACGCGTCTAACCCGTTTATTTTGTAAAAATCCACATTGTGAATGAGCTCCCTTGTGATGATTTCTTTCTCGCCATAGGCTTTTTGCATCATGGTATTTAATTTCGTTTCGATTTTCAACTGCGCTTTTGTAATCAGTACGATAAAGATAAATACACCGGCAATCACACACCAGACCTTCAGGTTCAATTTGCGGAGCATAAATCCAAAATAGATACATGTGATTATTTTGGCCGCCATATTGCAGGGCGCTAACGCAAGGGAAAAAACAGTTTTGGAGGTTGCACTTACCCGATTAACCAGATCGCCATTCTCATATCTTGCACTGAGGCTTCCATAGGGCTTTGCAATCAGATTTTTAATAAATTTCATATTACTGTTTTGCGTAATCAGATCCGCCCAGGTATCCAGATAAACCAGAAGCAGGTACTATAAAATCCCGTTTATCAAAATCACTTAATCCTGCTTTCCTCAAGGCTTCCTCATATCGATCTTTCTCGTACAGGTCATTGAGAATGATATTTTTTTCCAGAGATGTTGGAATGATTTGGGGCGATGCATCCATATAATAAATTTGTTTCCAGTAATTTTTTCTGTCGGATTCGGAGTAATGGTTGTCTGAAGTAATTACGAGATCCGCTCCTTCCTTATTACAGATCCGGATTTCGCCTTCTTTTACCGGTATCAGCAAAGCGCATAGTTTAAGCAGCGTGCTTTTTCCACAGCCATTTTCACCGATAATCGTAGTAATGCTTCCCGGTACAAATTCTACGGATACACCGTCCAGGATATTTTCCTTGTCATCGTAAGAAAAAACCATGTGATTTACTTGTATTGAGCTGGCCTGCAATGCTTCGTTCTTTTCTGGTTCTTCATCACTGGAATATTCAAACACAAAATAGGAGTTTAGAAAATTCCCGATTCCTTTGATGTTTCTTTTGTTTGTCAGCAGGGCCGGGATGGCATATATACCCGATGAAATATTTGGTATTATAAGAACCAGTGGCAGAATTCTGCCAATACTGTCCTCATGGAAGCCGTAAATCAGAATTCCGGTGATCACCATGAATATTACGCTGAGGATACTGCCAAACTGCGTCAGGAAATCAGCACGCACCACAATTTTGTTATATTTGACGCGCCTGTCCACAAGCATTTTCGTATTTTCACAGTAGTGCTCAAATATAGCTGTGGGATTTAAGAACCGTTCTATTTCCAGATTTTCAATTCCCTCCCAAAGATTCCTGTACAGCTCATTGTTGTATTTTGCAATATCTTCCCTTAGTACGGGTACCTTATCAAGCTTTCCCTTTAGAACCAGCCACAGTATGGCAGCGATAAAAAGCACCACAAACATTGAATAGGGGGTGATGGACATGGAGTAAATAACAGAAACGACAATGGTTACGCTGACCCGGATTGTTTCATTGACCGTGGAAAAGTACAATGAATTGTATTCGATCAGGGATCTTGTAAGATAGGCCTGCATTTCATCTTTTTGAATGTTGTTGTAGTATCTTATTTTGAAAAAATAAGCATACATTTCATTTTCGATTTCGTAAGCTGTTTTTTTGGTTCGGATAAATGTATTTAGCTTATTTAAAAAGGACAGAAAGATGATTCCCAGAGATACGACGCAGAAAAACACCAGATTCTGCACAACCTGTTCATGGCTTTCTCGATAAATAATAGCGGATATCATCCTGCTTAATGCATTTACAATCAATACGCTGGAAACGACGGCATATATGATTTCTACCAGATAATTGATCCATAGGAATCCCCTTAACTTACTTTTTACCTTTTTGATAATATGATCTATATTCATCCCTGTTCTCCAATTCATGTATGCAAATCAGTACTGTTTTGTGTAATTGCCTTTGTATTTGGATGCATGCAATGTAGTGAGATATTTTTCAAGCGCCCTAATCATTTTATCGGTTAGTTCACACGCAAAAATTATGTAATTGGTTCATCTTTTTAATCGCCTGTGTTCACCTCAGGGACGCGGAAGGCATCGGCCCGCACAACGACGTCATATTTTGCAAGCGTCTCCTCCGAGACAGCGTGCGTAATGACAATCACGGTTTTGTCCGCCATGTCTCTGCTTTTCAGCAGATAATCTTGTACTTTTTCTGTATTGATGACATCCATTGCCGCAAAGGGCTCGTCCATCAGCACGATTGGGGTTTTTCGCGCGGCGACGCGCAAAAATGCGATCAGCTGCCGCTCCCCGCCGCTCATTTTCTGGCAGTCGGTATCCTCGGACGTGTCCGTTTTCCGGCGCCAGAAGTGGTTCTGAATCTGCGCGTCCGCCTCCGGATAGGAGTCAAATATCGTGACATTGTCATGGAGCCCGGCACGGTAAATATACTCATTCTGGTCAATGTAGGATATGCACGCCGAGGTATCCAGTTCGCACACGGGTGTTCCGTCCAGGGAAATTGTTCCGGAATCCGGAGAAAGGTACTGCATAATCAATTTCAGCAGGGTCGATTTGCCGCACCCGTTGCTGCCCACGATCGCATATTTTTTTCCTTTTTCAAAGTCCAGATGGTCAATCCGCATATGGAATGTCCCGTTGTGATACGTGACATTGCGCAGGGCAATTCCCCGCTCGACGTTCTGCGGTGCGGGGAAGTCTTTTCGAATCCCGAAGCTTAAGATATTCAGGAATTTTTTCCGCACTTCGGTGGTAGACTGGATGGCACTCACATCGTACAGTATGGATTCCAGCGGCGATATAAAGCTGCTCACATAGCTGAATGTGGCGACGCCTGCGCCGATGCTGATTTCTCCCCGCATGAGGAGCGCGCAGGCACATATGAAGGACACAATCTGAATCACCCTGACCGCTGCGTCGTTGATGCTCAGGGAGATGGTCTTGCTTTTTCCGTAAGCATACCGCTTGTCCGCAGTCGTGTTTAAGGTCTTTTCGTGAACTTTCAAGATATTTTTTCTGGTAAAACGGTTGACAAGCTTATAGCCGTTTAGTAGATCGGTGATGCAGTTGACATAGTCCGCAGCCTGGTTCTGGTATTTCAGCCGCTTGCCGGATGTGATGTTTCCGGTAATTTTAGGGCCGATCACTACCAGAAAAGACGAGAGTATGATTGCCAGCGCAATGCGCCAGTCCACGTATACGACGATGACTACGGCGTAGATGACAAACATATTGACAGAGCGCAGCACGTCAATCCAGGGTGTCAGGTAATCCTGTTCGATGGCTGTGATGTCATTGCCCTGTATGGATATGTAGTCACTCGTGGAGTAAGTGTAAAAGCTGCGTTCGTCCTTGTTGAGCAACGCGCTGATCAGGTCTCTTTTTAATGCTTTCTCAAAGGTAATGGCAATCTTCCAGGTACATAGCATACATATGTATACGCATGCGCAGGACAGTCCCTGCAGAACGATAAACGCGACAATAATAGCAGGGATACGGGACAGGATACCCTCCGCAAGGTCGTCAAACAGCGCCTTTTGCAGAACTGGAATGTACGCTGCAAAGATCGTACATAGAATGTCAAACAAAATATCGGCAGCGATAAACTTTATGACAGGTTTAATATATTTTTTCATACCTCTTTCCTCTTATTTTCCTCGGGTAGTGTCAAGTTAACTACCATATTTTTTTAAACAAACCTTATTATTTCAAGG
>CAJUQZ010000074.1:11191-21105 GCA_910588755.1 uncultured Lachnospiraceae bacterium | reverse complement strand
ATGGTGCAAAGCAGGTGGTTCACGAGTTTAATTTCTGGCCGGATAGAGTACTAGTCAATTAAAAAATATTTGTGAAATAAAGACGAAAAGGTCCATATAAAAGGGAGGATGCCAAGCAGTCTTTCAACTACTTGGCATATATTATGAAAAAGTTATTATAAGTAAAGTTATCACTTATTGTCTGTAAGGCATCATTCGTATCACCTTATATTTATAGTATAGAGTGCTTTAATGTCCAAATCATGTTGATTTATTGAATAATTTTTCAAAGAACTATGAACGATTTATGAACATGGAAAATAATTGTATCGATTTTAGATGCATTCTGTTATACTGATATAGATATAGATATAGATATAGATATAGATATAGATATAGATATGAAAATGGAAATGGCTCTCGAAAGTCCAAGTACACATGTGTATGAGTACACAGGTACAGAGTGACGCGGGAAGTGGCATCAGAAGAAAGAGAGGATATGAATATGTACTTAGCAAGCGATAAAAGATATGATACAATGCAATACAACCGCTGCGGCAAAAGCGGTCTAATGCTTCCAGCAATCTCCCTTGGGCTGTGGCACAATTTTGGCTCTAACGCGAGCTTTGACAACATGCAGGCCATGTGCTACACCGCGTTTGACAATGGAATCACGCATTTTGACCTTGCCAATAACTATGGTCCTGTCTACGGTGCAGCGGAGGAGAACTTTGGGTGCATTCTGGCAAAGGGGCTTGGCGTTTACCGGGATGAGCTGGTGATTTCGACGAAGGCCGGATATGATATGTGGCCGGGGCCATATGGAAACTGGGGCAGCAGGAAGTACCTGATCGCAAGCCTGGATCAGAGCCTGCGCCGGCTGGGGCTTGATTACGTGGATATCTATTACCACCACCGGCCGGATAAGGATACGCCGCTTGAGGAGACAGCCAGGGCGCTTGACAGTATCGTAAAAAGCGGCAAGGCGCTCTATGTTGGTATTTCGAATTATAATAAGGAAGAGACCATTGCGATCGCAGGCCTTTTCAGGGAAATGGGTACACCGTTTATCATCAATCAGAGAAAATATTCGTTGTTTGACAGGACGATTGAACAGGATGGGTTGAAGGATTACGCAGCGGCAAACGGCATTGGCATCATCACGTTCTGCCCGCTGGCACAGGGGCTGCTCACGAACCGTTATATTGATGGGATTCCGCAAGACAGTCGGATTCGCACCGATGGCAGGTTTTTAAAGGAAGATGCGCTGGAGGGCAAAACGATTGAAAGGATCAGGGCGCTAGATGCGCTTGCAAAGGAGCGCGGGCAGAGCCTTGCCCAGATGGCGCTCGCGTGGATTTTGCGGGACGGGGACATCACAAGCGTGCTGATTGGCGCGTCGAAGCCTGCGCAGATTATCGACAATGTGGGTATGCTGTCAAACACCAGTTTTGATGACGCGCAATTGCAGGCAATCGAGGAGATATGCGGTAAAGATTGACAGATAATCAGGTGGTGGGCAACATTCTCCTTGACACTGTTTTTCAATAATGCTAGTATTAAAAACAGCAGACAGGCATGTTTTGTGCCAGTATATCAGCATATAATGAAGAGAAAACGGCTATAAAGAGAGAAGGTCTGTCAGGACAGACTTTCTCTCTGGCGGGTCTGCAACTGCAGGCCTGTGCATAATGGCTGTGGGAGGTTAATGATGCAGGGACGTACACATAATTGTAACCAGCTGCGGCTGGAAAATGCAGGGGAGGAAGTCAAGCTTGTCGGTTGGTATGACAACTTGCGCAAGGTCAGCAAAAATTTAGGGTTTCTGGTTTTGAGGGATTTTTACGGAAAGACGCAGATCGTTGTCGAGACAGAGGAGATCATGGAGCAGCTTAACGCCATTAACAACGAGTCAACGCTCGAGGTTGTGGGAACCGTGCGCGAGCGCAGCGCCAAGAATCCCAAGATGGAGACGGGGGATATCGAGGTTGTGCCGTCGAAGATCACCGTATTAGGCAAATGTCAGTACAATGAGCTGCCGTTCCAGATTGACCATTCTAAGGAAGCAGATGAGAACACACGTTTGAAATACCGCTATCTGGATTTGCGCAATCCGAATGTAAAGGAAAAGATCGTGCTCAGGAGCAGGATTGTCGCGGATTTGCGCGCGGCAATGATCGGCCATGATTTTATGGAGATCACCACGCCGATTCTAACATGTTCTTCCCCGGAAGGCGCGCGCGATTATCTCGTGCCATCGAGAAATCACCCGGGAAAATTTTATGCGCTGCCGCAGGCGCCGCAGCAGTTCAAGCAGCTGTTGATGGCTTCCGGGTTTGACCGCTATTTCCAGATCGCGCCGTGTTTCCGCGATGAGGACGCGCGGGCAGACCGCTCACCGGGAGAGTTTTACCAGCTCGACATGGAGATGGCGTTTGCCAGCCAGGACGATGTGTTTGAAGTTTTAGAGGATGTGCTTCCGCCCATCTTTGCAAAATATGGGATTTATCATGAGGCCTCAAAGCCACCGTTTAAGAGAATTCCTTATCTCGAGGCGATGGAGCAGTACGGTACGGACAAGCCGGATCTGCGCATCCTTGGCCTGCTGGTGCAGGACGCGACTGCTGTGCTTTCGGACTGTGGTTTCGAGCCGTTTGCGGGAAGGACTGTAAAGGCGGTTGTAGCGGATAATTTCACTGGGACGAGAAAACAGATTGACAAGATGTGCGCTGATGTCGAGGTGGTGAGCGCGCAGAAAACGTATTGGTTCCGCTTAGATGAAAATGGAGAGCTCGTCGGCGGCATCTCCAAGTTTGTGCAGGAGAAAAAGGCGGCGGTGATCGAGGCGCTGGGATTAAAAAATGGCAGTTTTGTCGCGCTTTGCGCAGGGGATTTAAGGACGGCGCAGAAGACGGCAGGCGTGATCAGGAAGACGCTTGCGAACACCTTCGACGGTTATATGAAAAAGGATTGCTATGAGTTCTGCTGGATCGTTGACTTCCCAATGTATGAGATTGGTGAGGAGTCTGGTGAACTGGAGTTCTGCCATAATCCGTTCTCAATGCCGCAGGGCGGCGTGGAGGCGCTGGAGACAAAGGAGCCGCTTGACATTCTCGCATACCAGTATGACTTGGTGTGCAACGGCGTTGAGCTCTCGTCAGGTGCAGTCCGTAACCATGATCCGGAGATTATGGTGAAGGCATTCCGGATCGTGGGACTGGGCGAGGAGGACGTGAAGGCGAAGTTCCCCGCGATGTACAACGCGTTCTGCTATGGTGCGCCGCCACACGCAGGCATTGCGCCGGGCGTTGATCGCATGGTCATGCTGATCGCAGGCGAGGAGAGTATCCGCGAGATTATCCCGTTCCCGATGAACAAGACCGCGCAGGATGTGATGATGGGCGCGCCGGCAGCGGTGGATGAAAGACAGCTGCGCGATGTGCATATCCGGATTGTAAAAGAGGAAGAAAAAGAATCATAAAATGGACAGTTGGTGTCAATGTAGCGGAGCGGCAGAGAAAGAAAATGCCGCTCCTGTTTTGTTATGATTCAATGGAAAAAATAAAAAAATAGAAAAAAGAAATCCATAAATGCAGGATATGGAAAATATGTGAAAAGGAAAGAGCTATGAAAAAATATATTTTTGCAGGCATCATACTTATCATCAGTCTTTTTGGTTACGGCTGCGGCCATATGGAAAGTTTGTCGGAGCGGGATACGGTACAGGAAGGTACGCAGGAGGAAGAAAGCGTTCCCGGGACGGACGAAGAGATCATATTCAAGTCCGCGGCGATCGAGGAGAAGACACGTGAGATACTGCACAAAACGGACGGTATCATAACAAGAGCAGATGTGCTTGCCATCACGGAGTTTGAGATGGACGCGGAATGTACGGCGCCCTTTGAGGATCTGCAGTGGTTTGAAAATCTCGAGTCAGTCCGGCTGTTTCGGTGCGGCGTGCAGTCTCTGTCTGGCGTGGAGAGACTCGCCTCCTTGAAGGTGCTCTGGGTAAGGGATAATGAGATCGCAGACATAGGGCCTGTCAGCGGACTGACCAGTCTTGTGCACTTTTCCTGTGCGGGCAATCCGGTCAGCGATTACGCGCCGGTGCGCAAACTGACAGGTTTGGAGGAGCTGCAGATCGGTGATAACGGCTCTGCATACACCGATATTGAGGCGCTTTCGGGGCTGACAAATCTAACCAGGTTATATGCGCCGTGGTGTGGCATTGAGGACATTTCTGCGCTGGGAAATCTGACAAAACTGGAATATCTGAATCTATTTCACAACCGGATTGAGGATATCAGCGTGTTAAAGCATCTGGCCAAACTAAATTATCTGGAGCTTGGACTGAATCGGATTACGGATATTACACCGCTTTATGCATTAAATGATTTGACGGACATCAGTCTGCGCGACAACGAGATTCCAACACAGGAGCTGTCAGCCTTTTATGAACAGAAAAACGCAGACGCAGCATTTACCGTGACACAGAAAGGCCGGCTGCGGGAAGATATGCCGGAGTTTACATTTCGCCTGAACGCATATTGGGATCTGCAATGGGATGGCTATGCGCTGCAGTCGCTGGAAATCTGTGAGGGTGATACCGTTGTGCAGACGATTTCCATACCTGAGCTCACTGCGTTTGGGCAGACAAGGATTTATGACACGATGGAAGATACGCTTGGCTTTGAGCTCGAGGATGTCAACTTTGACGGTTATCTGGACATCCGCCAGTATGATACGCCAAACGGAAATTACAGGCAGGAGTGGATTTATCTTGTGTGGAATCCTGACGAATATAAGTTCGAGTATGACGCGCGGCTCAACCAGATATCGCTCGCGACATTTGACCAGGAGGAGCAGCTCATCTATGGAATGGAGCGCGGAGGGGCGGTCTATCACTACTATTCAACCTATCAGTATATCGATGGGGAGCCGGTTAAGATCCGCTATGTGGAGGAGGAGGGCATCTTTCTGGACGATGACCAGTTCAATGAAATCTGCAATGCCGCGTCCGGGAAGACGGAGGAGACGTCCTATGATGGAAGCTGGTTTTATCTGCACAGCATGGAGCGCAATGAGGCGACCGGCGAGCTGGAGACCGTCTCGGAGGAGTATGTCTTTGACAGCAGCAGGGAGAACGAGGAGTTCCGGGTGGACGTGGCATCCTGGCTTGGACAGCAGATAACGGCGGCGTGCGGGCGGTAAATCAGGACAGCTTATAGGAGAGAAAATGGTTTGACGGGGATATGCAAAGCTGTTATGATAAAAGTAGGATTTTTGAAAATTTTCAATATGTCGTTGTTCGAAACAAAAAAAAGGTTTATAATGGTATCAGCACAGGGTTTGGTATGGCATAATAGTGCATATTGAAATCATAATGCGCAGATATTCAATGCGAAGAAGGAGGTTCCCATGATAAGAATCGGAATGTTAACAAGTGGCGGTGACTGCCAGGCGCTCAACGCGGCGATGCGCGGCGTGGCAAAGGGATTGTTCAACGCGGGTAAGGAGGTGGAGCTCTTTGGTTTCCTTGACGGATACAAGGGACTGATTTATGGCAAGTACAAGATGCTCTCCCCGTCGGATTTCTCAGGAATACTGACAAAGGGCGGCACGATCCTCGGAAGCTCGCGCATGCCGTTCAAAAATATGCGCGATCCGGACGAGAACGGGTTGGACAAGGTGGAGGCGATGAAGCACAACTATTACAAGCTGAGCCTTGACTGTCTGGTAATCCTTGGCGGCAACGGCACGCACAAGACGGCAAACCTGCTGCGTGAGGAGGGACTCAACGTCGTGACGCTGCCAAAGACGATTGACAACGACCTGTGGGGAACCGATATGACCTTCGGCTTCCAGAGCGCCGTCGATATCGCGACACAGTGCATTGACCAGATTCACACGACGGCGGCATCGCACGGGCGCGTGTTTATCGTGGAAGTAATGGGGCACAAGGTAGGCTACCTCACGCTCAATGCCGGTATCGCGGGCGGGGCGGATATTATCCTGATCCCTGAGATTCCATATGATATCAACAAGATTATCAAGGCGATCCAGAAGCGTTCCGAGCGGGGCAGCAAGTTCACGATCCTTGCGGTGGCTGAGGGCGCTGTGTCAAAAGAGATCGCTGCACTCTCCAAGAAAGAGTTCAAGAAGTACATGGCAGAGTACAAATATCCGAGCGTTTCCTATGAGATCGCAGAGAAGATCAAGGAGAAGAGCGGTATGGAAGTGCGTGTCACAGTACCAGGACACACACAGAGAGGCGGCAGTCCGGATCCGTATGACAGAGTATTTGCAAGCCGTCTTGGCGCGGAGGCATCCAAACTGATTCTCAAGGGCGAATATGGCTACATGGTTGGCTATCAGAACAGAGAGGTCGTCAAAGTACCTCTTGCTGATGTGGCCGGCAAGCTGAAAATGGTCGATCCCGATTCAACGATCATCAAAGAGGCTAAGATGCTTGGCATCAGCTTTGGCGATTAGGCGATATGTGAAATAAGGAAAGAAGATAAGGAAAGAACCCGCAGATCATAGATTGGTCAGCGGGTTCTTCGTGGTATATACAGGATCAATAAAGGAAAGCTTTATTGTCCATTTGCTATAGTTTTTGTAAGCATGCCGGCGGCATTTAACCTGTAAAAAACAGGAATGGAACCGTTGGTGACATACCACACAACCTCTCCGTTATGGAGGATTGGCTGGCAGTCGGACAGGGCTGCGTCAGCTGTGGCAATCGCGCCAATCGTACCGCCATCTGTGTATCTGGTGTAATAGAAAACACCAGATGCGTCTGTCCACATGAGATATCCGCCGTCAGGTCCTGTTGGAGCCAGCATCGGTGTCTGCATGCCAGCGGATTGTGTAAGTAGGGTTACAGTGGAGTTCAGCCCGTTTTTGCTGGTGCAGCCAAGGTAGATCTCGCGTGCGCCATGATTGCCGCCATCATAGTTAAAAGCCGTTATATAACTGTTGGCAGTCTCGGCAAAGCCGCCTACAGATGCACCAGTGTAATTATCTCCTGTCGCACCAGGAAAAGCGATCAATGTACTGCTGTCAACCCCACCGCTGAATTTGTCACCGCCGCCCTTTGCGCCCTTATAACGCATTACTACAATACTGCGTGGGTAAGCGTCGCCGTGGTCTAACGTGACAATGTTCTTATTCTGGTCGATGAGGACAAATTGGTTAAAAGAATGGCTGACATAACCGACACTGCTGTTCATAACAATGTGGTAGGAGTCTGTAAGGGCCATGTCGCTCTGGCGTATCGCGAGTGTCATGTTTGCCTGATGGTTCTTTCCGTCTCTTGAGGAGGCGTACATTTCATGGCAGGTGCGGATATACAGATAATCACCGGATTCGGCACAGCGGACGACGCCTGCGTCAAAGGGGACTGTGGTGTTGGCACCGCGGAGGCTTGCCTGGCCAAGCCGCGTCCAGTCCTTGGAATATTTCACAACGCGGACAACTTCCCGGCTGTTGTCCTGCGAGGGATTCTCTTGCCCAAAGATAAAAAAATTATAGTCCTTTCCGGCATAAAAACCGCCCCATATGGATAGCTCCATAGGAATCGTGCGGCTTTCGCGCAGATAGAAGCTGTTGTCATAATCCTCCACTACGATCTGCCCGTTGATGCATTCTACTCTTGTTATGCCTCCGAGCTGGTTTTCGTACAGATACGATTTGACAGGCTCAGCCCAGTTCCAGTTATTGTTGCTGTACCAGCGGTAATTCTGTGCACCTGTATTGCTGGATATCGCGGGTTTGAGACTTGACGGCACAGGCGTGACTTCTGTATTTTCAGGTGGGTTTTGGCCAGGCTGCAGGCTGGTGGGATCAAAAGTCGCCGCATTGTACGGTGTCCGTCCCTCTCTTGCGCCAAATGCGATATAATGCTGGTAGAGTACTTCCGCAGACACATCTGCTGGGAATGCAGCGGCGATATCGGGATTTTGCTCCAGATACCATTCTGCATCAAATACGCCGCCGTCAGCCATGTATTCAGGGGCAGCGTATACAGGAAGGCTGCTCCCAAAGAGCATGACAGCCAGCGCTGTGATCAGTAGTTTTTTCTTCATTTTTCCTCCATTCCTCCTGCTTCCTTTATCAAAGTTTCTGTATTTGTCAATTCTTTTGAAAGCTGTTTTTCCGCATACTGGATCAGTTCTTCTTCCCATACAGTGTAGGTCGCACTTGTAAGATGCACATAACCATCACTGCAATATTCACGCTTGAGGTTTCCAGCACCGTCAGAAATAGGCGTACACAGATCAATATATCCCCATCCGTTTTCCACCGCCATCTCCTGCAGCATCGCATTGTACATATCAATATTCGCATTGCACAGCGCACCTTTGATTTTGCTGTCTTTCAGGGTGTAGGTGACGCTGATAATATGGATCTCGATACCAGGAGATTTCTCTACGATTTTGTCTATAACTTGTTTGTAGGCGTCCCTTGAGTCCTCAAGACCTGTTACGATCAGATCGTTCATGCCAAGAAGGATAAATGCCCGTTTACTTCCCACCATCGGTACTGCTTCCCACACCCGGTACTTTTTCCCTCTATACATGGGATGTACATTCTTGCCTGCAACAGGCCTCAGCGCGTTACCTGCGGAATAACTTGTTGCTGCCAGAAAATCAATACCATGCACAAAATTTTCCAATTTTGCACAGTAATTACGGAATCCCTGCATAATGGAATCGCCTATGAACACAGACTCGTCATAATACTCCGCCAGTTCTGCTTCTGTCATCTTCCATGTCTCATTCTGTTGTTCTGTTGGGGCAGGTGTCGTCTGTGCTTCGTTTTCTGCTATGGGTTCTGTCGTTGCAGCTTCTGTAGACTGTTCTGTTAGTTCGGTCTCGGCAGCTTTGACATACCTCCCCCCCCTAAGAACCTAATTACAAACGCCGCCGCAAGCACAGCATACCATGTCTTATGTACTTTCATGATTTCTTTCCTCCTTAAATGATCATTTATTTGATGCTTCAATTATAGTATTCTGTAAACGCTTTGTCAATGACAGAGTTTGTATTTGAAATTTTGTGAACTTTTGTTAGTGACAGTTGCCTGGGATTTTGCACTGCGCTGCAAATTATGGCTTATACAAGCCGCGTAAGAACATATAGTGATTGAGGTGTATCAAGCAATGAACATGGCTTTGACATCGCGAAGTGATTTTGCATGGCTTAATGCACATAACAGGAGGTCAAAGGCTGAACTGATATTTTTGTTACGGGCGCCCGCTCATTGACATGATGAAAGTCTGGATAGAATCTTGGCAGAATCCACTTTGTATCTTGCGCAAAATGCAGGGGACAGGTATACTTATAGACAGGATTTATCTGGTAGGTGAATTTTCAAAGAGACCAGAAGCGTGAAGATTTTATTGTCAGGAATGATTGATACTAGGAGGTATAAAGATGAAGCCATTGATTTTATGTTATGAAAAGTGTTCTACCTGCAAAAAAGCCATAAAATGGCTAGAGGAGGCGGGGCACGAGGTGGAGCTGCGCCCGATAAAAGAAGAAAATCCAACAGTGGAGGAGCTTAGGCAGTGGCACGCAAGGAGTGGTCTGCCATTGAAGCGATTTTTTAACACAAGCGGCAATCTTTATAAGGAGTTGCAGCTAAAGGACAGATTGCCTGAAATGAGTGAGGAGGAGCAGTACCAGCTGCTTTCTACGGACGGCATGCTGGTAAAACGCCCCCTGCTGGTGGCAGAAGGCGGTGTCTGTCCGGGCTTTGTGGAGGAACAGTGGGAAAAAATTCTAGCGCGAGTCTAATTTCTGGCCGGATGGAGTACTAGAGTATTTTTCAAACACGTTCTGGCATTGGCGCAAACCATGTTGCCCAAGCTGAACATTTATATTGAGGAAAACTTTAAGGGATTGAGATAAACGAGCCTTGACTCATAAAGT
>CAJUQZ010000074.1:9007-11181 GCA_910588755.1 uncultured Lachnospiraceae bacterium | reverse complement strand
AATCGTTTGTTTTCAGACAGTTTCTTTTTTACAATTTGGATTTATAATTTAGAGCAGCTTCAATCAGTCCTCTGAACAGTGGGTGCGGTCTGTTTGGCCTGCTCTTGAGCTCTGGGTGCGCCTGGGTGGCGAGGAAAAACGGGTGTGACGGGATCTCGACCATCTCCACGATCCGTCCATCGGGTGAGAGTCCGGATAAGAGCATTCCTTTTTCTGACACAACTGCGCGGTAGTCGTTGTTGACTTCGTAGCGGTGTCTGTGTCGCTCATGGATGACCTCGTTTCCATAGAGCTGGTAAGCCTTGGAAGTGGTGTCAAGGTGGCATTCATAGGAGCCAAGCCGCAATGTTCCACCGATGTCCTCCACGCCGTTCTGATCTGGCATCAGTGCGATGACAGGGTGCGTTGTGTTCGGGTTGAGTTCTATGCTGTGTGCGTCATTGTATCCGACCACATCGCGGACAAATTCCACGATGGCAAGCTGCATGCCAAGACAGAGCCCGAGGAAGGGAATCCTGTTTTCCCGTGCGTAGCGGATAGCGTCAATCATACCCTCAATGCCTCTGTCGCCAAATCCGCCGGGAACGAGAATGCCATTAACATCTCCTAATATTTCCGCGACATTGTCCGGACTGACATGTTCGGAGTCCACCCACTTGATATTGACTGTGGCATGCTGGGGGATACCGCCGTGTTTCAGGGCCTCGACTACGCTGATGTATGCGTCATGGAGCTGGGTGTATTTGCCAACTAGGGCAATCGTGACTTCCTGTGTAGGCGATTTGAGATCATCGACCATCTTTGTCCAGTCTGCAAGGTCGGGCTCGGGGCTGTCGAGGTGCAGGCATTCGCAGGCAACCTCCGCGAGATGCTCTTTTTCCATCGCAAGCGGCGCTTCATATAAGTACTCCACGTCAAGGTTCTGGAGCACGTGGGAGTTTGGTACATTGCAGAAAAGGGCGATCTTGTCCTTCAGCGCCTGGTCAAGCGGGTGCTCACTCCGGCATACAATGATGTCTGGCTGGATGCCCATACCCTGCAGTTCCTTGACACTGGCCTGTGTCGGCTTGGTTTTCATCTCCTGTGAGGCGCTCAGGTAAGGAATCAGCGTGACATGGATTAAAATGGCATTCTCGTGCCCCACCTCGTGCTGAAATTGCCGGATGGATTCCAGAAAAGGCTGGCTTTCGATATCGCCGACCGTACCACCGACCTCGATGATTGCGATGCGCATATCAGGATCCGTAAAATTCCGGTAAAAACGGCTTTTGATTTCATTGGTAATATGTGGAATGACTTGGACCGTGCCGCCGCCATAATCTCCGCGCCGCTCTTTTTGCAAAACCGTCCAGTATACCTTGCCGGTAGTCACGTTGGAGTTCTTGTCTAGGCTCTCGTCGATAAAGCGCTCATAATGACCAAGATCAAGATCCGTCTCTGCGCCGTCGTCCGTGACAAAGACCTCTCCGTGCTGGATCGGGTTCATGGTGCCGGGATCAATGTTGATATAAGGATCGAACTTCTGCATGGTAACTTTGTAGCCTCTGGCTTTGAGCAGCCGTCCGAGTGATGCGGCTGTGATTCCTTTTCCAAGACCAGAAACGACGCCGCCGGTCACAAATACATACTTAACTGGCATAACCTGATTTTTCCTTTCGTTTTTTATCTGATTACTGTGTTTCATCTTAAATATTCTACTATTATACAACGGTACAGAGAGAAAAAGCAACAGGAATATTTTCGATTGAAAAGATAGATAATCAATGATAAAATATGTCTATGAAACCAGTAATGTTTTTGCGTTTCATTTTACATTTCGCTATTCAGGCATTTTAGGTGTGAATGCTAACAGGTATTGCATACAAATTGATACAGGGCATCAACTTAGCGCACGTTTTTACCACTTTCGTGGAGGACACAACAGTATTGCTTTAGAAACATTTCACAAAGAAATCACAAAGATTATGTTGATTTATACCACTTTAGTCTCTATAATTATAGATGCGATTCATTTACACAGCATTATTTTGTGCTTTCGCTTTGGTTTATGGGGAGAAAAGGCGAATCATGACATAAATTCAGAAAGGATACCACAGGAAAATGGACAATAATCAGGTCAACAATTATGACAATAATTCCAACCGGGGAAACGGCGGACCGGGAAACGGCGGCAG
>CAJUQZ010000074.1:0-8997 GCA_910588755.1 uncultured Lachnospiraceae bacterium | reverse complement strand
GGTAACAACAATAATAATGGCAGGGACCCGAAAAAGCAGAGCATTATCATCATGATCACCGCGGCGGTGCTGTCGCTGTTGTGTATCAGTTATTTCACCCGCGCAGTGTCCGGGGCAACGACGGTTGAGATCTCGTATAATAAGTTTATCGAGATGGTAGATGCCGGAACGGTGGAGTCGGTCAAGATTGAGTCAAGCCAGATCGAGATTACACCCGTGACAGGTGCGCAGGAAAACCAGAACCCAAATAGTCTGCTCGCCTCCGCGGTCAGGGTGACCTATATCACGGGAAAGGTGGAGGATGACGAGACGCTCACACAGCGGCTGCTCGATGCGGGAGTGGAGGTGCGCGGCACGGTTCCTGATGGATCGGGGATTATTTTGTCCCTTCTATATTACATTGTGCCGATTCTTTTGATGTGGGGGCTGCTCAGCCTGCTATTTAGGAAGATGACAGGCGGGGGTGGCGCTTTCAGCATGGGAAAGAGCACTGCGAAGGTGTATGTGCAGAAGGAGACCGGCATCACATTTCGCGATGTCGCCGGGGAGGATGAGGCGAAGGAGTCTTTGCAGGAGGTTGTCGATTTCCTGCACAATCCGGGCAGATATGTAAAAATCGGTGCGAAGCTTCCAAAAGGTGCGTTGCTTGTGGGACCTCCCGGTACGGGTAAGACGATGCTTGCAAAGGCCGTTGCAGGGGAGGCGAAGGTTCCGTTTTTCTCACTTGCAGGCTCTGACTTTATCGAGTTGTATGTCGGTGTCGGCGCGTCGCGTGTGCGCGATTTATTTAAGGAAGCGGAGAAGAATGCGCCGTGTATCATCTTTATCGATGAGATTGACGCCATCGGAAGAAGTCGTGATTCAAAGTACGGCGGCGGGAATGAGGAGCGCGAGCAGACCTTAAACCAGCTACTCTCTGAGATGGACGGATTTGACGGCAAGAAGGGGATTATTATTCTCGCGGCGACCAACAGGCCGGAAATTCTTGACAAGGCGCTGTTGCGTCCGGGGCGTTTTGACAGGCGTATTATTGTGGATAAGCCTGATTTAAAGGGCCGTGTCAATATCCTGAAAGTGCATGCAAAAGATGTGCTGATGGACGAGACGGTTGACCTTGATGCGATCGCGCTTGCGACGAGCGGCGCAGTGGGTGCAGATCTTGCCAACATGATCAACGAGGCGGCGATCAATGCGGTAAAAGAAGGCAGGGAATTTGTCAGCCAGAAGGATTTGTTCAACGCGGTGGAAGTAGTGCTTGTCGGCAAGGAGAAAAAAGACCGCATTATGAGCAAGGAGGAGCGCAAGATTGTCTCCTATCATGAGGTAGGTCATGCGCTGATCAGTGCCTTGCAGAAAAATTCCGAGCCCGTACAGAAAATTACCATCGTGCCGCGCACAATGGGCGCGCTTGGTTACGTCATGCATGTGCCGGAGGATGAGAAATATCTGAATTCCAAGGATGAACTGCACGATATGATTGTAGGACTGTTAGGAGGCCGCGCGGCGGAGGAGATCGTATTTGATACGGTAACGACAGGGGCGTCAAACGATATTGAGAAGGCCACAGGAATCGCACGCTCGATGATCACGCGCTACGGCATGAGTGAAAAGTTTGGGCTGATGGGATTAGAGACCGTCGAGAGCCAGTATCTGGACGGTAGAAGTTCGCTCAACTGTGCGGAGAATACGGCGGCAGAGATTGATACTGAGGTCATGAATATGCTCAAGGCCTGCTATGCGGAAGCACTTGGGCTGCTTCGTGAGAACCGCGAGGTGATGGACCAGATTGCCGCGCATTTAATTGAAAAAGAGACAATCACAGGCAAGGAATTTATGAAGATTTACCGCGAGGCCAAGGGACTGCCAGAGCCCGAGGAGCAGAAGGACGAGGACGGGACGTTAAATGAGATCAAATCCGAGGGGCAGGAGGCGAACCAGGCAGGTGAAGCCACCAGTGAGACAGAATCGGAGGAGACCACACCAGTTCCTGACGCAGTACAGCAGCCAGCGTATACGGCACAGCAGGAGCAGGGCAGCAAATGGAGTATGCCGCCTGCATATGACTGGAATCCGGCACGTATGCAGCAGGGACAGCCACAGGATTTCGGATCGTCCGCATCGCAGTCCTATCAGAATTCGGGATTGGCAAACGCAAATCCACAGTCCCAGGAAAATGTGTCGCAGCCGTACCAGAACATGCAGCAGTCCAGTCCGGAGCAGGAGTACGGGAACCCGCAGGTGCAGAGTCCTGTGCAGCAGCAGTATCAACAGCCTTATCAGAATGGACAGCAGCAGAGGCAGGTTCCGCCGCAGTACCAGAATCCGGGACTGCAGCGGCCATATCCCTATCAGAATCCACAGATGCCGCAGAATGCGAATCTGCCGGAGGATAACGGGAACAATGGTGAGACTTCCCGGTTTGGCTCCGTTTGGGACAGAAATGTAAATGGCAACCGTGACAACGGGAATCAGAACAGCGATAACAGATGGTAGGTTGTGCTATATGGAGGGAGTGCATGCGGGAAGTGTGTGCTCCCTTTATGCGCAGCTCCGTGCAGATGCGATAGGCCACTGATGCGGCGCATGGTAAAAATATATCGAACAAATTTTCAGCTTTGTTATTGACAGGTACAGTTGCTTATGGTATGATAGACAAGAACAAATGAGCGATTGAATATATTAGAACATGTTTAGACAATTTAAGGAAGGGCAATGTAACTGTTTAGGACAATGGAATATATGGTTTGTGCTGTAGACGATGAGAGTGCTGGATTGTTACATAAGGGATGAAAATTGGAGATTGAAAACAGGACGCAGTGGCACCCGGCTTTCTGTGATAGTATGGAACTCGAACTGGCGGAAAATAAAAAAGGTCTTACATATGACAGGGAACATAATTTAAGCAGTGAACCGTTGAGAATCGACCTTTTGATTATCAAGAAGGATTCAAATGAGGTCATCAAGAACGAAATAGGGACATTTTTTCTAGGACACAATATTGTGGAGTACAAGTCACCAGATGATCAGGTGAATATTGATACATTTTACAAAGTGCTGTCATATGCCTGTTTTTACAAATCGGATACAGGTGCAGTTGATGAGATTCTCGATACAGATATAACGATCACATTAATCCGGGAGCAGAAGCCGGAGAAGCTGCTGGGGCAGTTATGTCAGAAATATAAGGTGACAAATAAAGGAAAGGGAATTTACCATATAGCGGGAATGTTGTTTCCAATGCAGATTATCGTGACAAAGCAGCTTGAGGAGAGTTTGCATGTCTGGCTGAAAGCGCTGACGCGCAGTATGGATCTTGCACAGGCAGAGAAGCTTTTGGAGAGCTATGATAGACTTTGTGACGACGAGGAACGCGCAAAGGCAAAGACAGTTGTGAATCTGGTATCAGATGTCAACAGCAGCGTATTTGAACAGATTGTCAGTGGAGGTAAAAGTATGAGTGAGGCATTGAAGGAAATGATTTTGCCAGAGCTTGGCGAATTGAAGGTAATTATAGCAAACAAAGATGCAGAGCTTGCAGAGAACAGGGCAGAGCTTGCGGAGAACAGGGCAGAGCTTGCGGAGAACAGGGCAGAGCTTGCACAAAAGGACGCGGAGATTGCAGAGCTTAAGCGTAAGCTCGCAGAGGCCACGACTGCTGTCAGGGCAGAAGAATGAGACTTTCTATACAAGATAGTTTTCTCTTTGGAATGTGGAGAGATGCGTGAAATGGATCGTATGTCAGGGAAATGGTAAAGAAAGAGTGTGTCTGCTATCAGGGAAGGAGATTCGGGGATGATGTCCGCGTCACAGGAAACCAATGTAAATCAGGAGACAAAGATCGGGAGAGATAAGCCCGTGGCAAAGGAGACAGATACAGAGGAGGCAGGGAACGGGCAGACAGAGTTTGGGGAAACAGACCTCAAAGAATTTGATGTGAAGGAGGAGCTGCACAAGCTTCCAAATAAGCCAGGCGTGTATATCATGCATGACGCAGATGATGCGATTCTCTATGTGGGAAAAGCAAAAAACCTGCACAACAGGGTGCGCTCCTATTTTAAGGACAACATCGGGCGTGGACCTCAGATTGACAAGATGGTGTCCCTGATTGCGCGTTTTGAGTATATTGTGACAGATTCCGAGCTGGAAGCGCTGGTGCTGGAAAACAACCTGATCAAAGAATATTCTCCTAAATATAATACCTTGTTGAAGGACGATAAGACATATCCCTATATCAAGGTGACATTGGGGGAGGATTATCCGCGCGTTTTCTCTGTGCGGCAGATGAAAAAGGATAAGGCAAAATATTTTGGCCCATTTACGAATGGGGGTGTGAAGGAGAGCATCGACCTGATTAACAAACTCTACCAGCTGCGGACATGTAACAGGAAGCTGCCTCGGGACTGCGGGAAGGAGCGCCCCTGTCTAAACCATCATATCGGTCAGTGTTGTGCCCCCTGTCAGGGAAATGTCCCAAAGGAGGAATATGCGCAGCGGATCAATCAGGCGATTGATTTTCTGAATGGAAAGCAGCAGCCCATTATCAAAGAGTTGAAGGAGAAGATGCAACAGGCTTCGGAGAGGATGGATTTTGAGGAGGCAATCAAATGCCGGGATCTAATCGAGAGTGTCAAAAAGGTGAGTGAGACACAGAAGATGTCAGATAACGTGGGTGAGGATAAGGATATTATTGCGCTTGCGATCGACGGAAACGAGACAGTTGTGCAGGTATTTTTCCTGCGAAATGGAAAACTAATCGGCAGGGAGCATTTTTATATGATGCAGGTCGAGGAGCCGACGGCGGACAATATTCTCACAAGCTTTGTAAAACAATTTTATGCTGGCACACCGTTTATTCCAAGAGAAATCATGCTCCAGGAGGCAATCGGGGACATGGAACTGGTGGAGCGCTGGCTGACAGACAAAAAAGGTGCCCGCGTCCACTTAAGAGTGCCATTAAAGGGCGCGAAGGAACGGCTTGTGGATCTGGCAGCGCGGAACGCCCAGCTTGTGTTAAGCCAGGATAGGGAGCGCATCAAGCGCGAGGAGGGCAGAACAATTGGCGCAGTAAAGGAGATTGAGGAAATTCTTGGAATTAGGCCGCTCACGCGCATGGAGGCGTTTGACATCTCGAATACCAGCGGGTTTGCGAATGTAGGTTCGATGGTTGTTTATGAGAAGGGTAAACCAAAGCGCAGCGATTACAGGAAGTTCCGCATGAAGACAGTTGCGGGGCCAGATGATTACGCTTGCATGCAGGAGGTGCTGACCAGGAGGTTCCGGCACGGATTGGACGAGCGCGAGGAGATGCGGCTTGATGAGAACAGTGTCGGGGAAGCATTCGGAAGTTTTACGAAGTTTCCGGATCTGCTGCTGATGGACGGCGGCCGCGGTCAGGTCAATATCGCGCTGCAGGTGCTAAAGGAGCTTGGCATCAGTATTCCGGTCTGCGGTATGGTGAAGGATGATAACCATCGCACAAGAGGGCTGTACTTCAATAATGTGGAGCTACCAATCGACACGCACAGTGAGGGATTTAAGCTGATAACACGCATACAGGATGAGGCGCACCGCTTTGCTATCACGTACCATCGTTCGCTTCGGAGCAAGGCACAGGTGCATTCTGTGCTTGACGAGATACCAGGCGTGGGGCCAAGCCGCAGGAAGGCGCTGATGAAATATTTTAAGTCCATTGAGGAGCTACGTGCTGCTGATGCCGCCACGATAGCTGAAGTCCCTGGAATTACGGCGAGTGTCGCGGAGGAGATACAACGTTTCTTTGCAAAAAGGCTAGACACAAAAGGCGGAGAAGAAGGACAAAATTGACAAGTTTTTGGAAAGTTTCACTTTTCGTATTGACATCGAATAGGATATGGAATATAATTCTTAACGTTTCTTAGCATTAACAAAGGTTTAAAGAGAGGGGATAAAAAGAATGAAAAAGTTCGTATTAATGGGTCTGTGTACGATTTTATGCTTTCAGATAACGGCATGTAGTGGTTCAGATCAGGCTGCCAGCAAACAGACATCAACAGGGGAAGACAGCAGACAGACGACGGAGGGAAGCAATGACAGTGCGGCATCAGCCAAAGCTGATAACAATGCGTCTTCAGAAAAGGAGGACAATGGTACATCGTCGGGCATCAGTGACAAGCTCGAGAGCGGTGAACTGTTGATCGATGGTGTGAAGCATACTTTTCCTTCGCCAGTAACAGATTGGACAGAGAACGGATGGCATATTTCCAATAATTATGCAAATACAGATACGTTTGAACTGGGGAATAACGAGGAAGTGACTGAATTTGAAGTGTTTAATGATGAGAAGAGTTCCCTGTATGTCAGCATGCGTGTGATCAATCTTGAGAGTGAACCTGCAAAGATTGAGGAATCAACAGTCTCCTATCTGTCCACAAAGGTGCTTGATGGCAAGAACGAACTGGAGGTTGTACTTCCTGGCGGAATTAATGCAAAGAGCACAAAGGAAGACGTGATTAACGCTTACGGTGCACCACAGGAAGAGGATGACGATGATCTGTATTATTTCTATACAACTGGCGACGGACTTGATATTGTAGTAGAGCTTTCTATTGCGGGTGATAAGGTTGCGCGGGTATCTTATGCACTGGCAGATTCCAACTGGGGCTCTGTAGAGAATGCAGAGGAGTGCATGCAGTATATAAATGATGCATTGAAGACAAGCTTTTACGGCGAGTTTGACAACTATGTAGAAAATAAGTTCGATACAGCGGAAGGTGCACAGGCACTGTATGATTCTGAGGTGGATTATTATGCACAGAACCTGATGTATTTCCTGCAGGTTGATATTGAAACGGTTGATGAGGATATTCGGGATGGTTTCTATGATGTATCCAAAGCTGTTCTTGCAAAGTTTAAGTGGGATGATCCCGTTGTTGATTTAGAGGAAGGTGCACGTTGGGGAAGCTTCGAGATTGCAATGTACCCAACAGATTTCATTGATATTATTATGGATGACGTTCAGGCTGTGGCAGACAGTGGTCTTGAGGGAGATGAATATGCCCAGGGTATGCTGGACGCAGTCAGCGCTAAGGTAGATGAGATATCCTACAGGGAGCCGATTATAAAGACTTACGACATTGATCTTGATGACAACATCGTTTCACAGGATGATTGGGACGAGATTGATGACATTCTGATGGACTTTACAGAAGAATAAGGTAAAGATAGCTGATAAACATATGCTTATATGAAATAAAAACACGGTATTCGCTTTTGGGTGTGTATCGTGTTTTTTATGCACACGGGCACCCAGAGGAAAACTGTCAGCATATGCTGACGGGTGCCCGGCGCGCGAGTAGGGGAAGAGTCATCTTCCCCTACTCGATTACACACAGGCACTCAGAGGAAATATGGGTGTTTTGATACCTTGACGGGGATAAGCTGGCAGCGTAAAATAGATACATAATGCAAAGCTTGCAGGATGATAAGTTGCGTTCAGCTTCATATAAAAGCAGATATTGATGAATAAGAGGGAATATAAAGTGTCAGATGAAATCGGAAACAGATTCAATGAAAACAGGGATGATCAAAAGGGATTCTCTGAGGAAAAACAGAAGAAAACAGAAAAAATAGCCGCTGAGATTCTGCAGATGTCAAAGAACAAACTGCTCGTCAATATGCGGTTTATGGATATGGCGCTCAATCAGTTTCAGGTTTTCCCCAAACCCGATGTAACGCCCTTTACCGCAAGTGACGGGAAAATATATATCTATGACCCGGAGCATATTTTGAAGGCGTATTTGCTGGATGAAAACCTTCCTGTACGGAATTTCCTCCATACTGTGCTGCACTGTGTGTTTAAACATTTTTTTGTGAATACGCTGGTCAATCAGAAGATGTGGGATCTGGCATGCGATATCGCGGTGGAGAGCACGATCAATGACCTGGACCTGAACTATCTGAATATCAGCAAGGCGAAGGAGCAGGTCCAGTTTTTTGATCTTTTTAAGAAAAAGGTTCAGACGATCACCGCGGAGAAGATATACAGTTATTTTCTAGACGAGAAGCTCTCTGACGACCTGGTAGAAAGACTGTCTCTTTTGTTTAAAGGTGATGACCATTTTCTCTGGTATCTCACGGAGGAGCAAAAGAAAGGTATGGGGCTTTATGGTAAAGTTTCGGATAATAAAATCTATCGGGTAGAACAGGTGGTGCTTTTGGAGCGCTGGGCAGGTATCGCCATACGTATGCAGACTGAGATTGAGATGTTTGTCAAACAGCGTGGAATCGAGGCGGGGCTGCTGACGCAGAATTTGAAAGCGGTGACTAGGGAGCGCTATGACTATACAGAATTTCTCAAAAAATTTGCCGTCAGGGGTGAGGTGATGAAGCTTAATCCTGATGAGTTTGACTATAATTATTATACCTATGGTCTGCAGCTCTATGAGAATATGCCGCTCATTGAACCGCTAGAATACAGAGAGATTAAACGGATTCGGGAGTTTGTGGTCGCGATCGACACGTCGGGCTCGACTTCCGGCGAACTCGTGCAGACTTTCGTGCAGAAGACCTATAATATACTAAAGAGCACAGAGAGTTTTTTTACAAAGATAAACTTGCATATTGTGCAGTGCGACACGGTGATTCAGGAGGATGTGAAGATCACCTGCCAGGAGGAGTTTGACGCGTATCTGCAAACCATGCAGATTCACGGTCTAGGAGGGACGGATTTCCGCCCGGTGTTTGAGTATGTCAATGTGCTTGTGGACAGTGGCGAGTTTGTGAATCTTAAAGGGCTTATCTATTTTACGGATGGGTGTGGTGCTTTTCCGCAGACGAAGCCGCCTTACGATACGGCGTTTGTGTTTATTGATGATTCGTACAATAATTATGACGTCCCGTCGTGGGCGATGAAGCTGGTGCTGCAAAAGGACGAGATCTGAATAAGTAAACACGCACTAGTCTGCATAATGAAATAGTATCTATATCCCCCATTTGAAATGGGGGCCGAGGCAAAGCCGT
>CAJUQZ010000073.1 GCA_910588755.1 uncultured Lachnospiraceae bacterium | reverse complement strand
CAAAGTTCAATTTTCATTCTCTATAGGAATGCTGGAATAAATGGTAGTGAATACGTGTATAAATTTACTATAACATATTCTGCACATCGTGGCAATTGATTGGAACAAAAAAATGTTAAAAATTTTCAAGTTAAAAAAATATTGAAAAAGATTTTCAAAAATGTATTGACAAAAATACATGTGACAAGTACAATGAAGACATAATTAATAAAAACCTGACTTAGGTTTACACTTTTTTACACATTTTTTCTAAATAAAGGAGGGCTAATTATGAAGAAGCGTAAATTGATGGCACTTGCACTAAGCGGCGTTATGGTTTGTTCCCTGGCTGCGTGCGGCGGTAAAGATTCAGGGGGAGAACAGAAAACGCCAGATCCGGCACCAGCACAGACAGAGAAGACAGATACCGCAGAGAAGACAGACAGCGGGGCGCAGGCTGAGACACCCGCGGGCACTGCGCAGGCGGCGGATATCACACTTTGGACGTACCCGGTCGGCAAATGGGGAGATTCGGCAACTGTCAGCAGCCTGATTTCGAACTTTAACGCGGTTTATCCTGATATTCATGTGACAGTGGAGTACCTAGACTACACCAATGGCGATGATCAGATCAATACAGCAATCGAGGGAAAACAGGCGCCCGATCTCGTGCTTGAGGGGCCGGAGCGTCTGGTGGCAAACTGGGGTGCGAGAGGACTGATGGTGGATCTGGGCGATCTCTGGACAGACGATGCGAAGTCAGTGATTTATGAGTCCGTACAGAATGCGTGCAAGGGCAGCGATGGCGTATTTTATGAGTATCCGCTCTGTATGACAGCGCACACGATGGCGGTGAACAGGGATATCTTCGAGGCGGCAGGTGCGCTTCAGTACCTGGACGAGGCGACAGGCACATGGACGACAGAGAATTTCCAGAAGGCGGTCCAGGCAGTGTATGATTACGGTCAGACCAATGTCGGCGCAGTCTACTGCAGCGGGCAGGGCGGCGATCAGGGAACACGTGCGCTGGTGAATAACCTTTACGGCGGAACCTTTACGAACGCAGAGCACACGCAGTATACGGCAAACAGCGAGGAGAACATCAAGGCGCTCGAGCTGTTAAAGAGCATGGACGGCATCAACTTTGACGCATCCATCGCCGGCGGCGACGAGATCAACATGTTCTGCAATGGCACGTTTGCAATGGCATTTTGCTGGAACGCAACACAGGAAAAGAACAATGCAGACCAGGGAAATATCAATTTTGAAGTCCTTCCGATGGCGTTCCCTTCAGAGGACGGCAAGCCACAGCTCTGCGGCGGTATCTGGGGCTTTGGTATCTTTGACAATGGCGACCAGGCAAAGATTGACGCTGCAAAAACCTTTATTGACTTCATGGCAAATGATGAGAAGCAGGCCGTGGAGAGTGTAAAGGCATCCAATTTCTGGCCTGTAAAGGATCTTGGAGATATCTATGCAGGCGACGCTCTGATGACAGAGTACGCAAAATTTGTTGAGTATATGGGCGACTACTACCAGGTAGTAGGCGGATGGGCAGAGGCCCGCACAGCATGGTGGAACATGCTGCAGCAGATTGGCTCAGGCGTGGAAGTCAAGACGGCGGTTGAGGAGTTTGTGACAACGGCGAACGCGGCAGCAGCGGCACAATAACATACATAGTCTTGCAGTTACTGCGCCCCCTTCCAGAAATGATGTGGGAGGGGGCGCTTGTTCATAAGGTGAAATGAGTAAAAATTGTATGAGGAGGGAGGAATCTTTATGGCCAAAAGTAACAGTATGAGCAAGGCGCTGGTGCGCCGAGAGACAATCTCAGGGTATGCTTTTATGCTTCCAAGCCTGATTTTCTTTGTCGGATTCGTCATCTATCCAATGATACAATGCGTGTTCACAAGCTTCTTTGATGCGACTATGAACCGCGAGGATATCTTTATTGGCTTTGGGAATTATGTGGAGCTGTTCCAGGATAAGGTATTTCTGGGTGCACTCAAAAATACAGTGATCATCGTGGTGGTCTCTGTTCCGGTGACCTGCATCTTCTCCCTGTGGGTGAGTTCTGTGATCTACAACCTTTCAGGTCCAGCCTGCTCGACGTTTCGCTGTATCTTCTACCTTCCGGTTGTGACCGGTTCTGTTGCGGTTGCCGTGGTGTGGAAGTGGATGTTCAACAACTATTATGGAATCTTTAATTATCTGGGCACGAGCACCGGGCTGATTGAGAAGAATATTAACTGGCTGGGTGATGAGAAGTTTGCGCTGGGCTGTATCATACTAATCCTGTTGACGACATCGGTAGGCCAACCCATCGTTTTGTACGTGTCGGCGCTCAACAACGTGGACCAGTCGCTTGTGGAGGCAGCAGAGGTTGACGGTGCGACGAAGTTTCAGTGTTTTTGGAAGATCAAGTGGCAGCAGATTATGCCAACCACCCTGTACATTCTAGTTATCACGACGATCAACAGTTTCCAGTGTTTTGCGCTGATACAGTTGCTGACAAGCGGTGGGCCAAACCACAGCACAGATACGATTATGTACTATATCTATTACAATGCGTTTAAGCTATACCGTTACGGTTACGGAAATGCGATGGGTGTTGTGCTGGCGATTATTATAGCCCTGCTCTCCGCAGTGCAGTTTAAGATGGCAGAGAGTAAGTAGGAAAGGGGGAAATGTATATGAAACAGAAGCAGTTGAACCGTTCGGTGTGCTATAAGATTGTATCCGTTATCATTATCGCGATATTGGCATTTGCGTTTGCCTTTCCCTTATACTGGATCATCATAGGATCATTCAAGACATCGGCTGCCATCAATGCTACGACACCTCAGTGGTGGCCGCAGGAGTGGGTGCTTGACAATTACAGGAAACTGTTCAGCAGACAGGTAGCCGCCCTGTGGGAGTTCCATATTCCGTTCACAAATATCAGCATTGCAGGGCCAGATGTGCCCGCGGCGATTCGCTGGCTGTTAAATACTGTTTTTATGGCAGTAGTGGCGATGCTTTTGACCTGTATTACATCGGCAATGGCAGGTTATGCGCTTGCCAAGAAGCGTTTTGTCGGACGCACGGTCGTGTTTTCATTGATTGTATGTGCGATGGCGCTGCCAAAGCAGGTTATCCTGATCCCGCTGCTGCGTGAGATGGCATCACTGGAGCTCTACAACACGATCTGGGCGGTTATTTTCCCAATCGTGGGCTGGCCGTTTGGCGTGTTTTTGATGAAACAGTTTTCCGAGGGTATCCCAGGAGAGATGATGGAGGCCGCAAAGATTGACGGCGCGAACGAGTGGAAGACATTCTACACAATAGCGCTGCCACTCATTAAGCCGGGCATCGGCGCGCTGGCGATCTTCACGTTCATCAGTTCGTGGAATGATTATTTTATGCAGTTGATCATGCTGACTAGCACTAAGAACCTGACCATTTCTCTGGGTATCGCAAAGCTGCAGGCGGAGAACGCGACGGACTTTGGCCTCATCATGGCGGGCGCATCGCTGGCGGCAATTCCGATTATCGTGATATTCCTTATCTTCCAGAAATACTTTACAAAGGGAATCACGATGGGTGCAGTGAAAGGATAGAAAGGATAGTGTGGTAGATATGATTTATACAGAGATTGCAAATATTGGGCACTATCGCGGTCTGGGTGAATATCTGGACAAGGCGGTTGAATATCTGTGCACCCATCCATTAGGCGAGGTGCAGGCGGGGCACTATGAGATCGACGGCAAGATGGTGTACATGAATGTATTTGACTACGAGACAATCCCGGAGGACGGGGCGTTCTTTGAGGCACATAAGAAATACGCGGACATTCATATGACGGTGGCAGGTGAGGAGATTGTCGGCGTCTCGGATATGTCCAGGGTATCAGTGAAGACCTTTGATGAGGAGAAAGACCTGCTCGAGGTAGAGGGGCCTGTGGAGCACTACATCCGGCTGATACCAGGCAAGGCGTTAATCACCCTGCCAGAGGACGCACACAAGGTCAAGCTTGCCGCGGGGAGTCCCGCCGCAGTGAAAAAGGCGGTTATCAAAGTGTATGTGGGTTAATCAATCAGGGCGTGCTGCGGCGCGCAGAAAGGGGCAGATATGAGAGATATCAGCAAATACCAGGGAATCATTCCTGCGTTTTATGCCTGTTATGATGAGGGCGGCGAGGTTGACGAGGGACGCGTGGAACAGCTTGCGGATTATATGGTCAGGAAGGGTGTAAAGGGCGTGTATGTGGGCGGCTCATCCGGTGAGTGTATCTATCAGAGTGTGGCGGACAGGAAGCGCACATTAGAGCGCGTGGTGAAGGTAAGCGGCGGGAAGCTAACCATCATCGCACATGTGGCATGCAACAATACATCGGATAGCAGGGAGCTTGCAGCACATGCGCAGGGCCTTGGCGTGGATGCGATAGCGGCGATCCCGCCCATCTATTTCCGTCTGCCAGAGTACGCTATCGCGCAGTACTGGAATGATATTTCCGATGCGGCGCCGGACACGGATTTTATCATCTATAACATTCCGCAGCTTGCAGGCGTGGCGCTGACAATGCCACTGTTTCGCGAGATGAAGAAGAATCCTAGGGTTGCTGCGGTAAAGAATAGCTCCATGCCAACGCAGGACATACAGATGTTCAAGGCTGAAGGTGGGGAGGGCTTTGCAGTGCTCAACGGACCTGACGAGCAGCTTGTTGCAGGGCTTGCCATCGGTGCAGATGGCGGCATCGGCGGTACATATGGCGCGATGCCTGAGCTCTATCTTAAGATTATGGAGCTAGTGAATGCGGGAAAGTTGGAGGAGGCGCGCCAGGTTCAGTACGCGGCGAACGAGATTATCTATGCGATGTGCGCGTGCCACGGAAATATGTACGGTGTGATCAAGGCAATCTTAAAGCTCCGTGAGGGTATTGATATCGGAGGCGTCCGCAGGCCTCTGCCGTCATTGGTTCCAGATGACATGGCACAAGTAGAGAAGTGTGCGGAGATGATTGACAAGGCGATGGAGAGATTTGTATAAGGGATTTGTAGTATAAAAGACTTTGTATAAGAGACTTTGTATAGGAAGTTTTGTGTAGGAGGTTTTGTATGACAAAGCAGAAATTATTTGAGCAAATCAAAGGAAAAGTGATCGTGTCCTGTCAGGCCGTTCCGGGAGAACCTCTGTACGTGGAGGAGAAGTCTATCATGTACTTGATGGCGCGCGCGGCAAAGCAGGCGGGCACGCCAATGATACGCACCAGCAGTATTCACGATGTTGTGGCGATCAAGGAGGAGACAGGGCTTCCTGTCATTGGTCTGATTAAGGTGCAGTACGACGGGTTTGAGAGCTATATCACACCGACGATGAAGGAGGTGGACGCGCTTGTGGAGGCGGGCTCTGACATTATCGCACTCGATTGCACCAACCAGAAGCGCGGGGACGGGAAGAGTATCAGTGCGTATATCACCGAGGTGCGGGAAAAATATCCGGATGCAGTTCTGATGGCGGACATTTCGACCTACGAGGAGGGTGTAAACGCATGGAAGCTTGGCATGGATCTGGTGGGGACTACCATGAGCGGCTACACAGCACACTCTCCGAAGCTGGCAGGCCCCGATTATGAGCTTGTGAAAATGCTGGCAGCCACGGTGGATATCCCCGTGATTGGAGAGGGAAGGGTGCACAGCCCACAACAGGCGGTGGAGATGCTCGATGCAGGCGCCTATGCAGTTGTGGTTGGCGGCGCCATCACAAGGCCACTCGAGATCGCGCAGCGTTTTATAAAGGCGGTAGAGAGCCGATGAAAAAGCATATTGTATGTTTTGGGGATTCCAACACACACGGGTACTGTGCTGCTACAGGCGGACGGTTTGATGAGACGCAGCGCTGGTGCTGCCTGCTCCAGGAAAAGCTTGGGAACGGCTTTCTTTTGATTGAGGAGGGGCTTAGCGGCCGGACGACCTGCTTTACAGATCCGATTCATGAGGGGCTTAATGGGCTGGATTATATCTATCCTTGCCTGATGAGCCATGAGCCGGTTGATCTCCTGGTGATCATGCTCGGGACAAATGATACGAAGGAGCGTTTTGGAAGCTCGGCGGAGTGTATCGCGCTTGGCATGAAACGTCTTGTCGCCAAGGCGATTGCGACGACGGACTGTTGGAGCGGAGGGCAGGCAAATATCCTGATTGTGTCGCCGCAGAACATTGATGAAAGGTATCTGGATTCGGATGTAGGTGGCACGATGGGACGTGGCTGTGCCGCAAAGTCTGCAGGGCTTGCACGGGAGTATGCAAAGATTGCAGAGCTGATGGGATGTCATTTTATGGACGCGGACGTGGCGATTACAGCGCCAGTTAACGATATCGACTACATGCACCTGACAATGGAAGGGCATAGACAACTGGCGGATGCGCTGGCGGAAAAGATTAAGGAGATTCTCAAATAGTTTTATATTTATCAATCAGAAAACGGGTGCTATTGTACTCGTTTTTCTGATTATTGCGGCTTGAAAAAAATAGTGGAAAAGATGGTGATGTTGATGTTATACTATATCTATATGGGAACAGGACAGGGATAAGGCTTGCGGCCTGTTCTGACAGGAAATAGTATATTATATATAATAGGAAAGGGTGGATATAACAAATGAAAATTGCACTGATTAATGAGAACAGCCAGGCGGCAAAGAATGCTATGATCTGCGAAACGCTGAAGAAGGTTGTAGAGCCGATGGGACACGAGGTATTCAACTATGGCATGTACACAGCGGAGGACGCGCACCAGCTGACCTATGTACAAAATGGCATTCTGGCAGCAGTGTTGTTAAATTCCGGGGCAGCGGACTATGTTATCACAGGTTGCGGCACGGGTGAGGGTGCGATGCTTGCCTGCAACGCATTTCCAAAGGTGCTCTGTGGGCATATCGAGTCGCCGTTAGATGCGTATCTGTTCTCACAGGTGAACGATGGAAACTGCGTGGCGCTACCGTTTGCGGAGAATTTTGGCTGGGGCGGAGAGCTGAATCTGGAATATATCTTTGAGAAACTTTTTTGCACGCCGGGTGGCGGCGGATATCCAAAGGAGCGCGTTGTGCCAGAGCAGAGGAACAAGAAAATTCTCGACGAGGTAAAGACTGTCACGCACGCGGATCTGTGCGATATTCTGCCAAAGCTTGACAGGGAGTTGTGCAAGGGTGCGCTAAGCGGTGAGAAGTTTAGAGAATATTTCTTTGCAAACTGCAAGTGTGACAGGATTGCGGCGGCTGTGCGGGAAATCATCGGGGAATAAACATGGAGGAACACAATGCTGCTGGATAAAATTTATTACACAGTAAACAGTCTCGAGGGCGACTATGCGTATCTGCAAAGAGATGATGATATGTCAGAAGAACCAAAGTGTGTCGCGCGCGCATTGCTTCCGCCGGAGATTTCAGAAGGCTCGCGGCTTGTCTATGAGATGATGTCATACAGTCTGGTAACAGAGTGAAGCCGCGGCTTGTCTGCGAGATGATGCCATACAGTCTGGTATCAGAGTGAGACTGCTGTTTGTCTGCGGAACAATATCGTACAGTCTGGTATCAGAGTGAAGTCATGGTCTGTCTATGAGATGGTGTCATACAGTCTAATATCAGGATAAAGGCTTCGCTGAAATGAAAGAAAGAGGGACTGTCAGAGTATGGGGCAGTCCCTTGCCGTTGCGGTAAAAGCCCTGAAAATATATCGGGAAAGATGGGATTTGGGATGAAGAATGAGAAGGCACAGGGGATTGTGAAAGAGACCCTGCATATGGCATGGCCTGCAGTGTGCGAGTCCTTTTTCGTGTCGCTCGCAGGCATGATTGACTCGCTGATGGTGAGCTCGATTGGCTCCTATGCAGTGGCGGCAGTGGGGCTTACCACACAGCCCAAGTTTATGGGGCTGGCGCTCTTTATCGCGATGAATGTCGCCATCTCGGCGCTTGTTGCCAGACGGCGGGGCGAGCAGAAGAAGGACGAGGCGAACAGGATTTTATTGACAGCGGTTTTGTTTATCCTGGCATCCGTGGCGGTGGTTTCTGTGCTCTGCGTGCTCTTTGCCAACCAGATCATTCATTTCTGTGGTTCGGCGGAGGACACACATGACACGGCTGTCATTTATTTTCGCATTATTATGGGCGGTATGGTTTTTAATGTGGTCTCTATGGGAATTAACGCGGCGCAGAGGGGCGCCGGGAATACCATCATCGCCATGCGGACAAACATCACGTCCAACGTCGTTAATGTGATTGGCAATTACCTGCTGATCAACGGGCATCTGGGTTTCCCGGCACTCGGCATACACGGGGCTGCCATCGCCACGGTGTTTGGCACGGTGGTGGCGTGCGTCATGAGTGTCTGCTCGCTGCTTCCAAAGGACGATTTTGTGAGTATTCCCTATATCATTCAGGGCAGAATAAGGGCGTCGGTGGAAACGTTAGTTCACATTATCAGGGTTGGGTATTCCGTCTTTATCGAGCAGGTGCTGATGCGCATTGGCTTTATGTCCACCGCAATGATGGCGGCGGGCATGGGAACAGCTGCGATGGCGGCGCACCAGGTCGGCATGAACATACTAGGACTGACCTTTTCCTTTGGTGATGGAATGCAGGTGGCAGCTGTCGCGCTGATTGGCCGCAGCCTCGGGGAGGGGCTACCTGACAAGGCAAAGGAGTACGGGAAGGTGTGCAGGCGTATCGGTATGTGCATCTCGGTGGCGCTCGCCGTGATTTATTTCTTTGGCGGGGAGGCGCTTTATCGGCTGTTCTTTAAGGAGGAGCACATTGTTGCGTACGGTGTGAAGATCATATATGTAATCATTATCATCGTGCTTTTCCAGGTGTCACAGGTCATTTACATGGGGTGTCTTAGAGGCGCAGGCGACACGGCGTACACGGCGATGGCATCAACGGTCAGTGTCACCGTGATTCGGACACTGTTCTCCTATGTGTGCGGTATTGCGCTTGGCTGGGGTATCACTGGCATCTGGCTTGGCGTGCTGGCAGATCAGATCTCGCGGTTTCTGTTTGCCTCGATTCGTTTTAAGGCAGGAAAGTGGACCGGGATTCGGATATGATACAGCGTTTTTTGCAGGCGTGCGGCAGTGCGCAAAACAAGGGCATTTTGAATGGCCTGAATGGATATGTGGACGCCTTTAGAGATATTTTTCACACATACCTTAACATGGGAAAGGAGTATTATGAAGGATAGTACTATAAAAACAGATGAACAAACAAAGCTGGAGCAGTTTTTCCTTGGCTTAAAACCGGCCATTGAAAATGCGGTGCGGCACGCTATGGAGGAGATTCGCCAGGAAACCGGTACGGAGCATATCTACAGCGCGGCCCTAGTCACTGACAGCGACTGTGTCACCCTGTTTCTGGCGGTAAACACCGAGGAAGCCCTCGCGGAGCGGGATAAGGAGGACCAGACAAAAGAGCGGCTGGCAGAGCTGCGGGAGTACTGGCCAGAGGAGTTGGTGGAACAGGTGGCGGACGGGTCTTTTAGTCTGAACCGCTATATCCCTGATGAGTGGGCTTATTCCGACGGGACGGATAGTGAGCTCAATCAGGTCAGCCGGCAGCTTTACGACCAGGACGATAAGCTCTCTGATGCGGACGACGATCTTTATGACGAGCTCCATGAGCAGTTTCAAGAACAGTTTGTGGAGACGGTGACAGGTGTCTTTGGTGCGTTGCGTGCAGAGGGGGTCTTTGGCCCGGAAATCTTCTGCTTTGTCTCTATGTCTGACGATGAGCGGGCGCAGGAAATCACGGATATTTCCGCACAGCAGCTCAACACGCCAGAACAGTATGAGCAGTATCAGACCTGGTCAGAGATTTTTTTCGGTGAATCATATGATTGATTTGCAGGATTAAAATAATTGTCCCTCCATTGAGGAGATTGGCGAATATGTGGGAAATCCTGTGTTCATGCGGTTTTGTCAGATGGAAATAACTCTGTAAAACGCGCAGGGCGAAATTCAGAGAGTTTACAGTGCCATACCTGTTCAAATGCACGTGCAAAGGATTCGTGTGTACTATATCCGTACTCTACAGCAATGTCCAGAATGGGTAGCCTGGGCTTGGTGGACAGCCTTCTGGCTGCGAGCGTCATTCTCCTGCGGACAATATATTCGTGCACGGAAATGCTATATACACTGCGAAACAGTTTTTCGAGGGTAGATTTGGAACAGAAGCAGGTCGCTGCGATGTCCCCGGTTCTGAGTTCATCGCGCAGGATGCAGTATGCAGGGAAAAGATAGAGTACAGTTCGTGCAGCTGGATTAGCGGTTGGAATATTAAGTTCAAAAAAGCTGGAAAGACATTGTGCACAGTCTACCCGCAGGAAGGATATGTTACAGTCATGACTGTTGTGGGACGAAAGGAAAAGGAGGCTGTCGAAAACATATTGCCAGTTCGATGTATTCTAGTGCAGTCATTAATAGTTCGATCCGCTGCATAGTCCATTCCCCCTTTCCGATATCGTAGTTTTATTATACCAAAATGGTTCGCGGCTGATTTGACATTTTGAGTAAGGATCTGGATCAGTTGTAAGGGAATCATGACAACAACATGATATAAATGTCGAAAACCCTTGACTTTCATACTATTAAAAAATATAATAAGTAAGTTGATTAAAAAGCGCATGCTTTTACGCATGCGCTTTTCTGTGTGCTGATGGAAGGTCAGGGGCAGCTGTCAAAATGGCAATTAATATACATAGTACACAGCTGTCAAAGAAGGCAAAGGAAAGGCATTAAAGTAACAATGAGGTAACAATAAGGTAACAATAAGGTGGAAACTACGTAACAATAAGGAATAGGCGCAAAATAAAGCAACAATGGATAAGAGCAGGCACAGACATGAAAGGAAATAATATAATATGGAAACATTAAGATTTGATGAACTGAATTTGAGCCCGGAGATATTAAGAGGGGTAAAGGAGATGGGGTTTGAGGAGGCGTCACCCATACAGAGCAAGGCAATTCCTGTCGCTATGACGGGGGCTGACGTGATCGGGCAGGCGCAGACTGGAACGGGGAAGACAGCGGCTTTTGGGATTCCAATACTCGAGAAGGTCAAAAAGGAGGTCAAGCACCCGCAGACGCTGGTGCTGTGTCCGACGAGGGAGCTTGCGGTGCAGGCCGCTGAGGAAATCCGCAGGCTTGCCAAATATATGCATGGTGTGAAGGTGCTTCCGATCTATGGGGGACAGGATATCACAAAACAGATACGCGCGCTCAAGGGGACGCAGATCATCATTGGTACGCCGGGGCGTGTGATGGATCATCTGCGCCGTAAGACGATTCGCTGTGACTATGTGGACACGATCGTTCTCGACGAGGCGGATGAGATGCTCAACATGGGCTTTCGCGAGGATATTGAGACAGTGTTGCAGTATGTGCCAAACCAGGAACGGCAGACGATTCTCTTCTCAGCGACCATGCCGCAGCCAATCCTGGATATCACGAAAAATTACCAGAAGTCGGATGCAAAATTGATCAAAGTAGTCAAAAAGGAGCTGACGGTGCCTAAGATTGAGCAGTATTATCTCGATGTGAAGCGCAAGGACAAGGTCGAGGTGCTCTGCCGCCTGCTCGACTACTATGAGCCTAAGCTTTCCCTGGTATTCTGCAACACGAAGAAGATGGTGGACGATCTGACAGAGGTTTTAAAGGGCAGAGGGTATTTTGCGGAAGGACTGCACGGCGATATGAGTCAGGCCCAGCGCGACCGCGTCATGAAAAGCTTCCGGAGCGGCAAGACGGATATTCTGATTGCGACAGATGTGGCGGCACGCGGGATCGACGTGGACGATGTGGAGGCTGTGTTCAACTATGATATCCCGCAGGACGACGAGTACTATGTGCACCGTATCGGGCGTACCGGGCGGGCAGGGCGCACCGGGCGCTCGTTCACCTTTGTGAAGGGCAAGGAAGTGTACAAGCTAAAGGACATCATGCGCTACTGCAAGACGAAGATCTACGCGATGCCAGTGCCGTCGTTAAACGATGTGAACCAGATCAAGATTGAGAAGGTGATGGATCGGATTGGCAATGTGATCGAGGAGGAGGATCTGACTTCGATGATCAATACGATCGAGAAACAGATCAATGAGTCTGATTACACGGCGATGGATATAGCGGCGGCGTTTCTCAAACTGTACATGGGACAGCTTAACGAGGGAAATGAAGCGAATGCGATGTACACATTTGACAATACCGGCGCGGAGGAGGAAGGAATGGCGCGCCTGTTCATCAATATCGGCAAGGCGCAGAAGGTCAAACCAAAAGATATCTTAGGCGCCATAGCAGGTGAGGCGAATATCCCAGGAAATCTTGTGGGGGCAATCGACCTTTATGACAAGTATACCTTTGTGGAGGTCCCAAAGGAGAATGCGGCGGATGTGCTTGCAGCGATGAAGAATGTAAAGATCAAGGGCAAGATGATTAATATCGAGCCTGCGAATGGAAAATAGGTAACAATTCAGCCTTTGGCCTCCTGTTATTAAAATAAGGATATTCTGGCCATTCCTTCTTGCGGATATGCCTAGAAATGGGTATAATACAAAAAAGGAGTGATATTTTTGGAAGCATTGAACAAAGATTTTTTGTACACTACGGATTACATCGAGGCGCTTCCCGAGGGGGAACGGGCAGAGCTGATTGACGGCAGGATTTATTACATGGCGTCGCCTACCAGAACGCATCAGCAGACACTTGGGTATCTCTATAACCAGATTTATAACTATATCGCTGAAAAGAAGGGAAAATGCGAGGTGAACCTGGCGCCATTTGCGGTCTATCTCAACAATGATAATAAAACATATGTGGAGCCGGATATTGTCGTTGTGTGTGACCCGGATAAGCTTGATGACAAGGGCTGCCACGGGGCGCCGGACTGGGTGATCGAGATTGTCTCGCCAGCAAGCAAGGATATGGATTATCTGAGAAAGCTGATCAAATACAGTGATGCCGGTGTCAGGGAGTACTGGATTGTGGACACCGCGAAAGAATGCGTGATTGTATATTATTTTGAGCGTGCCACAATGGAGGAATACGCATTTGGGGAGAAGATTCCTTCGGGTATTTTTGCAGGATTTGGCATTGCGCTCCAGAAAATCATATAATTCAGGAGGGCTTCCTATGGATTATATTATTCATTATGATGTGGCGGCATTTGTGATCACACTGGCGATCACGCTACATTTTTGTTTTAAGAAAAGTATTGATACCTACCGGACACAGCTCTTTTCCCTGTTGGTCGGGCTAGAGTTGGTTTCGTCTGCGTTGGATCTTGTGACGATGTACACGATCAACAATCCGCAGGTGCTTCCTAATATATGGCATTATATTCTGAACGGCATTTATCTGCTGTCCTTCAATGCCACGTCGGCAGTTTATTTTGCGTATATTGTCAGCACGGTGAAGAAAAAGAGAAAGATCAAGCCGTTAGAGAAGGCGCTGATTTTGCTGCCGTTTTGCATTGATGTGCTGCTGACGGCAACGACGCCGGGAACAGGTCTGATTTTTGTCATAACAGAGACTGGGGAATATGTGCATGGGCCGCTGTTTTTGGTGTTGTATGCAAATGCGATGCTCTATGTGCTTTCCTCGCAGGTGTACTCTGTGGTCTACAGGGCGATTTTCACACGCGGACAGCTTGTGGTCGTCTGTGTATATACGATTTCGAGCTTTGTCGTGCTGGTGATCCAGATGATGTTCCCGAATTTGATGATCGCGCAGTTTGCGGTCGCTATCGCGGTCTTTCTGATCTATCTTTCACTGGAGAATCCGCAGGATTATACAGAGCGGGAAATCGGCACTTACAATAAGGCGGCGTTTGAGAAGATTTTGACGGCAGATATCGAGAATGAGCGGCATTTCAGCGTGTTTGCTGTGGAGCTGGGCGGTATGCAGTACATCAGTGAGACGCTTGGCATCGAGAGTGCCAATGGGATCTTAAAGCAGTTTGGAGAGTTTGTTACAGAGGCGGCGGGAAAGAGAAAGGTGTTTTACCTGTCAGAAAACCGTTTTGCCATCCTGTCAGAGAGCAGGAGGGAAGCGTGGGGTAAGCTGGCGGACGCAGTGCGTGTGCGCTGCATGGAACCGTTTTATGCGGACTCGGTTCCCTTGTCACTCACTGCGCTGCTGTGTGTGGCAGACTACCCGGAGGATGCGGTGCGCCTTGCCGATATTGAGGCGCTCATAGATATCTGTCTTGAGGAGGCAGCGGTGCATCCTGATGCTGACGGCGGGATCGTCTTTGCAGATGTGGGTATGCTGGAGAAACACCGGCGCGAGGGGCGGATCATACAGCTCATGAAGACAGCTCTGCAGGAGAAGCAGTTTGCGGTGTTTTACCAGCCTATCTTTTCTGTCGAGAAGCAGCGGTTTACGTCCGCGGAGGCGCTGATCCGCCTGCAGAATGATGAGCTTGGTTTTATCAGCCCGGAGGAATTTATCCCGCTGGCGGAGAAAAACGGGATGATCCTTGAAATCGGTGAGTTTGTGTTTCGCGAGGTTTGCCGGTTTATCGTGGAGGAGCGGCTTCTTGCGCGGGGGATTGAGTATATCGAGGTCAATCTGTCGGTGGTGCAGTGTATGCAGGAGTCCCTGTACCGGGATCTGCTGGACATTATGGACGAGTATCACCTGCCGTATCCGTGCATTAATCTGGAGATTACGGAGACGGCGGCTGTGATGTCACATGAGACATTGATGCGCAATATGAACAAGTTGATAGAGCAGGGCGTGAATTTCTCGCTTGACGATTATGGGACGGGGTTTTCTAACACAACGTTTGTCATCCGCTATCCCTTTCGTATCGTCAAGATTGATAAGTCTATGGTATGGTCGGCAATGAAGGACGAGAAGGCGATGTATGCGCTGAAATATACGATGGCGATGGTGAAGGCGATGGGCATGGAGCTTGTCGCGGAGGGTGTGGAGAACGAGGACCACATCCGCCTGCTGACGGAGCTTGGGTGTGATTTCTTCCAGGGGTATTATTATTCCAGGCCAGTGAACGGAGAGATGTTTCTAGAGAGAATCGGGGCGCAGTAAAAAGGAACGCCCACAGTGTGTGAGGATAAACACTGTGGGCGTTTTGGTATGCCCGATAAGTAGTAAAAGACTTCCCTGTGTATATCGAAAGGGTTTATGCGTCGCCAGGCAGGTCAAGCTTGTGTTTCGTACTGTCGTCCAGATAGGGAGCGATCCTGTCATACATGGAGAGGGCCAGTGTACCGCCTCTTTTGATGAAGTCCGTCAGGCAGGCTTCTTTCTGGTTGTCGTCCAGATAATAGATGTTCTCTGCAAAGATGTCATAAAAATCTTCCACAGGAAGGGTTAGGAGCACTTCTGTGCAGCAGTCTCCTTCCAGGAAGGGCATGATTGATGAGACGGTATCAGCGCTGAATGGTCCTATGGTATTATTCCGCAGCGCTTCAAGCAGGTACTGGCTTGACAGTGCGGAGTCGGAGTAGATGAGAAACAGGCAGAGCTCATCGGCGGTGAGGGGGGTTTTGCTGTCCAGAAATGTCCTGAATATTTCGCTGGCGGCCTCTTCATCCCAGTAGCTGAGCGAGTCGATCACTTTGTCTTTCTCTGCGGGGATCAATCCATTTGTTACCTGGTAGATGTATTCCTCGTATTGGGAATAAAAGACATTTTCAAAATCCTGTTCATGGATACCGGAGTAATCAATCTCAAGATTTGTCAGTTTTCCACCCTGCCCCACTATTTTAAAGTCATTCCGTCCCTTTTTCAGCGTGACTGTCTGTGTCGTCTTTGCGCCAGTGTCATTTAGAGTCACAACACGCTTGTCCGGCGCGACATATACAACCTTGAAGTTTCCTTCCACAATCTCATAGGCGGAGGTTATCTGGACATCCGTATCTTGGTCTGCATAGACAATGGCAAAGGAGTCTGAACCAAACAGGACAAAACAATTCGCCAGTAATTTCTGATCAAAGCCGCTTTTATAGTGATAGGCACCCAGAAAGTCATGAATGTCCTCTCCTGCAAGCAGCGCATCATTGTCATAGACTTTCCACGCATCGCTGGTACGGTCGGGAGTGACTGCGCCATAGAACTTCCAGAACTTATAGGAATCGTCGTCCTCGGAGATGCGGGATGACATACGCTTCATAAATGCATCGTCATATTCCAATTCGTTTGCAGACAGCGCATCAGTGTCTGGCCAGTCTGGGCCAAGTGCAGGCAGCACAGTTGTGTCAGGCAGTCCTATTCCGAAGTCAGACAGTTCATCAGTGTCGTGTAGTCCTGATCCAAAGTCAGACAGCGCATCAGCATCGGGGCGTTCCGGGCTAAGTGTGGACAGCTCATCTGCGGCAAGCCATACCGCGCTGCAGGCCGATAAGGTCAACGTCATTGTAAAGACACATACAGAGAGGATGACCTGAAAACGCGCAGCCTTCTTGTAGTGTATGATGGCGTCAAGGCGCTTCTTTAAGTTGCTTTTGTTCTCCAGCAGTGTGGTGGAGAAGGTACTTTGACGGCATATGATTTCGCACTCGGCGGCGTCTAACAGGATATTGCCATAGAGTTGCTTTCCATACGCTGTCAGTTCTGGAAGGATAGCCTCGTCGCAGGAGAGTTCACAGTCGCTGTTGATCTGCCGGCTGATGCGATGAAGAACCGGATTGAACCAGTGGACACAGAGCAGCAGCTGGAATATCCATTTGTACCATAAGTCTTTCCGAGCGACATGGACCAGCTCGTGGTGCAGGATTAGCTGGAGTTTCGTCGGATTGTGCAGTTCGGACTTAGACTGGAGTGCCATAATGTGGGAAGACGCAGTCTGATTATTGTCAGAAACCGTCTTTGGCAGGATGATAGCGGGTTTCAGGAGGCCGATTGTCATGGGACTATGTATGGAAGCACTCTCATAGAGTGCAGGTGCCTTTGCGATGTGGAGCCTGGCACAGAAAGCATTTTCCATGATAAGGATATTGCTTTCTGTGATGCGTGTGCGGTCCTTTTTAAGTCGGCTTTGAAAGTGCCAGTAATTTAAGAGTTTTATCAAAAGTGTGGTGAAGGCACCAAAAAGCCATATGAGTGCGGCGGTTTTTAATATGTGTGTGACAAAGAAGTTGGTGTTAAAAAATGTGGTGCCTAAAAATGCAAAAAACGGTGTGGCAAAAAGCCCCGTGGAGGCAGGATTTGCACTGGTTGACGGCGACTGTGTCAGTGCAGATTTCTGGTCATTGTGTGGGGACATGGCTGTGCCGTTGCCGTGAGGTGTGGCATCGGACTGTGCAGTGTGGTCTGCAAGCTTTTTGCCATTGACCTGTGCGAGGTTGTCGGGTTGCGCTGGGGTATCAGGTTGAGTTATGCTGTAATCTGGTCGAGACTGGTTGTCAGGGTGTGTCCTGTTATCGGATTGCGCCATGCTGTCGCTAAGGCAAGACTGGCTGTCTGCCTGTGTCAGGCCACGATTCTCATTGATATGAAACTGCAAGTTCAGCGGCTTTAGGAGATTTATTTCTGAGTGAAATGGAATCAGCAGCCGCACCGCGACGATCAGCCAGATGTAGTAATTCCATTTTTTTGAAAAATATTTTACAGTAATGGGGCGGATGACAGCGATAAATATACCAGTCAGTGCACCTGACAAGGACAGGGACAGGATGGTCAGAAAAAGTTGTCCTGTTACAAAATCATACATAGGTATCCTTCCTTTCGAAATGAGTATGGCATTGGAGAACAATCAAAAAGTCAGCAGCCTTTCCATGTGTTATAGATTCTGGTTAAAATAGTCGCGAAGCTCCTCAATGTCCTTTTTGGTCAGCGCATCGCTGTCAACCAGTGCAGCTGCCAGATTTTTGGAACGGCCTTTGAAAAATTTCTCTATAAAGTTTTTGGTTTCTGCCCGCACGTATTCCTCACGTGCGATACATGGTGTGTAATAGTAGATTTCGCGGTTGTTCTGGGCGCGCTTTTCCTGGCTGAGCGCGCCTTTTTTTACCAGTCTCTGTATCAGGGTAAGTACGGTGGTGCGCTCCCAGTTTTTGTGATTGTTTAGGGCACTGCGGATTTCACCCGCATTGAGGCTGGCTTTTGCCGTCCATAAGACATCAAGGATTTCCAGCTCCGCGTCGGATATGACAATTTTTGGTTCCATAGGCATCCTCCATTCTTGTTTTGTTGAAAAAATATTGCGATTTTTTCTTGTTCACAAATACCATCTGCACAGCGTATATTGGCTGTATATGAAGTTGTCCTGGCATTTGATGGCATACAGACTACGAGTGTAGACAAATAAAGTTTACAACAGTAGACACAACTTGTCAAGGGATAAAATCACATAGTTGTGGTATGGAAAGGGATTTCGCATATTGTTATCATATCAAGCACTGTTGGATGTATAGAATGGGAACCAAATGAATTAAATTTTATTTATGTGAAACTTTATTACCATATGGGATGTCTAATGAAGTATAAAGCAACAAGGGAGGTGAAGAACGTGCACATTTTTTCCTATAAAAAGGAAGAGGCGGACACAGATTTAACGAACAGGGATCTGATCGAGCAGATTATCCTAGAACAGTATAACCAGTATTACCGTTTAGCATACAGCTACGTCCACAATGAGGCGGATGCCTTTGATATAGTGCAAAACGGAGTATATAAGGCGCTGCGGGGAAGCCGTACGCTCAAAAAAACTGCTTACGCACAGACGTGGGTGTACCGCATCATGCTCAATGAGTGTTTTCGGCAGTTGAAGCAACCGCGGAATTTTTCCTACGAGATGATGCAGGGGGAGCTGGGGATGGAATTGTCCTGCACGGAGGAAAATTGTGATAGGATTGATCTTGAAAGGGCGCTTGATTCCCTTGCAAAAAAAGATAAAGCCGTTGTACTTTTGCGGTATTTTGAGGATAAGAAGCTCGAAGAAATTGCGGAAATTCTGAATGAGAACGTCAGTACGGTAAAAAGCAGGCTGTACCGCAGCATGAAGAAACTGCGCAGGGTGCTTGGTGCTGGGTAGAAATTTGGCAACACAGTCCGGCAGGGCCAGACGGCACATATATTGCGCCGGTGTCCCGTTTGGCAGACGGTTAAGAGCAGGGAGGATTGATCATGGCAGACAAAATAAATGGGATGGAGAAGAGAGAAGAGCAGGAGGATTTGCTGCAGGAGAAACTGCAAAAATTGCGGGCAGTATATGAGAAGCCGCAGATGACAGAGGTACAGATCACACAATTGCATAATCATATCAGGGAGGCAAAGCGTATGGAACAGTGTAAGGGAAAACAGACAAATGGATTCAAAATCGCGGCGGCAGCAGCTGTTGTGGCAGCAGGGCTCTTCATCATACTGCCAAACACATCAGGAACGATCGCACACGCGATGGAGCAGATACCGATTATCGGTTCGCTTGTGAAAGTGGTGACATTCCGTGATTACGAGTACGAGGGTGACCGCAATATGGCAGATATCGAAGTGCCGGAAATTAAAGCGGATGGAACGCTTCCAGACACTGCACTGCAGGAAAACTTAGACCGTACTACCGCGGAAATCAACGCGGAGATTCAGAAAATCACGGACGGTCTGATTGCAGAATTTGAGAAAAATTTAAAGGATGAGATGGGCTATCAGGATATCGTGGTGAAAAGCGAGGTACTCGCGACAACGTCGGATTACTTTACATTAAAACTGATCTGCTACCAGGGGGCAGGCAGCGGGTATCAGTGGAATTATTTTTACACGATTGACTTAAAGACGGGCGAGAGACTACAGTTAAAAGATATCTTCAAGGAAGGGACGGACTATATCACGCCAATTAGCGATGATATTAAGCGTCAGATGCAGGCGCGCATGGACGCTGATGAGAATGTGTATTATTGGCTTAACGATGAGATTGAGGAGTGGAATTTTCAGTCAATCACAGATGAGACTTCCTTTTATCTCAATGAGAATGGAAATGTGGTGATTGGATTCAACGAGGGCGATGTGGCCCCGATGTATATGGGAACAGTGGAGTTTGAGATTCCGGCGGAGGTACTTGAGGGGATTCGCAAATAATGTAGAAATAACAGATTACTTGAGTGAATTTGCAAATAATATAAAAACAGCGGAGATTGTTTGAGAGGATTTGCAAATAATGTAGAGATAGCGAAGATGCTTGAGTAAATTTGCAAATAATATAAAAACAGCGGAAATTGTTTGAGAGGATTTGCAAATAATGTGGAAATAATGAATAAAATAGAGGGATATGGCATATACGTGCCATATCCCTCTGTGTGTCTGCGTTAATCAGCGGAAAGCTGTTCTGTGTACTTAGCGCCCAGTTCAGCGACAGTGCCGTCGGTGAGCATGGCATCGATGACCGTGTTAATCTTGTCGAGAAGTTCTGTGTTGCCCTTCTTCACGGCAATGGCATACTCCTCTGATTCGAAAGCCTCAGCGTCCTCAACGATCTTTAAGCCTTCATTTTCCTCGATATATTTCTGTGATGTGGCGGAGTCAAGCACGACAACATCGCACTTGCCATTGACCAGCTCCATGATGGCATCTGTACCCTTCTTGAAGGACTCGTATGGATACCCCATATCCTTCACGCAGATCTCGCCAGTATAACCTTGGATAACACAGATCTTCTTGTCAGCCATGTCAGCTGCAGAGGCGATTTCGGAATCCTCCTTCACGATCATGACCTGTGTTGCTGTGTAGTACGGAATGGAGAAATCCGCCTCCTCTTTCCGCTCCTCGATTACGGTCATGCCTGCAATTGCTGCATCAATCTGACCATTTTGCAATGCCACCAGCAGGGAGTCAAACTCCATATTTTCAATCGCCGGTGTCATGCCATTTCTCTCTGCAATCTGCTTTGCAATCGCTATATCAATACCATCGTACTGGTCGATTACGCCGCTGCCAGCCACAAACTCAAAGGGCGGAAATTCAGCGTTTGTGCCAAATGTAAGAGTGTTTTCAGCCTCCTGTGTACTGGTTTCAGCCGTGCCGTTGTCCTGGGAGTTTGAGACGGTTGTATCCGTCGCAGTGCTACCCTTTGAGTCCGCACTGTTGCCACAAGCTGCCAGTGTAGTCGTCATCATTGCCAGCGCAAGCATAAGTGCTGCCATTTTTGCTGTTTTTTTCATAATGTTTCTCCTCGTATAATAAGTGTATAGCCAGTAGAAATGA
>CAJUQZ010000072.1:20978-21359 GCA_910588755.1 uncultured Lachnospiraceae bacterium | reverse complement strand
CTATGGATGTTATACGAATCTCCGATGTCTGTGGTTTTACATGAACTTCGCAGGAAGCCTCAAATCCACCGTTCTTTGTCTTTACAGTCACGATGGCCAAACCTGTTTTATGGGCCTGAACCTCGCCGCTGTTTGTCACAGTCGCCACTTCTTCGTTACTGGAAATAAAAATGACTTCATTATTCCAGGCGTCTTCTGGAAATACAGAAGCTTTCAAACGCACATTTTCTTTGGGGTATATGCTGATATTGCTGGCATTTAGCATAACGCTGGACGCTTCTGTCACAACCTTTACCTGACAGTCTGCTGTAATTTCCCCGCACGTTACCGTAATCTTTGCCGTTCCGTTTGCAATTGCTGTCATAAGCCCCCTGTCGTCTA
>CAJUQZ010000072.1:9353-20934 GCA_910588755.1 uncultured Lachnospiraceae bacterium | reverse complement strand
GCAGCACCGTAGACACCAGTTCCGCTTCGTGTCCTTTATTCAATGTTATCGACGCCATATTCAATTTGATCCCTGTTACTGGAACTTCCTGAACAGTCACTTTCACAGAGCAGACCGCCGTCTTCCCTCCTGCTGCCGCTGTGATCTTTGCCGTCCCCTCTGACGCAGCCGTAACTAGCCCTGCCGGACTGACTGTGGCCACTGCCGAATTTGAACTGGAAAAACGAACGGTTTTATCCTTTGCGTTGTTAGGAAGAACTTTTGCCGTAAGCTGTGCAGACTCCCCTGCGGAAAGTGAAAGTTCTGTTTTATCCAGTACCACAGTTGAGACGTTTACCGCTTGGGGCGCTTCCTTTGCCACCTTCACCTTCATATAAGCCTTTTTTGGCTTTTTATTCTTCTCCTTCTTCCTGTCCGCATTGTCTGGCGGTACGATGTTTCCCGGAACCGGATTTGGTTTCTGCACTGTCGTGTTTACCTGCTGAGTACTACTATTATTGACGCGCACAGGCTGGTCATTGACACTGCTGTTAACTGGCTTATCATTTATAAATACCGTCCTGTCTTCCTGGTTCTGATTCCCAGCAGGCTCCACAGCCTGTCCACACTTCACACAAAATTTTGCGCCTGGCCTCAATGCCGCACCACATTTTGCACACGGTACTGGCTTTGCCGGCTCCGGCTCTCTGACAGCCTTTGCCATCTCCACTGCAAGATTACAGCCGCATTTCGTACAAAATCTTGCATTGCTGTTTATTTCTGTCTGACATTTTGGACATTTCATTTTATGTCTCCTCCTGTTTCTTTTTGAACTGTTAATCAGTTCCTGTCACCGCCTATAAATATATCACACCCGTTAGGGATATACAAGCCCCCGAAGCGGATTCCTTATCAAACCTAACCTTACATCAGTTTTTCGACAACTCCCCATATGTCGTCAACGTTGCCTCAAAATCAACCCTGTTTGTGTCAAAATCCCAACTCTTTACCTCATTGACAAACGCAAACAGATCGACCATATTATTTTCATCCTTCTCAAGAATCGATTCTTTATTCTCATTGCGATAGTGAGGCAGGTTTTTCTTAATCTGAATCCCATGCTTCTCAAAAAAAGCTGTTATCGCGGATTCAAAGGTATCGTATAATGCTAACCCCTCATATTCATAATCCTCGCTGTAATACATCTCCGAGCCGATACAGCTTCCGTCTGAAAACTCAAAGCCTTCATATTCAAAATCTGAACTTCCACCGCCTATCTGCGTAAATGAAAACGCATACTGCAATGAACCGTTTTGATAAGTCATCGCCCAATAGTCCTGTGACTGGCCATCCGCAAAATAACCATAAACTCTATATTCCTCACACACAATATAATATATCCCATCTACCTGTACAGCACTGACATTCAGCATCATCTCACACCATTCTGTCTCTGAAAACACCGCCGCCTCACTGGGTAGTTCTCCTGACTGGCCATCATAATATGCCATAAAAGGCACACTTGACGCCAGCACAACCCTGCCGTCAGAGATTTCATACATTTCCAGATAAACACCGTACGAGCTATTTCCAGTGTTCTGTTTTGCATAACTTACCAGCATCTCTGGAACGCCATCCTGGTCAAAATCAAGAATCATTGCGTCCATGACTCCAGCCGGATGAAACCACATATCCTCTGCTGAATACATTGTCCCGCTCTGAGCGGGATCAAAAACCCCATAAGCCGACATCAATGTCCCTGCTAGGTATTCCTGATATAACTCTTGCTCACTTTGTCTGCTTTCCTGCCCTTCTCCCTGTGTATCTGACACCATATCTGCATCAGGTATCTCCTGCTGCGGCTTGGAGTCCGTTTCACTTTCTGTGCCCTGTGTGGGCTCCTCCACACACCGGTCCAGCAACTCCTGTATTTCCTCTGAATCAGTTCTTCTTGTACCCCTCTCCAGCATTCTGACAGCTTGGTCCTGTTCGTCTGTCAATATATAAATTTCTGCCAGCTCCAGATATGCATCCGCATTTTGCGGATCTATGTCAATAACCTTCTCAAAAGCAGCAATGGCCTGCTCATACTCCTCGTTTTGCAGATACTGCCGCGCCAGCTCCATTTGACGCGTAACCTGCACCGCATCACTGCCAATGTAACACGTAAACGCAAGAATCCCGGCAATGAAAATGACCTCTAACCCTATGATTCCTGTTAATATTTTATTCTTCAAACTCATCTTTACACCCCTCTATATGAACAATACGTATGCTAATGCGCACAGCATTCCCAAACCACCATTTTTAATTTCTTTTGAAAAATGAAAGAACAATATTGAAAAACAGCTCTTTGTGTGCTATCCTATACATGAACACACAATGTGTGTTCAAGAAAGAAAAAGGAATGACAAGCACTATTCGGGAATAATCATTTTGCTCTAATATCTATCTGCACTTTATCTCTTAGTTTTTTCAGTCCTTTCACAATAACATCAAAATGGAGTCCGTTAAAATGAAATCAACCAAAAGCACCAAACGTACCAAAATCGATGCTGTGCGCATGAAAGATATCATTGCCCAGCTCACTGACATTATCTATATCCTCTGTAATGCCAAACAGAATAATATTGCAATCATTCTGGAACAATTTACCGACATCACCGAGGAGGAACTAGACAGTCTCAATATTGTGTTTCCGCAAGATATGGATAATTGAAAAACATATAAAAGTCTCAGACTTTACATAAAAATCTGAGACTTTTTATATGTAATGCGCTCTTTAATTAGTACAGACTGATACCTGAAGCATATCCGTCAATTACGTAATATGCCATATTCTCGTCAATCTTGATATAGACTTCGATATTCTTGATCGCATCAGCCTTATGTCCCTCTGCAACATATGCGGCCTTTACCCTGTCAATCAAATTATTCATATCCAAGTCTTCCCTTCCGCCCATCTGCAGGACAACTTTCTCTGCTGTCTTTGCGGTGGTCTTTGCCTTGGTTGTCTTAGGCTCTGCCACTTTCTCTTCCTTCTTTGCAGCTGTCTTTACCTCTTCCTTCTTAACAGCCTTTGTCCTGGTTGTCTTTGCTTTTGTCTCGGTTTCCTTCGCCGCTGCAGGCTCTTCAGTTTTTGCCTCTTCTGCCGGTACTTCCGCAGCCTTTATCTCCGCTGTTTCCACTGGCGCCTCCGCAGCCTTTACTTCCGCTTTTGTATCAGCTGCCTTAACTGCGCTGACAGACTTCTTTTCTACTGGTTTTTTTGATGTTGGTTTTTTTTCTACTGATTTTCTCACTTCTAACCTCTCCTGCTCTAAATCTTCTAATTTTATTTGCCCCAAAATCATATTCCGGGGTTCTGCTTTCGTCTCTGACGCAGAACTCTCCCTGGTCCTGGAGACACGACTTTGTTTTGAACTGCCAGTAACTTTCAAAATGCCATCCTCCTCTTATGCCTGTATTCCCATATCAGCCCCCATAAGCAGCTAGAATACAGACTTCGAACTGATGAAAAATTACATGCATTAATATGATATCACATTCATTCACATATTTCAATTTATTTACGTAAATTTTATGAATTAATTATATGATTCTACTTTTTTCATTGCTTTTTGTTGACAAAAAGTTACAATAAAAAGAGCTTCTTGTCTGTATATTCCCCACCATATCTGGCAATCCTAATGTTGGAGGAGGCGAAAAATATGGGTAATAAAATTATTGACGGCATCGCATTGACCATTGCGATTATCGGCGCTGTAAACTGGGGACTGATTGGCTTCTTCGACTTTAATCTTGTCGCTGTCATCTTTGGCAGCATGACATGGTTCTCTAGAATTATCTATGCACTCGTTGGCGTATGCGGTCTCTACCTGATCTGTTTCTATATGAGACTTAGCGACTCCACATCAGAGGCATAAAGCACCGGCACTGGTCATTGTTATATCATGCCTGCAGTAAATTATATGCTGCAGGCATGATCATTTTTAACAGAAACGCTTTTTAGATAAAATTTTTTTATCTGTTATAAAAGATTTGCGTGATCGGCGAATCCTTGTCGAGGATCACGGTCTTGTTCCCGCCCTTTATCGAATTTTTCAGCGCATCCAGGCTTCTGGTAAAGCTGTAAAAGTCCGCCTTCATATCACCATCATATGCATCAGCGATCTCCCTCATGTATTCCGCTTCACCCTCGGCCTTCAATATCTCGGCGTTCTTGTTTGCCTCTGAGAGCATCAGCGCAGTCTCCTTGTCTGTCGTGTTGCGAATCTTCTGCGCATCAGAGTTTCCCTCCGCCGTGTATGTGGCTGCGATATTCTCACGCTCTGATATCATTCGTTCAAACACTGCGTTCTTATTGTCCTCCGGCAGGTCAAGAAGCTTGATCTCCACTGTCGTGATCTCTATGCCATACTGATTGATGCCGGTGACATTCTCCATGATCAGGTTCGTTAGCTTGCGCCCCCTCGCCGCGATAATGTCCGCCTGCGTCATACTGCTGATCACATTTTTGATTGAGTTGTACACTGCAACGTTGATCCTGCCCTCCGCGTTCTGGCTGGAGGTGTTGAGTGTCTGCGCAAAAACTTTGGGATCCGTGACGCGCCACAGCACGAAACTGTCCACGATCATTGATTTCTTATCCTGCGTGATGACATCCGACTTAGCGATATCATACAGTAAAAGCTCTTTTGAGACCGTATCCTTTTCCTGTATGAAAGGCACCTTAAAATACAGCCCGGAATCGGATAACACCCGCTCGATCCGGCCAAATTGACGGACCAGCCCGTACTGGTTTTCCTTGATGATAAATGCTGAGTTTGCCAGCACCACAAGCGCCACTACCAGAACAATTACGCCAAATATCCCACTCATTTTTTTCTTCATGCTCATTCTTCCTCCTGTGTACTGGTGTCCTCCGAAGACACTGCTGGTCTGTCACCTGTAATATCCTCTAACTGCAGCTCGTCAAGATACAGCGTCTTGTTGAGATCGCCGCTTCCGTCATCAATGATCAGCTTTACGCCCGGAAGCACCTCCTCCATCGCCTCGTAGAACATTCTCTGCTTGGTCAGCAACGGATTCTTCTCATACTCCGCATACATCTCATTGAACCGGGCCGCCTGCGCGATTCCTTCGTTCACACGCTCCTGCTTTGCGGCTTCTGCGTCCTGTGTGATCTGGTCTGCCTTTGCGCTTGCCTCAGGAATCTTCTCATTCCTGTACTTGTTGGCGTTGTTGATCGCCGTCTCCTTGCCCTGCTTTGCCGTCTCGACTGCCTTGAATGCCTCTATGACAGCCTCCGTGGGCGGCTCCGCATCCTGCATGGATATATTGACAAGCATCAGCCCGATATCCTGCTCCTCAAGCTTCTCTATGATCATCTCCTTGATCTCCGCCTGGATCTTGCTCTTTCCTGTGGTGATCACATCGTCCACAACATAATTACTGATAATATTTCTGATACAGGACTGTGCAATATTTTTGAGTATTTCCTTGGGCTGTCTGGAGCTGTACAGATATTTCACCGGATCAGATACCTTGTATTCCACATAAAAATCAACATTGACAAAGTTAAAATCCGAGGTGATCATCAGTGATTCATCATCAATCTGCTCCTGACTGGCGCTGTCATCGCCCCCCGACCTGTATCCGATTGGGAATCCTAAGATCGTAGTATTGACCTTTGTCACCTTCTGTACAAAGGGAATCTTAAAATGCAGTCCTGATGTCACCACGCTGCCCGCATGGCCAAATGTCGTTACCACACCCTGCTCCTGCTCCCCAATCGAATAGACGGACTCCATCGCCAATACGCCCAATACCAGCAGCGTCGCTACGATGGCCGCTATTTTTCCATAGGTGCTGCCTCCGTTTCCTGATGTCCATTTTGGTCCCTGTGTACTCTGCCCGTTCTCCGGGTTATTTCCGGGATTAAATTCCCTATAGTTTTCTGCCATTTCATTTTCTCCTGTTTTGTTTTCTGTGACTGCGTGATTATAATGCTTAGAAACCGTTCAGAAATTACTTGTTATTGTCATGTGTAATTTCTTAGCAGCTCCTTACTTCTGTTTCAGTATTGCGAGCAGGTATGCCCACATTCTTGCCGCCGAGGAAATGCTAAGCCGCTCCTCTGTCGTGTGGATATCATGGATATCCGGGCCAAATGACACGCAGTCGAGCCCCGCAATCTTGGATATCATGATGCCGCACTCAAGCCCGGCATGAAGCGCCTCGACCTGCACATCCTTGTCAAACATCTCCCTGTATATCCTGACCATATCCGCCCGAAGCTTCGAGTCCGGATCAAACTGCCATCCGGGGTACGCCCCATGCGTTTCGGTGTATCCGCCAAAAATTCCCGTGAGGGTTTCCAACTGCAGGCCAACTTTGTGCTTTGCAGTCTCAATCGCACTTCTGATGGCGCTACTTGCGATCACCTCTCTATCGCAGGTTTTGAGTATGCCGACATTCAGTGATGTCTCGACCAGACCGTCTATATCCGCGCTCATCGCCATCACCCCATTTGGAAGCAGTACCAGAAAGGACAGGATTTTATTCGTACTATCATCACTAAATACGTCTGTCGCATCCTGTCTGATCTCCTCCGCCCTGATGCACAGGTGCTTTTCCTTGGACTTCTTCTCGTTTTTCTCCTCCGCCGCAATCCTTTGCAGTTCTGCGATAAAGCTCTCTTTGTGCTCTTTTGCAAGGCAGACCACGGCCGCAGCCTCCCGCGGAATCGCATTATCCTTTTCTCCACCGCCGATATCTGCCAGCCTGAAAGGAATTTTCTTTCGGAGCTGATGCAGGGTGATTCCTAAGAGCTTGATGGCGTTTGCATGTTCCTTATTGATCTCGGTGCCGGAGTGGCCGCCCTGAAGCCCGCTCACAGAAACGCGCAGAAACGCGCCATCCTGACATGGCTCCTTTTTGACCGGAATATGACAGTCCATCCGCATACCGCCTGCACAACTCGTAAGAAGGATTCCTTCCTCCTCCGAATCTATGTTGAGCATTCTCTTTGCCTGCAGCATGGACAGGTCGATTGCCGTAGCGCCTTCCATACCAACCTCCTCGTCCGTTGTGATAACCGCCTCGATGCGCGGATGCTCAATATCTTCAGAATCAAGAATCGCCAGGATATAAGCCACCGCGATACCGTCGTCCCCGCCAAGGCTCGTTCCCTCCGCGTACACATAATCACCATCCACCTTTAGCCTTAGCGGATCTTTTTCCAGATCAATGTCGCAGTCCTTTTTTTTCACTGCAACCATATCCATATGGCCCTGCAGAATAATGGGCAAAACAGACTCATAGCCCGCACTGGCCTCCTTGACGATGATCACATTGTTGCTCGCATCCCTGATGTGAAACAATCCCCTGTCCTTTGCAAACTGCGCAAGATAACTGCTGATCCCATCAAGATTTCCAGAGCCGTGCGGTATTTTACATATCTCCTCAAAATAGTAAAATACCTTCTTTGGCTCCAAATGCCCTAAAACCCTCATACCTTCTACCTCATTTCCATTTTTATGAATCCATCTCCAAGTGATATCTTTATCCTGTCTTAATATACCTTGTTTTCAGACAATTCATTCCTGTTCACTGCCGCTGGCTCCCTGCCCGTTTATCCGACAGCTAGAAAACCGGACTCCCTAGACTACTTAGACTACTTAAACTACTTAGTATAATATAGCAGACAATTGACCGCTGGTAAACTTCCCTGATGAAATCTTTACAAAGTTTTCATTGCAGGTCCTGTTTATTTTACATGATTGCTATACATTTTTAATAAATTTGCATGGCAGATACTGACCTGCAATCTTGTCCTCCGGCTTCTCCTCCATCATATATAACGCAATGACAAACAGCCACTCTAGCGGCTTCATCAGGATATAGACAACATCAGCCGCAAATGCAGTGCGAATGTGCTTTGATACCGGATACCCGTACTGATCATAAAATGCCCGCACCGCACGATGGAACTTCGGCGCGCGCTCACAGATCATCTGTTCGAACGCATTTGCAACACACAACTGGCGGTTTACGACAATCTTTTCCCCCCGCCGTATGCCGTACCGAAGCGGCTTCACCAGCTTTCTGTGCCCGCGCAGGGATACCGTACACAAATAGTGTGTGTCGTATGCAACCGGCGGAGGCGAGATTTCCTGTGACAGGATCCAGTCGCTTGTCTTCGTAAATGCCAGAATCACACTGTCTGGCTGCTGGCCGAATAAGATTAAAATGATGGACAGCACTGCCGTGAGCGGCAACATGGCAAGAACCGCCAGCAGATACGTCCCCACACATTTTATGAAAAGGCTGTTTATATGATTCATCAGCGGGTTCATGTAGTTTATGCTGCCCTGCTCCCGCGCCTTCTCCCGCATCATTGTGACCATAAGGTGAATGCAGTGAACCAGAAACAATACCGGCACAATGCAGAGACATACGATCACAAAATAATCCATCTCCCCCAGGGAGACTTGCCAGTTTTCCAGATAGTATGCATCCAATGCACCCGCAAGCGCGCTCATGTCCGCCGGTTTTGCATGGATGCCCATACAAAGCTGAAACAGAAACACGACGCACAGCAGCATCCCCATATACATGCCGCCAAGCAGAAAGACCTCTGCTAACGGCGGGATTTTTTTCCGGCGGAATTTCAGTATCATATAACACGCAAACCCCAACAGGGCAATCAACAGAAGCGCTGCACTGTATCTAAGGTTAACCGGCGCATGGGCATTCTCTGTTCCATAGATATTGATCGGCTTATCATATGATGGCAGCTCCCATAGCCTGTATGCAAATATCATATAAAAACCGCCTATGGTGAATGCAAACGCCTCAAATACGGGATACTTTTTCTTTTTCACCGCGAATATTATATCCATGACAATCAGTACCACAGGAAGTCCCAGTGCGATACCTGCCACCATTATTCCATACAATTCATATATGATCATACCCCATCCTCCCTACACAGATCTGCGCATAAAAGCAAAGGATACCATCATGAAGATTCTCTTTCATGATGATATCCCTCCTTATGGTATCATTATGCACTCTTCTTTGCAAGCTCTGCGAGTGTCTTAAATCCCTCTGCATCGTTGACTGCCATCTCTGCGAGCATCTTTCTGTTGATGTCGATTCCGGCAACCTTTAATCCATGCATCATCTTGCTGTATGACAGGCCGTTGAGTCTGGCCGCAGCGTTAATACGCGCAATCCAGAGTCTCCTGAACTGACGCTTTCTCTCTTTTCTGCCAGCGTACGAGGAAGCAAGCGCCCTCATAACGGACTGCTTCGCCACCCTGTACTGTTTTGACCTTGCTCCCCTGTAACCTTTTGCAAGCTTTAATACCCTGTTATGTTTCTTCTTTGCGTTTAATCCGCCCTTAATTCTTGCCATTTTCTAATCCTCCTAACAAATAATCTCCTCTACTACCCCTGATCTTACAAATATGGTAAGATCTTCTTCATATTCTTAACATTGGTTGCATCTGTGATTGCAGCCTTTCTAAGATTTCTCTTTCTCTTTGTGGTCTTCTTTGTCAAGATATGGCTCTTATAGGCTTTTGCTCTCTTTAACTTACCTGTCCCTGTCACTTTAAAGCGCTTTGCAGCTGCTCTGCTGGTTTTCATTTTTGGCATAACTGATTCCTCCTAAACTCATAATTCTTTTATCTTTTAACTGTCATAAGCTGTCCGAATAAACGGCTTATCGCTTCTCAGCTAAAAACATTGTCATGCTTCTGCCCTCCACCTTGGGCTCCTTCTCCACTACCGCGATATCGCTCAGACTCTCACCGAAATCTACCAGAATATGCTTGCTGTTCTGCATGTGAGCCATCTCGCGCCCCCTGAAACGCAGCGTGACCTTAACCTTGTCACCCTTGGATAAAAATTTGCGGGCAGCATTTACCTTCGTGTTCAAGTCATTAGTGTCGATATTGGGAGACAAACGAATCTCTTTTACGTCGATTACCTTTTGCTTTTTCCTAGCTTCCTTCTCTTTTCTTGTCTGTTCATACTTGAACTTGCCATAATCAACAATCTTACACACAGGCGGCTTTGCCGTGGGCGCGATCTTCACAAGATCGACTCCTGCCTCCTCCGCCAGTCTCATGGCCTCCTTAGACGACATGATGCCAAGCTGCTCACCATCCTCGCCGATCACGCGCACCTCTCTGTCCCTAATTTGTTCGTTAATCATTAAATCGCTAATAACCTTACACCTCCATAAAATAAATCATAAGAAAATAAAAAGTGGATAACCGCAAGATTATCCACTTCACTTCTCATTTTCTTCAAGCTATATGCCCTACGCCCTCACGCACCAAAAACACAATAGCATAAATTCAAAATCATGAACACCTATAAGCCCAATCGCCATAGGGTGAGAGTGGATACTCTGCTTTCCTGTATTATTTGAGCTGCCTCAAACATCAATACTTTACCACAGTATCCATTCCCTGTCAATCTGTTTTTGAAATATTAGTAAATAAATTTTATATCCTATTTTATTTCTCGCGGAAAGTCGCACAGAGCGTCTCACTGCTTGTACCTGCATGGTTCCCCTTGATGTCAACATGCTCCGCATTGCAGCGGTAATCCGTATTGTATACGCACTTCACTGCTTCGCAATCGATGCTGATATGCTGGCTTGGATGGGAAACCGCGCTTGTAAAGCTGTCGCCGCTCCTCTTGTGAAAGCTCTCGCAGCAGGTATCATCACAGTCACAGGAATGCTTTCCTCCCACCATGATGTCACCCTTGCAGCAGCAGTGGTCTTTGTTGTAGGTACAATTGCTCACTCCACAGGTTAATTCAGACATAATTACCTCCTAATACAATCACATATTTTTGCCAAAGCAGGGAGCTGCCGCAATAAACGGTGCAGTCCCGGTGAGTTTCCATAAGCGAAACTCATCATTAGTATGTCTGACACTGGCCTGTGTTATTCTATATTTTATGATTTATTTTCCTCTGCCGCAAGCTCCTCCCGGATCGTCTTATTCCTGATTTCCTCAGTGATATCCGCGATAAAGCGCTCCAGCGTCCTTGCGCCCTCATCGCCCGCAAAACGGCTTCTGACAGACACCGTATGCTCTGCCTCCTCCTGCTGCCCTACCACGAGCATATACGGAAGCTTATCCAGCCTCGCCTCACGGATCTTAAAGCCGATCTTTTCTGAGCGACTGTCCACTGTGGCGTCAATTCCAGCTTTTTTCAGCTCTCTGCACACGTCCTGTGCATAGTCCTCATACTTGTCGGAAATCGGAAGCACACGCACCTGCTCTGCGCAGAGCCAAGTAGGGAATTTTCCGGCATATTTTTCAATCAACCATGCAAGCGTGCGCTCATAACAGCCCATAGAGGTTCTGTGTATGATATATGGGCGAACTTTTTCACCATTCTGGTCAATATAGTACATATCAAACTGCTCTGCCAACAGCGCATCCCACTGAATGGTTACCATGGTGTCCTCTTTCCCATAGACATTTTTCGCATTAATGTCGACTTTAGGGCCATAGAACGCCGCTTCGCCCGTCTCTTCTGTATAGGCAATGCCCAGGCTGTCCAGAAT
>CAJUQZ010000072.1:0-9343 GCA_910588755.1 uncultured Lachnospiraceae bacterium | reverse complement strand
GGTCAATATAGTACATATCAAAATTTTCAGCGATCGCGCAATCGAGCTGAATCGTAATCATCGTGTCTTCCTTACCGTATACATTTTTGGCCTGAATGTCAATCTTTGGCCCATAGAATGCCGCCTCGCCGTCCGCCTCGACAAACGACACGTTCTTCTCCCGAAGCACCTCGCGCAGCGCATCCTGTGTGCTGTTCCAGTAATTATCGTCCCCGAGGTATTTCGCCTTATTGGAAGGATCCCACTTAGAGAGACGGTATGTGACATCGTTCTCAAGCCCGAGTGTCTTTAGTACATAATATGCAAGGTCGAGGCATCCCTTCAGCTCCGCCTCCGCCTGGTCTGGCCGGATCACCAGATGTCCCTCCGTGATCGTAAACTGGCGCACACGCGTCAATCCGTGCATTTCACCTGAATCCTCGGCGCGGAAAATTGTCGATGTCTCGCTCATTCTATACGGAAGATCCCTGTATGACCGCTGTGCATTCTTATATACATAATACTGGAAAGGACAGGTCATCGGACGCAGCGCGAACACTTCTTTGTCCTTCTCCTCGTCACCTAGCACGAACATTCCGTCCTTGTAGTGATCCCAGTGGCCTGAAATCTTGTACAGATCCGACTTTGCCATGAGCGGTGTCCTCGTTCTGACATAGCCCCACTCATTGTCCTCTAAGTCCTCGATCCAGCGCTGGAGCTTCATAATCATTTTCGTTCCCTTTGGTGTAAATAACGGCAATCCCTGTCCAATCACATCCACCGTAGTAAACAGCTCCATCTCACGCCCAAGCCTGTTGTGGTCGCGGCGCTTTGCGTCCTCCATGCGCTCAAGATGGGCCGCAAGTTCCTCTTTCTTATTGTACGCCGTGCCGTAGATACGCTGCAGACGCGCCTTATTGGAGTCGCCTCTCCAATATGCCATCGAGGAGGAGGTCAGCTTGAACGCCTTGACGCCCTTTGTGCTCATCAGATGCGGCCCCGCGCACAGATCCACGAAGCCTCCCTGGTCATAAAAGCTGATCTTGGCGTCCTCTGGCAGATCCTGTATTAGCTCTACCTTAAAGGGCTCGCCTTTTTCCTCCATCAACCTGATAGCCTCGGCCCTTGGAAGCGTGAAGCGTGTGATTTTGTGACCTTCCTTGATGATCTTTTTCATCTCCGCCTCGATCCTGTCCAGATCCTCCCTTGAAAACGGGTCCGCGTCAAAATCATAATAAAAGCCCTCATCGATCGATGGCCCGATCGTCACCTTTGCATTCGGGAACAAGCGCTTTACCGCCTCGGCAAGCACATGCGACGCCGTGTGCCTGATCACAGGAAGTGCCTTGGGATCCGTTGCCGTGATAATATTCAGTTCGCAATCCTCTTTGATCTGAGTCCTTAAATCTGCTATTTCCCCATTGATCTCACCTGCACACGCCACGCGTGCAAGTCCCTCACTGATATCCTCCGCAATGTCAATAATTGATTTCGCCTCACTGTACTCCTTCACGGAGCCATCCTTTAATGTAATCTTCATTGTACTATCTCCATTTCTTACTTTCTCAATACTACCCGCTATCTCTATGCCCTTGACGAACCGCTCTTCTGTGCGCCGATCATCATATCGTCCGCTTTCGCCTTGTTTTTACAGCCATTCCTCGAACCGATCATATTGTTGCTTAGCACCGCGATTCTGCCGCTCTTTACTGGTGACAGCAACATACCGATCAGTATACCCAGCACGAGGCATAGTACCGGCAGCAAATACTCCTTGTAATTTGTTCTGATTGTCTCAATTGTTGTTTCTTCCATAATCATACTCTCCTTTTCTTTTCTCTTACCTGCCACGCGCCACCTAGCGGAATTTTTCTTGCTGACACTCTTCCTTTGGGTGGCCGTGTGCATAAAAAAACCCACACACTACAATTTCTGTAATGCATGGGACGTATCAACGCGGTTCCACCCTGCTTGCCTGCACAGAACAAAGAATCTACACAGACCACTCATAGATTATAACGGAATCACCGGGCCGGATTGGGGCCGCTCCGAGGTAGTTTTCAGATATCTCCTGCAAAAGCGCTCTCAGCACTGGCGGCGCTTCTCTCTGGTGCATTCCAATATCCTACTCGTCTCATCAACGTGTTTGTTCATTCACTTATTAGTATATTATTCCCTAATACGCAGATTGTAAAGAGCAAATTGAAAAATTTTATTTATTTTTTCCGCAGCACTTTTTATATTTTTTGCCGCTTCCGCAAGGACATGGATCGTTGGGGTAGATTTTGGTCCCCTTCTTAATGGTGGTTGAGGATTTCTGTTCCTTGTAGAGCGCCTTCTTCTGGTCCTCGTCAAAGATGGCGTTCCACTCCTCAAGGTTGTAGAGCCAGTCGGCCTCTGCTGCCACCATATTCTTATAGAGCAGCTCCTTGTCAAAGCCAAGACTCACCTCTGTGTTCTCATCCATCTGCTCAATCGGGTTTTCAGTCTTTAAGCTTTCATTAATGCCATCAAGAAAACCTGTCATTGTCATGATATCCACACTGTACTTTTCTGCCAGTTCCTTCACAGTCCCCCGCACTTCCTCATCAGGGTTTGTCAGAAGCTGCTGATAAATCTCTTTTTCCTTCTGGAAATAGTCAATCCAGAGCTTTTGGAGCGTGTTCTTATCTGTGTCCTCATTGTAAGCAATCCCTCTCCACTGGTCTAATAATGTCTTTTCTTCTGCCATGATCATTAACATCCTTTCGTCTTTATCACATATTTTGGCACCGCAGCCGCTTTTGTGCGGTGTAACCTTCATCATAAATACCGTCTTTGCCCTGTCTGATCCTATTGCAACTCATACAGACAGTAACAGTATATACTAAACCGCACGGAAAGTCAAAGAAAATTCTCGAATGTCACATTTTCGCTTGCATATTTCTTTCATTCGGTGTATAATCACTTTGATAGATACTATCGCGTGCCTGCCTATCATATCTTTACCTATTAATAAGATTCGTAGGATTTAAGAAGATTTTCAGAAAAGAAAGGTCAGGTTGTTGTTTATGAGGAAACACTGGAGACAGCTAGTTGCCATTGCCGCGCTGACTGCGATTGTTATTTTGGTTGCCGCGTTTTCAATATCTGCCTTTACCGCGTCTCCAGGCGAGTCCGGAAACCGCTTTATGGCGCTGTTGACCTGTATCGTTGCGATTCCTGTTCTGGCGTGGCTTCTCCTCTTTTGCATTGGCCGCATGCAGCATAAGCATACGATGGCAGAGCTTTTCCCACAACAGCCCGAGCTGGGGCAAGGAGATGAAAAAAAGGACGATAGTACGACCCGTGAAAAATAAAATTTTATACAGACAGTTCGAAACCATCCTGTCTATAAACAAAACTATGGATTTTTAATAATTCGGAGCTTTGTGCTCCTTTTGTTTTAATGGGAATTTGCAGGGTGCAGATTCCTTTTTTGCACACGGGCACCCAGTGGAAATATGTCAGCAAGATTTATATTGAAAACGCATTTCCGCCAGCTGTATTATGACACAAATTTACGAAAGGATTGACAGCTTTATGAAAAATGACTCTGCAAAAAACAACTCCCTGGTAAGATACGCTGAAATCACAGAGAAAAACAAACGCGAAATCGTACTGCTGCGCGGCTCGGGCTGTAAGTGGCGGCGCTGTACCTTCTGCGACTACCACCTTGACTCCAATCCTGATGAGAACAGCAATTTTGCACTAAATCAGGCAGTACTGCAGCATGTTACAGGAAAATACGGCAAGCTTGAGGTTATCAATTCAGGAAGCTTTGTGGATCTGGACAGCCAGACCGTAAAACTCCTTCTAGATATCTGTATTGCCAAAAAAATCAGCGTTATTCATTTCGAGTGCCACTGGATGCATAAAGACATGACACCCCCGCTGCGCAAAACCTTTGCGGCACATGGCATTCAGGTAAAAATCAAAATCGGTGTGGAGACATTTGACAGCACATACCGCGAACAGGTGCTCCGCAAGGGAATTAACGAATCAGATCCCGCAAAGATTGCTGCCTTCTTTGATGAGGTATGCCTTCTTTTTGGCCTGAAAGGACAGACACTATCTTCCATGAGTTACGATATCGAAACGGGACTTGCCTGTTTCGAGCGCGTCTGTATCAACATCATGACCGAAAATACAACCAATGTAAAACCGGACCAGTCCGTCATTGATCGTTTTATGGAAGAACTATACCCGGTTTATAAGGAACATGCGCGTGTGGATATCCTGCTTTGCAATACGGATTTTGGTGTCGGGTGAATTTTTTATCTAAAAATTTTATCTGAACAAAATTCGATTAAAATAATATTTTATTTACGGAGGAATTTATAATGAACAACGAACTTTTACTGATTGTCAGCCTGGTCTTAATCTACACATGTGTAGTGCTCTTCTACCGTTTCCTAGGAAAAACTGGTCTATACTGCTGGACGGTGCTTGCGACAATTGCGGCAAACATTGAAGTCTTGATTGTCGTCAATGCCTTTGGCATGGAGCAGACTCTCGGAAATATCCTGTTTGCATCGACCTTTCTAGTCACTGATATTCTGAGCGAGACGGAGGGAAAGCGCGCGGCAAACAAAGCAGTCCTAATCGGTGTTCTTACTTCCGGCGTTTTTATCCTGATCTCACAATCCTGGCTGCTCTACACACCAAACGCAAACGACTGGGCCTCGCCTGCAATCGCATCTGTCTTCTCCAACACACCACGACTGATGCTCAGCAGCATAATTGTCTATGCCGTCGTACAGACCTTTGATGTCTTTGCATACCATGCGATCTGGGTGCGCACGACAAAATTGTGCAGCGATTCCAAAAAGTTCCTGTGGCTTAGGAACAATGGCTCCACGCTCGCATCTCAATTTTTTAACACACTGCTGTATACCTTTGCCGCGTTCTGGGGTGTCTATGAATTGGAAACCCTGCTCAATATTGTTTTTTCAAGTTATGTCATATTTATCTTTACCAGTTTACTGGATACACCGGCGGTCTACACTGCGCGGAAGCTGGGCAGCAAACAGGAAAAACCCGGGATATAACAGCTCACATCGCCCGCACGCGCTCGCGAACCTTCAATACCATTGACGGCGCCACCGACAACTCATCGACTCCCATGTCAACAAACGCAGGCACAAGCGCGATGTCCGCGCCCAGATCCCCGCAGATTCCTGCCCGTTTCCCGCACCTGTGCGCATTGTCAACCACCGTTCTGATCATGCGCAAAAGCGCCTTGTGATGCGGGTTGTAAAAGTCTGCAAGTCGCTGGTTCTGCCTGTCGATGGCAAGCGTGTACTGCGTCAGGTCATTCGTGCCGATACTGAAAAAGTCCACCAGCTCTGCCAGCTCGTCACTGATCATCACAGCCGCCGGTGTCTCAATCATGATCCCCTGCTCGGGAATCCGGTATGGAAGCTGCGCTTTCTCAAGCTCCTCTGCCACCTCCCGCACTATATCATAAATCCGCAGTACCTCCTCCGTGGAAATAATCATCGGATACATGATGGCGAGATTGCCATATACTGCCGCGCGAAAGAGCGCACGAAGCTGTGTCTTAAAAATCCAAGGCTGTAACAGGCAGATGCGGATCGCCCTGCAGCCCAGCGCCGGATTGTCCTCCTCTCCAAGCCCGAAGTAGTCCGCCTGCTTGTCCGCCCCGATGTCGAGTGTCCGTATCACAACCTTCCTGTTCCCCATCCTCTGCAGCACCTGCCTGTACGCCTGAAACTGCTCCTCCTCCGACGGAAAATCACCGCGCTCTAGATACAGAAATTCGCTGCGGAAAAGTCCAATGCCGCCGGCATCATTTTCCAACACACCGTCCACATCACTGACACTGCTGATATTGGCATAAATCTCAATTGTCCTGCCATCACTGGTCTCGTTTTTCCTGCCCTTTAGCGCCTGCAACAGACGGCGCTTTTCCCGCTCGGCACCAAGCCTTTTCTCCGCCGCACTGCACTGGAGCTTGGTCGGCTCAAAGATGACCTCTCCGGTATCCCCGTCCACGATCGCGGTCATTCCGATCCTGATTAATCCTAGGTCCATCTCCACACCGACCAACGCAGGAATCCCCATCATGCGAGCAAGTATGGCTGTGTGAGAGCTGGCCGAGCCGTGTACTGTCACGAAGGCCAATATCTTGTCCCTGTCCATCTGTATGATCTCACCCGGCGTAAGGTCTTCTGCAACGATAATAGATGGCTCCTTCACGGAGCCATCCGCGCCGCCATTCCCAGACAGATTCCTCACCAGCCGCGCGGAGACATCCCGGATATCCGCCGCGCGCGCCTGCATATCCGCGTCCTCCATGACCGCAAGCATTCCAGCAAACTGTTCCCCCGTGGCCGCCACCGCGTACTCCGCGTTCACCAGCTCTGTCTGTATCAGACGATCAACAGCGTCTAGATACACCTCGTCCTCAAGCATCATCTGATGCGCCACAAAAATGGCTGCACCAGACTCTCCAACCTCCGCTACAGCCTTGTCATAAAGTGCCACAAGCTGCTGCTTTGCCGCATCGGCCGCATGCCGCACCCTGCTGCACTCACGCGACGGCTCCTCGATTCTAACTGGCTTAATCTGCCCCTGATCCCCGCCAAAAACCATCACTTTTCCCATCGCGATTCCACCGCAGGCCATCTTTCCCAAATATCTCCTTCCTGCCAGCGCTGTTCCACTTTTTATTTTACCAAATATTTGTTCTATTTCCTGTCCTGTCGCCAGCAACTCGGAAAAGGCGCTCGCACTTCCCGCTGACACCCCCATGCGGAACGCATACTCATAGTCCTGTGTCCTCGTCCAACCCGCAACAAAACCGGCAACCATAGAATCCCCAGCGCCCACCGCATTAACCAGCGTTCCTTCCGGCGCTGCAAGCATGTGTACTATTCCATCCTCGTCCAAAAGGACAGCCCCCTGCCCTGACATGGACACCAGCACATTCCGTGCCCCCTTCTCCTGCAGTTTTTTTGCATATGGAATAACAGCTTCCCGCGTTTTCAGTGTCACGCCAAAGAGCTCCCCCAGCTCATGGTTGTTTGGCTTGATTAAGAAAGGCTGGTACGCCAATACATTCAGCAGCAAATCCTTCGTCGCATCCACAACAGACAGCACCCCGCGTTTCCAGACCCGCTTTAAGATATCACGATAGATGGAATCTGGCAGGCTCTTTGGAATGCTGCCCGCAAGGACAAGGATGTCGCCCGCACTAAGCTTTTCTAGCTTTTGAAACAATTCATTTACATGCAACTGGCCAATCTCTGGACCCATGCCGTTAATCTCTGTGCCATCGTAGTCCTTTAGCTTGACATTGATGCGTGAAAACCCTTTATCCAGGTGGATAAAGTCTGTGTTCAGCCCCATTTCACGCACCTTACACTCTATCTGGTCTCCCGTAAAGCCAGCTGTAAAGCCAAGTGCCGTACTCTCGATTCCCAGATTGTGCAGAACAATTGACACATTGATTCCCTTGCCGCCTGGAAGCATCTGCTCACCAATTGTCCGGTTTGTCCTGCCAATCCCAAAATCATTCATGGACACAATGTAATCCAGCGACGGATTAAATGTTACTGTATAAACCATGCTGTAACCTCACTTCCCCCTGCTTCGTGCTTCTTATCCCGGACTTTATCTACCCGAAAACCATCCTGGATAAAATAATGCCCTGGCAACTATTGTCATGCTCTCTCCACCCGCTTTGACAGACCATGAAAATATCTCATAAACCGGCACACCTCCTCATACGTATCCCGGACCGCTTTTTGCCGCTCCCCTGCGTCCGGTATCTGCTTTGTCTTTGCAAAAAGCTCCGCATTATGGTACATTACCACCAGGGAGTCTCTGGGATCGTTATAAGCCTTTACATATTCCTCCGATGAACCAGACGCATAATAGCTCCTGATGTAACCTGCATTGTGTGCAACACATTCATCGAGATGCGCATACCCTTCTTTCTCATTTCCCGTCAGCAGCTCCCATACCCCGTACAAATACGCATCTGCCCGCCAAGGGTCCTTTGAATCTCCTGTGCCCAGATTCCACATCGGCCTGAACCCCCAGGGCTGCTTAGGCCCGACCTCTGATGCCTTTAGATAATCCACTCGCTCTTTTGCAAAATATGTCTCCAGACTGTCTATTTTCTGCCACTCTGGAAAAATATCCTCCGCAAGAAATATCAGGATATCATCAAACTTCTGATTGATCCGCCCTACCCTGTCAGCATCTACAGCATCTGAACCAAACTGGATCTCCCCCCATTCTTTTTCCATCTGCTGAAAATTTTCCCCGCGGCAGACAGGCCCCGGAAGACCCAGGATTCCTGTGGGCACCGCATAAATGGGACAGAGATAATACTGCATCGACTCATATCCGCCGCCCCTGAAATACCCCACAAAACACACGCTGGCTATTAGCCCGTTCCTTTCCCTGACAAATGTCTTTACACCTGCTTTTTTCATTCCATATGCCTTTGCAAGGGGTGTTATCTTTGCCTGAATATTTTCCTTCAGCCGCAGATGAAGCTCCTCGATACACTCTTTGCGTTGCGCTGACTCCCTCGCATGCTTATAAGAATATACAGGTGCCGGTTTCTGCGCCGGTGGCGTTCCTAACAGCTTTTTCCAGTCAAAATCCACTGGCTGCACAGGATGCTTTTCCAGATAAGATTCCCACCGCTGCCTGTATGGCGCTACACGCTCATAGAAAGAGGCATAAGCCGCCTGCCGCATACACTTTTCCTCCTCCTGCGCCTTTTTTTCATAATAATCAGAGGACTTCACGGGACGGCCTTGTGTATAAAAATGATAGGCAACCGCACTTTGTGTCTTTGCCATCCAGCGATAACTGACAAGCCACTCCTCAGGCATAATCCGTATAAAATCCCCGCGGTTTAATACCTTCTCCAGCTTCTCCTGATGACTGTTCCACCAGGTTTCCCACGCTGCTGGCTCCATCTCTCCGGCGATGACCTTCATAAACGTCTGCTTCATCTCATCCTGGAAATTCATTTGTAACCATCACCCTCCCGATTGCTGTAAACAGTGCATTGTGTATGGCGCATAGCACCCACACGGTATTGAACTGGTGTTTGCTATCACTGCCAGAGCGTGTTTGAAGATAATTTCGTTACAATCATTTTAGCATTACATTGAGGAGATGTAAACATCTGCATGAAAATGTGCAATAAAGTCTTTCACCTTTTCCCAGATTTTATCTGCAATAATTTTGTTGCCACTTTCGTGCACATGGCAGTCATCTATATATACGTCCTCCTCGTCAAACAGATCTGACAGGTCATACATCCTAAATTCCGCAAAAAATTATAACGAGGCTAATG
>CAJUQZ010000071.1:19427-21512 GCA_910588755.1 uncultured Lachnospiraceae bacterium | reverse complement strand
CGTTTATATGGCCTGTTTTTCTGTTGCATCTTCAGTGAGTTTCCGAGACTACTCTTTCATATCGTATTCTGCATGATTGCGGTTAAGCCCTGTCCATATACCACCCAAAAGAATTCCAAAAAGCAGTATATACAATATCATTCCTGCACTCTGCATTTATCCTGCACCTTTCTATTCGTATGTATTCATCCTATGTAATCCCATTATACTGGTTGTTTAGCCTTTTCAAACATCAATTTTGACCTGATCATATGCATCCATAAAGCAAATTCTGTTTTCCCTTGCACTCTCCTTTGGCCGGCCAAGCTCCGCGCGCGAAGCAAGCGATGTCATCACTTCTATCATAGAGAGTTCTCTCTTATTTTTGACATTACAAAGCGCAGTTTTAAGCTCCGGTTCTGTTTTCACCAGATATGTGTCTAGATAGCCACATGCCTTTGCAATCTGTGCATACGTCTGTCCACTGTAACCCGTCGGCATCGCGCCTACAGACTCATGCGCTGCATTGTTGATGACAATATGAAGAAAATTGGGGGGAGATTGCTTTGCGAGAAACGCTAGCGCCCCCATATGCATCATAGCCGCCCCATCTCCATCGATACATACAATCCGCCTGTTTTCATCCGCCTGCGCCATACCATATGCAATCATCGACGCATGCCCCATGCCGCCCACGGTCATAAAAAGTCTGTCGTGGTTTCCATATAGCGCATCGCTCTGCTCATATAGTTCCCTGGATATTTTCCCTGTTGTGGAAACGATATAAGAATCCTTATAAACCTGTTCAAGAATTGTTTTTAGTGCCTGTTCCCGGACAAGCTCATAGCCATTTGTCCATGTGAAGGCACACTCTTTTTCAAATGTTCCTTTTTTTACGACGATCGCATACTGCCTGTTATCCCCAAACTGCCCGCGGGCTTTTTCAAGGATTTCCGCAAGCTGCGCCTCTGTCGTCTCCGAATCGATTACAGCATATGGCACGTCCATAATCTCCAAAAGAGCACAGGTCACTTTCCCCTGATATATATGCTGCGGCTCGTCTTTTACCCCGGGTTCACCGCGCCAGCCAACGACAAACAACATGGGGATACCATATACCTCCTGGTTGGCAATCGAGGCCAGCGGATTGATGATATTCCCAAGCCCGGAGTTTTGCAGATACACCAGACAGGGACGCTTCTTTGCCAGATATGCGCCTGTCGCAAGACCTACCGCTGCTCCTTCATTTGCAGTTACATAATGCTGAAATGTCTTTCCCCCGTCAAGACAGACTGCATCACAAAATTGTTTCAATGTAGAGTCCGGAACACCTGCAATTGTCTGTATTCCAATATTTTTTATTTGATCCAAGAAAATACTTGCTTTCATTTACATCCTCCTGCGTATACACACGCACATAGCTTTTGTTTGGGAGCGCATCTACTCGATCACATTTGCCGCCAACGCTTCATTGTCCAATTTGGTCAATTCATCTACCGTATCAATCTCCACAATCTGTCCTTCCTCCACGGGAAAAACTTTCAGGTGAAGCTTGTCAAGATTCTGGTTGACGACATCGTCCCAGAACAAATCTGCATTTCCCTCTGTATGATACGCCTTTACAATCTCGTCCGCAAGAATCCTGGCATCTTCTTTCTTAAAAAAGGAGATACCGACCATATTAAAAGTGTCCATACCTCCCTTTCCAACCCTGGAAATCAAACCATTCTGCTGCTCAAAGACCCAATCGTCTGAAAAACCGCTGACCATCTTACCAAAATAACCTGAACCGTCAAGCTCCCTGTCAAAAACAAATGCATCTGATACAAGCAAATCCGCCTCGCAGATAAAGCAGTCCGCCGTCCCGAGAATCTCTCTTGCAACATAGAGCGAAGATATATTATTTTTGGTGGAAAAATCAGGATTCTCAAGCAAATGTATGTTCCGATATTTCTCACACAAGTACGAAAACTGTTCCTTCAGATACCCCACAACCACATAAATATCAGAAAGCCCTCTCCAAAGCAGCCCGTCGATCACTGTTTCAATCAAAGGCTTTCCATATACTTTTACAAGCGGCTTTGGCATTTTTAAAGTCAGCGGACG
>CAJUQZ010000071.1:0-19417 GCA_910588755.1 uncultured Lachnospiraceae bacterium | reverse complement strand
CATCCGTGTGCCAAGCCCCGCCGCCATGATAATTCCGATTTCTTTGTTCATATAACCTCGTTCCTGCTGTTTTCTACAGAACAGTAATCCGTACTCATAAATTTCCACGGCCGCGCCGCAATCCATCACATATCGTTGATCAGTGTAATGATCTCCTTAAACGGCATCAGCTTTGAATCCACCTCCAAAGCCCTGTGGTTTTTCAGGATCTCAACAGCCGTGCTCTGCATCGCCGGAAACGCACTTCTCGTCAGCTGGTTCGCATAGATTACAATGTTGACGCCATGCTGCGCAAGCTCTGCTTCCGTGACACTGTTAAAGGAAGTCGGCACGACGACGATTGGCGTATCCTTATTTTCGCACCGAAATCTGTCACAAAATTCAAAAATCTCATCAGGCTCTTTCCTTCTAGAATGAATCATTATCGCATCTGCGCCGGCATTTACGTACGCAAATGCCCGTTTCAGCGCATCCTCCTGCCCTTTTTCCAGAATCAGACTCTCAATGCGTGCGATAATCATAAATTCCTCTGTCCGCTGCGCATTCTTTCCGGCACGTATCTTCTCGCAGAAATTTTCGATGGAATCCTGTGTCTGCACCACCTCTGTCCCAAAGAGGGAATTTTTCTTTAACCCAGTCTTATCCTCAATGATGACGGCAGACACACCCAGCCGCTCCAGTGTGCGCACATTGTATACAAAATGCTCCACCAGTCCGCCTGTATCACCGTCCAGAATAATTGGTTTTGTTGTAACCTCCATCACATCATCAATTGTGCGCATTCTCGATGACATATCGACAAGTTCGATGTCTGGCTTTCCTTTTGCCGTGGAATCGCACAGACTTGAAAGCCACATCGCATCAAACTGGTCAAGCTCCCCGTTGTGCTCCACAATTGTCTTCTCTGCAATCAGGCCAGTCAATCCGCTGTGAACCTCGATCGTTTTCACCACAGGACACAACTGAATCAGCTGACGCAGACGCTTGCGTCTATACTCTGGCATAGCAAGCTTTTCCCTAATATTGTCATCAATTTTTTTCACATTCTCATTGTAGGTATAGCCAATCTCAATCAGCTCGCCGCCATACTTTGTCAAATTGTCAATGACGTTTTGACGAATCGCGCGCTCCGGCCCTTCGCACCAGTTATCCCCATGAATCACATAATCTGGTTTGATCTCGGCAAGCACTTTATCGTACATGATTTCATTTTGAACAACCACCGATTGTACAAGTCCTGTATCCTGTACAATCTTTCTACGCTCGTCAAAGGAGATTGTCGGAAAACGATTGAATTTTATCATTGCCGCATCGCTTAAGATTCCAACCGTAACCTCCCCATATTGATTCGCCCTTCGAAGAATATTCAAATGTCCCTCATGGATCACATCCGTGCAGAAACAGGTATATACTTTTTTCATCTCCCGCACCTAACCTTTCCGAGGTAAAAATATCTGCCAACAGAAAATTTATTTTTCATACGAAACTGGTATCTTAATACTGTACACTTGAAGCGCCTCCTTTAGGACACCAAAGAAATCCTCGATATCTTTTGCCGTAATCGCCCCTAGCGCACAGAGCCGGAATGTGCTCTGCGTTGACACCTTTCCCGGATAGATTGTAAACCCACGCTCGTAACAATAGTCATGCACTTTCTCAAAATCCCAGTTTGTATCATCAGGATATTTCACCGAAACGACAAGCCCCGCCTGCAGCTCCCTTCTGATCAAATCCTGAAATCCCAGGCGTTCAAGCCCTGCATGAATCGCCTCAAACACACTCAGATGCCGCTGCCACTTTGCTTCCTCGCCCTCCGCAAAATACTCGTCAAGCGCCTGTCTGACCGCATAGATGGTCTGCACCGGCGGCGTGAAATGCATCTCCCCCGTTGTCTCAAAGAAGTGGTACTGCAGGTATAGATTACAATAATAGGAACGCTTCGGATAGTCCGCTGACTTTTTAATAATCTCTGTATTTCCTACGATAAACGAAAGCCCTGTCATCGCCATAAGCCCCTTCTGGGCAGACGCCATACAGAAATCAATATTGTCTTTCTCGATATCAATGGGGCGCATCGCATACGTGGAAGTCGTATCCACGGTAAACACCGCACCATAACGATGAACAAGCGCACCGATCTCCCGAATCGGATTGAGAATCCCTGTTCCGGTTTCGTTATGTGTTGTGTGAACAAGCGCGATATCCGGATGCTCCTGCAATGTCCGCTCTATTGTATCCAGATCCGGCTGCTCATCTACAGGAAATTTCAGGTCAATAAACGGCAAACCATAGTATTCACAGATTTCGGCCGCCCTGGTACTGTAGGCGCCATTGTTGACCACAAGCACTTTTTTCCCCGCTGGCAGCAGGGAATTTAAGCAGATATCAATATTGATCGTGCCGGAACCGCAGAACAAAACCGATGTGTACCTGGATAAATCGCCGTGGACAATGCGCACCAGGTCCTCGCGCATCTTTTTCATCATAGACGCAAACTCTTTTTCCCTGGGACAGATGTCCGGCACCACCTGCGCCATTTTTACCGTGTCCGTCGTCGTCGCCGGCCCGGGATTCAATAATATATTCCGCTTGATTTTCATATCCGTCAACCTCCATGATTCCGCTATTCAATCATCCTCTTCCTCGTGTTTCTTTTTAAAATAGGCAAGCCGCTCCATTATATAAGCCGCTCCGACTTCCCCGCTTTGCCCAATCTGATAAATATACTCGTTCCGAATCTTTTCGAGCGATTCTTTTGAAAACGCACTGTTGTTCAAAAGCTCCTCCACAACCTGCGGAAGCGTCGCAAGCTGGTCTGTGTCAACACTTCTGCCAATCCTGCTGCGAAGCTCTATGTCAATCGGTATGATGCCAAGCTCCTCGTAATCCTCGTTCATAATCTTCATCGGCGTATTGATAAAAAGCGATGGCTTCAATGTCGCAAAGGAGTACTCAAAAGCAATACTGGACCAGTCCGTGATCACGACATCCGCCTCATAGACTGTACTGTTCGAGGAAAAATCTGTCTGCAGCTCCATATCGTCACGCTCGTCCATATGAAATTTATCCCGCAGATGATTCAGCCGTTCCTCCTCATGGCGTACAAACTGCGGATGTGGTCTTACGATAATGCGATAGCCATGTCCCTGCAGATTCTCCAGTATTTCCTCGATACAGGACGACAGAATATTGTCCTTCTGCCATGAAGGGGCAATCAAAATCTGTCTGACCGCCTTTTCACCCCTATTCATCACATTATAATAAGATTGAATCATATTGTCAATGACACTCGAACCCCACTCAATGATCTTCTTTTCCGGCAGCTTGTACAATTCCTCGCGCTTTCTGATCTCTTTCGTGCACAGCGGCCCGGAGGAAAAGATCGTATCAAAATGATCCAGCGCCTCCTTGCGGAAGGTGAGGTTTGGACTGTTCACATCATGCGGCACATAGATATATTCGTTGTCCTTGCGCACCAGGGAACGCTTGATATGAAAGCTTTCCAGATCCGGCGTCGTCATCACGACGATATCCGCCTCCATCTTCATCATCAGCACAATCAGCTTGTTCTCACCGATATAATACGGCTTGAACCGCTCGCTTTCCATCTCAAAAACCTTGTCATTGGGATCACTTGTAATGTAGTTAATGATTACATCTGACTTTTCCAGAAGTGTCTCGATAATGTTCTGAAAATATTTATAAAAACCGTTTTTCTCCGAATAAAATACCAGCTGCATCTCATAGTCTTTAAAAAAGCGCTTATAATCAGCTCTTTCCTTCTTCTTATACGGATCTTTTTCAAACAGCTTCTTTTTGTTCTGCCGCTCAAAAGCGCTTGCCGCCCGCAGCTCCTCCCGGCTCTTTTCCAACGCCTCGTAGTCAATGTACTTTTTGGGATTCATAATGATATTAAGGAAATACAGCTGCAGTACAGAAAAGAGATTGCTGAATGTCCAGTAGATACCAACGCCTGTCTTGACAAAAAAGCCAAGATAAAGCGACAGTCCGATCGATAAAATCATGGTTCCCAACTGATTCAATTTGCCCTGCTCAGATTGAAGGACATTGATTTTATTTTGTATATAGCACATAAACCACGCAGAAAACGCAGCGGCCAGAGGAACCAGAAACGCGATTCCTCCAACCTCTGCGGGAACAGACGACAGATCAAGGCTTCCGAGCATCGTGTCAAGCACACCTGGATTTCCGCGAAAGATATGCTCCTCGGGATGATTGATCACGTCGATCACCCCCATCAGCAGAATCAGCTGCAGCGCCAGGGGAATCAGGTCCGCAAGCGGCTGATAGTGCTCTCTCTTATACAGCTCATACTGCTCCTCTGAAATCTTCTCGCCATTTCCATAGTACTTTGCCTTGATAAAATTCATCTCCGGCTGCATTTTTACCATTTTAATGGAATTTTTCTGAACCCATAATGACACAGGCAGGAGTACAATCTTCGTTCCAAAGGTAAAAAGAATAATGGCGACAAAGTAATTTGGCAGAATATGATAACAAAAATACATCATCCAACCGAGAACATCACCAATCATCCCTATAATATAATTCATAATGACTTTGCTCCGTTTCTGTTGATCATCCTATAGCCATCCATCAATCTTCTTTTTGGCTGTTTTTGTTTTCTTCCGCCTGATGCTTTTTCTTCGCGTGCTTTTTCTGCTGCGCACGAAACCACTTGGCAATCTTATGCCTGTACACTGTGCAGGCCGCGCCTATGGCAATCGCCACGCCTGCTACAGCCTGAATGACATAGGTCACTGCCGACGGGTCAATATACGCAAACGACGTGTTCCCCAGCAATACAAAAAAGCAGGTAAAAAAGTACATAAATTTGATTAATTTTAAACTCTTTTTCATTCCTTTTTTAATTCCTTTCGCATTTTTATTTGCACATACTCCACTTTAGACCATAAAATGCCAAAAGTCAATACCTGCTAACTTCTTCTTTTCATAAACTCATAAACCGTTTTTTTACAGACACCCATTTGTACCTTTTTAAGATGCAAGAATACGTGTTCTTAAAAAGTGGAATTCCATTCATTCTATTCTGAATATATCAGCTGCCAGCTCTCTTCATTTGCCACATCGCCGACAATCTGGTATTTTTTAAATGGTTTTGCACCTGATGTGGCATAAAAATATCTTATTCGATCCTCCCCCTCTGTATACTCACTGATAACTTTCTCAGATTGATTGATTCCTGCAGCATTTCTTATTGTAGCAATAATATCCGCATGACATACCGGAGCCTTGCTATAAACCATCGCGTCATTACTTTTATGGGGTTCCTTAACCAACAAAATGGGAAAATCCATTGGTGTTTCTTCCCCCTTCTCATCACGCATAACAACGCCATGATCAGCCGTAATAATTATTAAAGCGTCATCATATTTTCCAATTTCTTTTAACTGTCTGATATATTCAAACACCACCTTTAACGACCCCCTCATCTGGGAAAGTGCCATTTCGTCATCATCCCTGCGCAGGACATCATATGAAAGCTTCTGAAAGTTTTCCGTCATCGTATATGGCGGGTGTGCGCCATACATATGAATGAATTTGAATGCTTTGGAAGTACTGTCTGAACTAATCTTTAACCCTTCCTGCACAAGCTTCTTATAAAATGGCACATCGCACAGTATATTAACGATTCTCTCATCATTTACCAAAAGCCCTACGTCACTTGTATCATATATATAGTGCATTTTAACCGCAAGCGGCGCCATCTTGTATTTTGAAGACCGTGTCATCAAAGAAAACATGGATATTATATCACACTTTATGGATATACCATCTTTATAATTCGATATAATGTTGTGCATGTTTTGCGGCACCAGCTGATTACTTGTATAAACACCCAGTTCGTATCCGGCATTGTTCAGCTCTGTCAGTAAATTTTTATCTTTGTATGCATATGTCACGTATGCTTCGTCGCATTCTTCATCAAAAGGCGTTCCTGAAAGCAAATATGGCACCCCTGTAAATGTCCCTGGAAATTCGCCTGATGCATTTGTATAATTCGTAAAATCATTTAGAGGTGACAAGAAGTCCGGATCATCCTCCAAAACCCAGTCCATGTATCGTCCGTCAAACTTGTCCAATACCAGAACCAGGATATTATCATCACTGCTAACTTCAACCATACCATCTGTAGTTAAAACATATTTGTCATTATGATACACACTTGGATCAGAGGAGATCAGCAGGACAAATAGTGAAACCACTTGGATCAGCACAATATAAATGCACACAACTTTCATTAATTTCTTTGCAGTCTGTCTTTTCACTGTAAAAAAAAGAATTCCTGCCGCAGTTATCAACCCCCATAAAACAAGATTCAGCACAACCGCCTTATTATTAAATGAATTTTGTCTTGTTCCATCAAGCACCCCCATTTTCCCATTGAAAAAAGCCCCTGAATATATCCTGTTGTAACCAGCACAAATATAGCAGCCATAAACCATTCGACCTGCTTTTTTTCCATCAATACTATTATGCCTGTGAACAGCACCGCGCATACAATAAAACCCATCAACATCAGACTTCCCAGATAATACAAAAATGACATGGGGAAATCAGCAGCATTTTTAAGATATAATTCACTTGGCGAGTATATCACCACTGTGACAAAATATAATAAAAAGAAAGGAATCGTAAAAGCCAGTCTTTCTTTTAAAATTTCTTTCTGAATATATTTACAGCTGCCTTGCAGGATTTTGCGGATTGAGCATAGTGTTATTATCACAGCAGCCCCAAAAGCGATGCTGCTTACTTTATTTGTAATTTTTGACGCAACCAGAAAACAAAGAGAAAAAGTCATAAAATATGTTGACACAAAATATCTAATCACATCTATGTCCTTATCTTTAAATATACTTTTGAGAATTACCGGTGCCGCCACTCCTATAATCACCATTGGTATTCCATAATGAATTAGTGTTAAAAACTGAGCATCCCAAAAACTTTCAAACAGACTTGTTTCCCAATATCCCAGATACCCTTTCACCACAGATAAAACAGAATAATATACAGCAAAGTAAAAAATATAGATCGACAAAACATATCTTGTCTTCCTAAGCATGATACTTTCCAGCATTGGTATCAAACTTACTATAATCAAAAATATTATAATTTCAGCTTCAACATTCATAATAATTCATCCTTTTGCATCTAAGATTAACCTCTCCTTTTAACCGCACATCACAGCTTAAAAATATTTAACAAACAAGGAGACACAGTTCCTTTTTACAGCTTATCCCGCGTAATATCCTTATACCCTTCCCCAAAGATCTCGCTTGCGGAGGACACGATCATAAACGCGGAGGTGTCCTCGTCCTTCACGATTTCCTCAAGTTTCGGATGCATCTGCTTTCTCGTCACCACCATCAACAGTTCCTTTGGCTCATTTGTGTAGGCGCCCCTGGCCGTGATGATCGTCGCCGTGATGTCCAGCTCGTCAAAAAGCCGCTGCTTCACCTGGGCTGGTTTGGTACTGATAATGTAAGTCAGCTTTGCCTCATCGGAGCCATACAGGAGCTTATCCATCACAATCGAGTCCGTCACCACAGCGATCCCTGCATAAAATGCCACTGTCATGTCCTGAAACACGATCCATGACGCAAGGATGACCATGCTGTCGAAAACAAGAAATAAAATATTGGTCTTGATGTGTTTTCGTTTCGTGCGGACAACCTTGACGATGATATCGATTCCGCCTGTCGTAGCCCCTGCCTTGAACACCAGTGCGAGCGCCACGCCAATCAAAGCGCCGCCGAGCACAGACGCGATCAGCAGATCGTCCGTCACGGCCCCGCGGGACGCAAACCCATTGATAAAGACTGTGATCAGTGCCAGCACGTACATGGTAGAACAGATAAAACGCCAGCCAAACTTCCACAGCCCCAGCAGGACAATCGGAATATTGATGAGCATATTCATTGTCCCTGTCGGTATTTTTGTAAACCGGTTTACCAGAATGGAGATGCCTGTGACACCTCCGGGTGCAATATTGTTGGGATCCAGAAACAGACTGATCGCAGCGGCATAGATCACTGCCGCTGCTGTCAGAATCACATAGCATCTCACCCTTTTTACGACTTCTTTTTCCATAACGCCTCAACTCAAATATTTGTTCTTACCTGCTTCGGTTGATATCCTTTGTCCTCCAGCGCTTTGATAATCTGGTTCTTGTGGTCTGTGCCAAAGGTTTCAAGCGTGATCCGCAGCTCCACGGCCGCATTCCTGTTGATGGAGACGAACTGATTGTGCTCGAGCTTGATGACATTGCCGTTGAGCGAGGCGATCACTTCCGACACCTTGGTCAGCTCACCCGGCTTGTCGGGCAGCAGCACCGATACCGTAAATATTCTGTCGCGGAGAATCAGTCCCTGCTGCACCACGGACGACATAGTGATAATGTCCATATTCCCGCCGCTGAGTATCGACACGATTCTCTTGTTTTTCACCTCGAGATGACGCAGCGCCGCCACGGCGAGCAGTCCTGAATTCTCCACGATCATCTTGTGGTTCTCCACAATATCAAGGAAGGAGACGACTAGCTCTTCGTCCGGCACGGTGATAATCTCATCTATATTGTCCCTGATATACGGGAAAATATTCTTTCCGGGTGTTTTCACCGCGGTGCCGTCCGCTATGGTATTGACGCCCGGAAGCGTGACAACCTCTCCCGTCCTCAGGGATTCCTGCATACAGTTTGCCCCTGCGGGCTCCACACCGATGACCTTGATCTTGGGATTCAGCAGTTTTGCAAGCGTCGATACGCCTGTTGCAAGCCCGCCTCCCCCGATTGGCACAAGGATGATATCCACCAGGGGAAGCTCCTTAAAGATTTCCATCGCGATCGTTCCCTGCCCTGTGGCAACTGTCAGGTCATCAAACGGGTGAATGAACGTGTAGCCCTTTTCCTCTGCGAGCTGATAGGCATACTCGCACGCCTCATCATAGACATCGCCCTTTAAGATGACCTCCGCCCCGTATCCCTTAGTGCGATTTACCTTCATGAGCGGCGTTGAAGTTGGCATTACAATCACTGCCTTAACACCATATCTTTTCGCGGCATATGCAACTCCCTGTGCGTGATTGCCCGCCGATGCGGTAATCAGTCCCTTTTCGCGCTCCGCAGCTGTGAGTGTGCTGATTTTATAATATGCGCCCCGCAGCTTATATGCGCCTGTAAGCTGCATATTTTCAGGCTTCAGATAAACCTTATTTCCTGTCTGTCCGCTTAGGTACTCACTGTAAATCAGCTTTGTCTCCGAGGTGACCTTCTTGACAATTTCTGATGCCTCCTCAAATTTTTCCAATGTAAGCATATCTGACATTTCTATCTTCCTCCCTGTATATTATTTCCAGAAAAACCACTTTTTCTTTTTGGGTTTTTCTTCTGTATCCTCATTGGAAGTTGTCTCGCTTGGAACATCTTCATGCAAGGCTTCTTCACTTAAATCTTCTTCATTCAAATCTTCTTCATTCAAATCTTCTTCATTCAAATCTTCTTCATTTAAATCGTTTCCATGCAAGAAACTTTCATTCATGTCTCCCCCCGCAGCACCATTCTGATCTGCACGTTCTATGTCCGCACCAAAACGATTTTCTGAATCAGTGTCATTTATGACATCAGTGTCATTTTTTTTGCTTTCACTCCCAAAGGTATCTAAAATCTGCGTACCTATATTTTGTCCATCATTCTCTTCATCCGCAGCCAACGCTCCCTCTGCATTTCCATCCATCCCGTCCGCAAAAAAACCGGTGAACGCCTCATCTGTATCCCCAGACTGCTCACTCTCCTGCGTCTTCACATCAAACAATGCATTCACGAACTCCTCCGGATTAAACTTCTGCAGATCCTCGATTGTCTCCCCCACACCGATGTATTTGACTGGCACATTCAACTCGGACTGTATCGCCACCGCAATCCCGCCCTTTGCTGTCCCGTCCATCTTGGTAAGAATAACGCCTGTCAGGTTTGCCACCTCGCCAAATTCCCTTGCCTGCATGAGCGCGTTCTGTCCTGTCGTGCCGTCGAGCACAATCAGGTTTTCCCGGTGTGCACAGGGAAACTCCCTGTCTATGATGCGGTTCATCTTCTTAAGCTCCTCCATGAGGTTCTTTTTATTGTGAAGCCGTCCCGCTGTATCACAGATAAGTACATCTACCTTTCTCGCCTTTGCGGCATTCACAGCATCGTAGATCACGGACGCGGGATCTGCACCGTCTGCACCGCCGATCATATCAACGCCTGCACGGTGCGCCCACTCTGCAAGCTGGTCTCCGGCCGCCGCCCGAAACGTGTCCGCTGCAGCGATCAGCACCTTTTTGCCCTGCCCCTTTAGGATGCTTGCAAGTTTGCCAACAGATGTGGTTTTTCCGACACCATTGACACCGATCACAAAAATAACCGACTGCTGCTTCTCAAAATCATACGCCGTCTCACCCACGCACATCTGTTCCTTGATGCTTTTAACCAGGAGCTCCTTGCACTCTGAGGGATGCCTTAAATGCAGCTTCTTTACTTCCTCCTTCATGCGCTCAATAATGTCATTGGTCGCGTTGACACCGATATCCCCCATAATCAGGATCTCTTCAAGCTCCTCATAAAAATCGTCATCAATCTCAGATGCCCCATAAAAGACTGCATCTATCCCCGCTACGATATTATCTCTTGTCTTATTTAAGCCTTCTTTTAAGCGGCTGAAAAACCCTTTCTTCTCCCCTGCCATGCTGATTTATGCCTCCTTCTTTTCCTTCTCGTCCTGACTCCACTTGTCAACCTCACTGTCCACAAGGTTGACACTCACAAGGGTTGATACCCCTTTTTCCTGCATCGTAATACCGTACAGCCTGTCAGCCTGTTCCATAGTGCCGCGACGGTGCGTGATCACGATAAACTGTGTACCCTTTGTCAGTTTATTTAAATATTTGGCAAATCTGTTCACGTTTCCCTCGTCGAGCGCCGCCTCTATCTCATCGAGCAGACAAAACGGCGACGGCTTGAGATTCTGTATGGCAAAGAGCAATGCGATTGCCGTAAACGACTTTTCCCCGCCGGAGAGCTGCATCATATTCTGCAGCTTCTTGCCGGGCGGCTGTGCGATGATACGGATTCCCGCCTCGAGGATATCCTCGTCCTCAATCAGCTCCAGCGTACCCTTGCCACCGCCAAAAAGCTCCTTGAACACCTTGTCAAACTCCCGCTTAATCTCCTCGAACTTTTCAGTAAACTGCCTGCGCATCGCTGTGTCAAGCTCCTCAATGATTCCTTCTAGCGTCTTTTCCGCCTCGATCAGATCATCATGCTGGTTTTTCATAAAGGTATAGCGCTCCATCAGAGCCTTGTAATCCTCGATCGCATTGACATTGACATCGCCAAGCTTCCGGATATCATCCTTGATACCAGATATCTGCTTTTTCATTCCTGCGATATCTGTCAGCAGCTCATTGCGCATGGAAACGGCATTGTTGAGCGTAATCTCATACTCGCTCCACATATAGTTGATCTGGTTCTCAACCGTCTCCTCCAGCTTTTCCCTCTGGGAATTTAACCGGTACACTTCCTTGTCGAGTGCATTTTTCTTCTCAGACAGTTCTTCCCTTGTCCTGAAAAAATTCTTCTGCTTCTGTGTCAGCTCCTCCTTTGTCTTCTGCTTTTCCTTTAGTGCAGTCTCAGCATCGGACTGTGTGATGTGCGATGTGCTGATTGTCTTCTCGATCTTTGTGATGCTCTGCTGTCTGTCCTGAATCTCTGCAAGACAGCTGTCCAGGCTTGTCTGTACCTCGCTAAGCTCAGCCCTGCTACGCACCAGCTCTCCCTCGATACGGTTTAAGTTTGTCTGCTCAAACTCCTGCTTCTGAAGCAACTTTTCGTACGCCACATCCCATTCCCCGACCATGCCAGTCTTGCTGGATTCCTCAATTCGGTATGCCTCGAGCTCCTTCTGGTAAGCGGCAATATTCTGCTCTAGCGCTTTTTCGTTCTCCTCTGACTCCTTTAAGTCATTCTGCGTCCGCTCCTTGTCTGCGCGAATCTGCGCAACCTTCTGCTCGATCTCCTGCTGTTCTTCCTGCAGAGAACCAAACCCCTGTTCTGCTTCGTTTTTTCTCTCCTCAGCAGCAACGACATTCATTCTGGCTGTGTTCTGCCTGATAAAGAGCTCCTGCAAAGCAGCCTTCTCCTCCTCAATCGTCCTTCTGACATGGTTTCTCTCAGCTTTGATGTTCTCAATATCCGCATTTGCAGCATCCAGCTTTTCCTTCGCCGATTTCATCCTGTGCTCAAGTTCCTCAAGCTCCCTCCTGCGCCCCAGCAGATTGGAGTTATTCTTGAAAGCGCCGCCGCTGATTGCACCGCCTGGCACGAGAAGCTCACCCTCTAACGTAACCATGCGGATACTATAATTATATTTTCTTGCAAGCTTTACTGCATTGTCAACATGGTCAACCACAACGATTCTTCCAAGCATTGTCTTTGCCACGTTTTTGTACTTCTCGTCCGTCCGCACAAGGGTGTCTGCCAGCCCGATGACACCCTTTTCTCTCAATACCTCCGGTGTGCGAAACTCCTGCGGCCTCCTGATACTGGTCAGCGGCAGAAAGGTAGCACGGCCAAAACGGTTCTTTTTCAAAAAACCAATCATCGCCTTGGCTGTCTCCTCGTCCTCTGTGACAATATTCTGTATGCTCCCGCCAAGAGCCGTCTCGATTGCAGTCTCATACTCCTTGTCAACCTTTATAATGTCCGCCACAACGCCGATGATTCCCTTATTTTGCTCCCGCTGCTCCATGATCCTCTGGATGCTGTTTCCGTACCCCTCATACCGCTCTGTCAGGTTGGAAATCGTGTCGTACTGGGATTTGTACCGCTGATAGGCCCCCTGGCTTTCCCGTATCTCATTATCCTTGTCCGTCAGTCTCCCGCGAAATGACAGATTATGCTCCTCGAGTGCAGATAAATGCGTATTGACTGCGCTGATCTGGTCATTTATGCCCTGAAATTCCTCCTGCAAAGTTTTAATCTCGGCATCGCGCTCCGCCTCATCACTCCTGACACGCAGAAGCCTTGAATTTAGCTCTGCCTTCCGAATGCGCAGCTGCTCCATCATCGTGTCAAAACTACCCATCCTTGACTTGATATTCGCACGCTCATTGAGCATGGCGATAATCTGGTTTTTATCCTCCTCTATTTTTTCGTTCAGCTCCTCAATATGTGACTGAACCTCTAAAAGCACGCCCTTTGCTTCGCTGCGCTCCTGCTCTAGCGCAGCCACCTTCCCGTCCAGCACAGCCTTGCCGTCAAGGATTTTGGCGCGCTCGTCCTCCCGCTCGACAATCTGCGCCTGTATCGTCTTTATTCTCTCACGAAAATGCTGTTCATTTCCCTGCGCACCCCTGATCTGTTCTTTTAATACATTAATTTCGCCCTCAAGTCTTCCGCGGGTAACACTCGCGTCAGTCAGTGCATTTCTGGTAAGCTCAAGCTCCCTGTCTAGCTCCTCGATATGTACCTGGATCTCGTCGTATTCCGTCCTTATCTTGTCGTACTGCTGCGTAGTACTGTTGTAATCCTCCTGGGCGATTCTGTACTTGTCGTCAATCTCCTCAAGCTGTTCTGTCAGCCTCTTATTTTCCAGCAAAAACACATTGACGTCTAGCTCCTTGAGCTCCTCCTTTTTCCGCAGGTACACCTTTGCCTTCTCAGATTGCTTTTCCAGCGGCTCCACCTGTTTTTCAAGCTCGCTTAATATATCTGTCACACGCACCAGATTATTCTTCTCGTCCTCAAGTTTTTTCTGTGCCGTAGCCTTGCGCTTTTTGAACTTGACGATGCCCGCCGCCTCGTCAAACAGCTCGCGCTTCTCCTCCGGCTTTCCGCTCAGAATTTTTTCAATCTGCCCCTGTCCGATAATCGAATAGCCCTCTTTCCCGATTCCAGTATCATAAAACAGTTCATTTACATCCTTCAAACGACAGGGAGTCCCGTTGATAGAATACTCGCTTTCGCCTGAACGATATAAACGCCTTGCCACTGTCACCTCCTGATAGTCGATTGCAAGCTTGTGGTCTGCATTATCAAAGGTGATTCCCACATACGCATAGCCCAGCGGTTTTCTAAGCTCCGTCCCGGAAAAGATAACGTCCTGCATGGACTCCCCGCGCAGCTGCTTGATGCGCTGTTCGCCCAGCACCCACCGCACCGCGTCTGCAACATTGCTCTTGCCCGAGCCATTTGGCCCCACAATGCCTGTGATACCCTGGTGGAATTGAAATACGATTTTGTTTGCAAAGGACTTAAAGCCCTGTACCTCTATACTCTTTAAATACATTCCCTACCTCACTGTACGCCGCTATTTTCTGCCCTTTAATTTTCTAAGCGCTTCGTATGCTGCCTGCTGTTCCGCTGCCTTTTTCGTTCGTCCCGCACCGACGCCGATCAGCTTATCGTTCAGATACGCCTCGACCTCAAACTGCTTATCATGATCAGGGCCTGTCTCCCCTACCAGCTCATAGCGCAGCTGTGCCGTATTCTTCTTCTGTATCTCCTCCTGCAAAAGTGTCTTGCTGTCCAGAAACAGGATCTTATCCTCGAGGTCAGACAGCACAAAACGGTCGATAAACCGCTTAGCCTGGTCAATTCCGCCATCAAGATAAATTGCACCGATGACAGCCTCCATGACATCAGAGATAATGGAATCCCTCTTTCTCCCCCCTGTCGCCTCCTCACCTTTTCCAAGCAGAATATATGAGTTTAAATGGATATCCCGCGCACAGTATGCCAATGCCGGCTCGCATACCATCGATGCGCGCAGCCTAGTCAGCTGCCCCTCAGGCATGTCTGCATTTTCATTATATAAAAATTCGCTGGACACAAGCTCTAATACTGCGTCTCCCAAAAACTCCAGCCGCTCATAATTATTTAATTTGTTTATCTTTTGCTCATTTGCAAATGAGCTGTGTGTCAATGCCTGCTTTAGCAGAGCCTCATTCTGAAAATGATACCCGATCTTTCCCTGTAGCTCAAGCAGGGCCTCCTTCATATTCCGCATCTTTGTCTCCTACTCCATCCACATAAAGAAAGCCCTACAAAGGGCTTCCAGCTTTTTTGATCCACTCGACCGCTTCTCGCACAGTCGTTATTTTTTCCAAACCTTCTGTCGGCATCAAAAGACCAGTCTCCTCCTCAACACCTCTAAGAATCTGGTATAAGTCCAACGAATCGGCGCCCAAGTCAGAAAGAAAAGTCATATCCATTCCGATTTCGTCTGGATCCATGCCCAGAACAGTAGCTGTAACCTTCTTCAAAGCTTCAAATTCCATTTGATCAGACCTTCCCTCACTCATCCTTCAAGATCACCTTATCCTTGATTTTCTGGTTTATTTTCTGTTCCTTAAAGGTCACACACTGCAAAATTGAATTTTTAATCTCGATGGCCTTAGAGCTTCCATGTGTCTTAACCACCAGCCCGTTCAGTCCAAGCAGCGGCGCCCCGCCGTACTCTTCAAGGCTAAAGCCTTTTAACGTCTGTTTGAGCGCGGGCTTGACGAGAAGCGCACCAAGCTTACTCCTAAGTGATGTCATCATGCCTGCCTTCACCTTCTTAATCAATGTGGCCCCGACACCCTCATACAGCTTCAAAATAATATTTCCCGCAAACGCCTCACACACAATCACATCCGCATAGCCTGTCGGAATATCCCTCGCCTCAATACTTCCTATAAAATTGATCTCTGGACAGTTCTTTAGCATCGGAAAGGTTTCTTTCACAAGCGCATTTCCCTTCTCCTCCTCAGCCCCAATATTTACGATCGCAACCCTGGGGTTTGGTATTCCCATAACACTCTCCATATACACAGACCCCATCTTTGCAAACTGTACCAAGTGTGAAGGCCTAGCGTCCACATTGGCACCGCAGTCTATCAGCAGCGCACAGCCTGTCTCCGTCGGTATCAGCGGTGCGAGGGGCGCCCGCTCGATTCCCTTGATTCTTCCCACAATCAACTGTCCGCCGACCAGCACCGCACCGGAGCTGCCTGCAGAGACAAATGCATCACACGTACCACTCTTCACCAGATTGAGTGCAACGACAATTGAGGAATCCTTCTTTTTCCTAATTGCCATTACAGGAGGCTCTGCTGTCTCGATCACCTCCGTGGCATTCACAATTTCAATCTGCTCTTTATTGTATGTATACTGCACAAGTTCTTTTTTGAGATCTGCTTCCCGCCCTGTCAGATATACCTTGATTTTACCATTCTCGCCGACGGCCTCCACCACGCCTTTAACGATCTCCGCCGGGGCATTGTCACCGCCCATAGCGTCCACTGCCACCCTGGTCATCTCTTCCATTGCCATCCCCTCCCTAGTTCGCTCTATACTTTATAAATATACTAGACATACCATCAAAAATCAAGGGAAAACAAACAAAAAGGTGCAAAGCCTTATTTTGTCATAAAACTTTACACCCTTTATTTCCTACAAGAACCACCACATCAGTCAGCTGCAATGATCTCCTTCTTGTTGTATGAGCCGCAAGCCTTGCATACTCTGTGAGGCATCATCAAGGCGCCACACTTGCTGCACTTTACCAATGTTGGTGCGCTCATCTTCCAGTTTGCTCTTCTCTTATCTCTTCTGCCTTTTGAAGATTTATTTTTTGGACATATAGACATTGTTACACCTCCTTATTCGCATTAAACAAATCCTTTATCACTGCCAGCCTTGGATCCGGTACAAAATCATCGCATCCACACTCGCCGTCATTGAGATTTCTGCCGCATATCTTGCAGATTCCTTTACAGTCTTCTCTGCACAGTATCTTTGTCGGCCACTCCAGCAGCAATTCGTCATTGATTAGTTCATCCACATTTAAGTGATATCCCTCCATAACAGATGATGAAGCATCATCGGTCCTTTCACCTGTATAATCCGGCGACACGACCTCCATATCAAAGGATAAATCAAATGTATAGTCAACATCTCGCAGGCACCTGTCACATGCAAGCAGAAATGTAAACCTCGCCTTTCCCTGAACAAGTACTTTTGATTGTCCTATATTAGAAAGCCTCAGCGCAACAGGACCCTTTTCCCTAATCAGAAAAGTGTCAAACCGGCCCGCAAAGGTATCCGCCTCATATGGCACTGCCAGCTCCTGCACTTGTCCTTCATTTATAAATACATCTGTCAAATTCACTAACATCGCAGACTCCTATCCACACATTCATTTATTATACATAACTGACCGCCTTTTGTCAACTAGAATTTTCATATATATCAACATATAAATCTACATGAATCTACATATAACTCTAACATGAAATCCACTCTTAAATCTAATATAAAAACTGTTGGACACAGGCTGATACTGTGCTATAATAAAGAATCCTATTTCTTAACACTTCATAAACTATGCAGAGGGAGGAGCATCACAGCAGCCATGAAAGTCACAGCAGTCATTGCCGAGTACAATCCTTTTCACAACGGGCATCTATATCAGCTAGACACCATACGCCAGACGCTTGACACGGATATCATCATTGTTGTCATGAGCGGGGATTTTGTGCAGCGCGGCATTCCAGCAATCACGGACAAATACACACGCTGCCAGATGGCACTAGAAAATGGCGCTGATCTGGTCTTTGAGCTGCCTGTCTACTTTGCGCTTGGCAGCGCGGAATATTTTGCCCAGGGCGCGGTATCCCTTCTTGACAGACTAGGCGTTGTTGATTCCCTGCATTTTGGAAGTGAATGCGGCGACATCTCCCTTTTATATGAACTGGCCAGCACAATGCTCGCCCACGAGTCCGCCGCGTACAAGGCGGCGCTTAACAAATACTTAAAACAGGGCTGTTCTTTTCCTGCCGCCCGCGACAATGCACTGTCAGAGCTGCTTCCAAGCCAACAGGTAAAACAACTTATAAGCGCCCCCAACAATATTCTTGGCATAGAGTATATTAAGGCGCTGGTCCAGAGAAGCAGTACCATAAAACCCCTAACCCTTATAAGGGCTGGCGAAGGCTACGCCTCCGAATCCCTAGATCCTGGCCGCTTCGCCTCAGCCAATGCCATAAGGAAGGCACTCTTATGGCATTATCCTGCTGTTGACAGTCCAAGACAAGGCGCCTTTCCCTCGATACCGCCCTGTATCCAAAAGCAGCTTCCAGCCTCCGTATACACCTTGCTACACCAGAAAGTTCTCCTAGACACAAATGATTTTTCAGATGTGCTTCAATACAAACTACTGCAGGACAGATTCCTTCAGGAAGTGATATCCAACAACAAAATATCACAAAAAGAGACAGCCTCGGCGACTAGCCGCAAAAACATGGATGCGTATGCTTCATACTATGACATTGGCGCACAGCTCTCCCACACGCTGTACAACAATCTGCCCGACTACACGACATTCGAAGATTTCGCGCTGTCGTGCAAGACCAAAAACCTAACTTACACCCGCATATGCCGCGGACTCATGCACATCCTCCTGGAAATGACACAACATAACGCAGACGCGCTAAAAGAGTGCGGCTACGCGCAATATGCGAGGCTTCTAGGCTTCACGGCACGTGGGAAACAGCTGTTAAAATCCATAAAAGCAAATAGTTCCATTCCTGTCATAACGAGACCTTCTGATGCCTTAAAAAAGCTAGACGGCATAGCGTTACTATCCCTGCGTTCTGATGTCCACGCTGCGGATATCTATGACAGTGTCCTGCAGCAGAAACAAATCCGCATGTCACACAGCTTATCAGGACAAGACGTTGAAAAGACGAGCATGACCAGCAGAACCTACCACAGTGAACTGACCCGGCAGATCATAAAATGCAATTAAACTAAAAATCAGTTCTTGAAGCTGTGAATCGGCGCTGGTATCCTGCCGCCACGGTTCACAAACGCGTCACATGAATATCTGTTGACAGGCATGATCGGCGCATATCCAAGCAGACCACCAAACTCCACACTGTCTCCCACAGTCTTGCCAATAACGGGTATGATACGGACTGCTGTTGTCTTCTGGTTAACCATACCAATCGCGAGCTCGTCAGCGATGATCCCTGCGATTGTCGTCGGCTTTGTGTCACCTGGAATCGCAATCATGTCAAGCCCGACAGAGCAGACACACGTCATGGCTTCTAGCTTTTCAAGCGTGAGTGCACCCGCGTTGACAGCATCGATCATTCCCTGATCCTCGCTGACAGGGATAAACGCACCGCTTAAACCGCCCACATAGGAGGAGGCCATCACGCCGCCCTTCTTCACCTGGTCATTTAAGAGGGCTAGTGCCGCTGTTGTCCCCGGTGCACCTGCGTATTCCAATCCAATCTCACACAGAATGTCCGCCACACTGTCGCCGATTGCAGGTGTCGGCGCAAGCGACAGATC
>CAJUQZ010000070.1 GCA_910588755.1 uncultured Lachnospiraceae bacterium | reverse complement strand
TTCCACAAGCATCTCAATGCCAAGCACCGCTACCACATTATGGGATCTCTGCATTTTCTTTTTAATATAATTCACAATTCTTTCATCAGTTTTCATTTCCATCGCAGTACCCCGGGGCCTGTCCACGCAATTGGCAGAACCCAATTATACCATAATAAATCAATACCTTTACCATTATGATACTCGCTATTGATACCCTGTGTCAAGTAATTAAGGGATTATTTACTATTTGAAATTCATATCAGCCTAATTATCAGAAAAATATCATTTTTTCTATTGATTATCTGACAATTTTGTAATAACATAATAGGTAGGTGTATTTATGCCCCACCAAACTTAACAAAGGAGGTAACAGTATGGAAGGCTTAAAAAATATCATGGAGGATGATGTGGAATACCAGCTGAATCATCTGCTTCCCACAATGCCAAATATTTGTTCTTGCGAAAACTGCCGGCTGGACATGGCAACCTATGCCCTGAACCGTTTAAAGCCCAATTATGTACGGACAGATACTGGTGCATTATTTCACAAAGTAAATACCTCGTCTACCCAGGCAAAAACTGAAATTCTCACTGCTGTCGTCACAGCAATCAATATAATAGGCGCCCATCCCCATCACGACTGAATTAGTTAGAACTGTCGTAAAATATTTGAAAGCTCGTTCTCTGAATTTCTCTCCGATAATACGTTCCCAGAAGTCAGACGCATAGCGGGCTATGGAACTGATTTTTAGGACATATTATCGGAGAGAAGACAGAAAACAGCACAAATAATTTCTTTTCAGTTTCTTATAGATTCTTTACACAGATATCATTCAGACAGCATCTGTCACAATAGGGCTTTGTCCGCGCTGTACAGACCTCCCGTCCGTGGTCTACGAGCCTGTGGCAAAACTGGTTGCCCTCCTCGGGCGGAATCAGCTCCCACAATGCCATCTCCACCTTTTTCGGCTCTTTGATCTGGTCAACCAGCCCCATTCGATTGGTGAGCCGGATACAGTGCGTGTCCGTCACGATCGCAGGCTTGCCAAACACGTCTCCCATAATCAGGTTCGCGCTCTTTCTGCCCACGCCCGGAAGCTTTAGCAATGTATTAAAATCATCCGGCACCTTGCAGTCAAACTCATCGCGGAGCATCTTCATACATGCGCTGATGTCCCGCGCCTTGCTGTGCCCTAGTCCGCATGGCCTGACAATGCGCTCTATGTCCTCGACATCCGCGTCTGCAAGCGCGTCAATAGACGGATATTTCTCATAGAGTCCTTTTACCACCACATTGACCCTCGCGTCAGTGCACTGTGCCGCGAGGCGCACGCTCACCAAAAGCTTCCACGCCTCGTTATAGTCCAGTGTGCAGTCCGAATCAGGATATTCTTTTTTGAGGCGCTCTATAATCTCAAGCGCAAGCGCTTTTTTCTTCTTTTTGCTTCTTATCTTCATTTTTCCTGTCCCGTTGCATTCGGGCATATTAATGCAACGCTATACTAGTCCTTTAATCTTTCCTTGTAGAATTGCCGGAAGGTCTCATACCCTTCCGCAGTAAGCTGTTCTTTCTGGAACTTTTTATTCTTGTTCATGCGCGTAACCAAAACTTGTGTTCCATCCTGCCGCTCTGCCTGCGCCTCCGCTATGATCCTGCAGAGCGCCTCCCCAGACACGCCTTTCTCGATCAGATACGCTACTTTATTGCTCTGGTCCGGCACCTTAAAACCGCTTTCCATCAAAATCAGTATAATGCGTTCAAAACCGATGGAAAAGCCGCATGCGGGCACGTCCTTTCCGGTAAATCTGCCCACCATCTTGTCATAACGCCCGCCGCCGCCACAGCTGATTCCAAGCTCTGGCATCGCGATCTCAAAAATCGTACCCGTATAATAGGACATGCCACGGACTAGCGTCGGATCAAACACCAGTTTGAAACAATCGCTTTTTGTGGCGTTGACACTCTCGATAATCTCACGGAAGCCCGCTTTCACCGACTCGTCAAGAACTCCTGTCATTTTTTCCTCGATAAAGGCAAGCGTATCCTCTTTTCCGTTCATATCCTTAAAAAGCGCCAGATATTTGTCAATATGCCCGCTGTCGTAACCGGCCTCTGTCAGCTCGCGCGCCACACCCTCGATTCCGATTTTATCCATCTTGTCAAGCGTGATAAAAATATTGTCATAGTCCTCCTCATCGAATCCGCTGTACGCGGCCATCGCCTTTAAGATTCTCCTGTCATTGATACGAACTTCAAAATTCTTAAAGCCCAGTCTGCCAAGCGTCGTCGTCGTAGCCAGGATCAACTCGATCTCCGCAAGGTTGGACTCGTCTCCAAGAATGTCTATGTCACACTGCATAAACTGGCGGTATCTGCCCTTTTGCGGCCTGTCCGCCCGCCACACATTTCCGATCTGCAGGGCCTTGAACGGCGCTGGCAGCTCATTGGCGTGATTTGCATAATACCGCACCAGCGGAACTGTCAGGTCATAGCGCATTCCAAAATCTACGACATCCGCGTCCGTTTTCGCAGTCTCCAGATTGAGGTGCGCACCTCTTTTTAGGATCTTAAAGATCAGTTTTTCGTTCTCACCGCCCTGCTTGCTGCTAAGATTCCCAATATCCTCCATACAGGGTGTCTCCATCGGCGTAAAGCCAAACTTTCCATAGGTTTCCTTGATCACGCCAATCACATAATCGCGGATCTGCATCTCCTCCGGCAGGATATCCTTCATGCCGTTTACAGGCTTTTTATTCAGTGCCATAGCTGTACCTCATTTCTATATCATTAATATCAATAACCTAATTTATCTATTATCAAATTTAACCATTGTCAAATCTCAATATCGTTTCATCATCAGTCACACCCGAAATTCCTGGTGGTCCCCTTTGCCCAAGGGCTGCCCACATCACAGCGCCCATGATGATATTGGGTATTGACTGTGCCCTCCTGCTGCTCCTCGGACACATTGACCTTGATGCGACTCACACCGTTTAAGATCTTGCTGTCAAGCATGCTGATAATATCCTCGATCTCCTGCTCCTGCTGGTCTTTTTTCTTTGCCGCAAGCTCATCCATATCCTCCAAATCGCTAAATACTGCCATATCTAAATCCTCCTCTTTTTTCCTGGATCGTGTCATATTGATAACTTTAAAAATGCCTCATTCCCTGCAAAATCAAAGCTTTTAGCCTCTCTGGATGGCACTACCTTTCCTGCAAACTATCATAAAATAATTTTTCTGTTATTTCAATACAGGATTCATACTACAGGATTCATACAACACAATTTATTCCCCAATATTTCCACAACCTATTTCTCAATATTCCAAATCCACCTCATCAAACAAATCATCAAAGGTGATCTTCACATTCGGAAAATGTATCAGTTTCAGCTCACCCTTATTTTCTTCCGTAATCATCTTCCACAGATAATATTGTGGTTTTCCGGTTTCGTCATAGTCAAGCTCGTATATCTCTACTTTTCTGTCTTTTAAATCTACAATCCAATACTCGTCTATTTCCTGTTGACAGTACAATTCCTTCTTTTCGCCCCGGTCATATTTTTCTGTTGAAGGACTTAGGACCTCCATTACAAAACGCGGCGCGTCTATAAACGTATTGCCTCTGCGTGATTTTATCCGGCAATTGATAGACGCGTCCGGTATCACCGTTTTATTTTCACCGTCCTCCGTCTGAAATCTGTATTGGACATTATCAGAAAATACATAACACATGCTATTTTTCAACTGTTTGCGTACAGCCGCAACGAAATTTACAATCACTGTCGAATGTTCAGGTCTGGCTCCTGCCATATCTGTTATGTGTAAATTTATATCCATCCCGACGCCTCCTGTTCATACATTTTTATATTATATCAGGTTTCATGACTTTTTCAAGCAATTAACCAAAAGACAAGGGGCCACAAAGGCCCCCTTAAAACATCAGATATTCTGCTTGTTGCTCAGATACCGGATACAGACCCCGTTTGCGTGGAGCACGTCGCCCTCGAGGCGTCTTGAGAACATAATCTTGCTGTCCTCGTCCCGGATCACCTCGATATCCTCCCCACTGCTGTTAACTACCACCTCAAGCGTCTCGCCCCAGCCCATCTTCTGAAACTGAATTACCCTTGGATTGGCATAGTCAGCCGGGAAATGGAAATTGCGCTCGCGCATCAGCGGCTCCTCTTTCCGAAGCTTAATCAGCTGTTTTGTCATGGATATCTGCTCATTGTACTTGCCCTGCTCGATATCGGCCCACGGCATACAGCGGCGGCAGTCCGGATCGAAACTGCCCTCCATGCCAATCTCCGTTCCATAATAGATACAGGTGCTGCCCGGCATCGTAAACAGCAGTGCAAACAGGCAGTCGTACTCGTCAAGCCCGCTCGTCACATTTCTTAGTCGGATCGTATCGTGCGAATCCAGCATATTAAACAGCACATCATTTGTCTGCTGCATATAGTTCGTATAGCAGCGGTTGATCATAAATTCAAAATCTTCGCCTGTCAGGCTCTTGTCGAGGAAAAAGTCCTTCATGCTCCCCGCAAGCGGATAATTCATAACGGAATCAAACTCGTCTCCCCTGAGCCACGGTATCGCATCATGCCACACTTCTCCCAATATGTAGATATCCGGTTTGATCGATTTCAGCGCTTTTCTGAGTTCCTTGCAAAATACATGAGATACCTCGTTTGCCACGTCCATGCGGATTCCATCCACATCGTACTTCTTCACCCAGCCGCAGGCGACACCGATCAGATATTCGCGAACCGCCGGATTGTTGGTATTGAGTTTTGGCATATCATCAAAAAAAGCAAATGTGTACAGCTGTCCCCGTTTTGCCGCGTCCCACTGGTTTGAGAGCGGCCAGTCGTTGATCATAAACCAGTCAAAATACGCGGATTCACGCCCGTTTGCCAGCACATCCTGCCACGGTTTAAAGAAGTACCCGCTGTGGTTAAAAACCGCGTCAAGCATCACGCGGATTCCCCGCTTATGCGCCTGTTCCACAAAGGTTTTCATAGTCTCATCGTCACCGAAATTGTGATCAATCTTCTCATAGTCTGTGGTGTCGTACTTGTGGTTGGACGGAGACTCGTTAATCGGCGTCGTATAGATTCCTGTAATTCCCAGATCCTTTAAGTAATCGAGCTTGTCCGTCATGCCCTTCAGGTCGCCGCCATAAAAATCGTCATGTCCTATTCCAGATTCGTACTTCCATTCCTTTGTATTCTCCGGATTCAATGCTGTGTCCCCATTGCAGAACCGCTCTGGAAATATCTGATACCAGACCGTTTCGTTCACCCATTCCGGCACTTTATTGACATCGATGGGATTCATCCACGGCATCGTAAAGCACTGCCTGCTTCTGCCCTTAATCTGCATCTGTTCCTCACTGACAAATCCGTCCTCGAAATAATACCAGCGCTCATGTTCTGTCACCAGCTCAAAGTAATATTTTAATCTTTTAAACGCCGGTTTGACCGTCGTCGTCCACCAGAGCTGGTACTTCAGGCGCTTCTTGAAAGGAATGTTGGCTCTCTCACCCGTCCACTCCTCGCCGCCGCCCAATATCCCGTTTGCGAACGGATCTCCATAAACTATATTAACTTCCTTGACATCATATCCGGTTTTGAGATTGATGATCAGCTGATTTTCGTCAAGCATGTAACAGTAATTGTCAACTGTTCTGTGATAAACTGATGCAAACTCCATATTTGTACCTTTTCCTTTCCATTTACTATGCAATCTGTTCAAGCCATTTCTTCAGTAACTGCTCCTGAAACCAATATAGCATACATCTATATGTGTGTCTATTGAACAATCCGTTTATAAATATCCCTGATTATTCATTCACACAGACTCTCCCCGCCAGCACATTTTCATAATCCTCGAGATTCTTCTCTAAAAGCTTTGGCGTGTCGAGTCCATAAGGACACCGGGAAGCACACTGCCCACAGTGGATGCATTCTTTGATCTTGGCCATCTGCGCCTGCCACTCCTCGCCCAGCCAGTTTGCCGACGGTGAACGGCGCAAAAGCTGCGAAATCCGCGCGCAGTTGTTGATCTGGATTCCCTTTGGGCATGGCATACAGTAGCCACAGCCGCGGCAGAAATCCCCTGCAAGCTCTTTTAAATCCCGCTCATATACCGCCTGCATCTCCTCGTCCATTTCGGGCGCGTTCTCCTGAAAGGACAAAAACTCCGCCAGCTCGGACGTTCGCTGTACGCCCCACAGCGGCAGCACAGCCTCATGCTGGCAGGCAAACCAGTAGCAGAGCTTTGCGTTTGTGAGCAGGCCGCCCGCAAGTCCCTTCATGCCAAGAAACCCCATTCCCGCCTCCTCACACTTTCTCACAAGCGCAATCTCCTTCTCGGAGGAAATGTACGCAAACGGAAACTGCAGCGTCTCGTACAGGCCGCTTTCAATCGCCTCCTCCGCCACATTCAGCAGATGGGCGGTGATTCCGATATGTCTGATTTTTCCTTCCTTCTTGGCCCTGGCAACTGCGTCATAGACTCCGTCCTCATCGCCCGGGCGGAAGCATTTCGGCGCGCAGTGGAGCTGGTAGATATCTATGAAGTCTGTCTTTAACAAGTCAAGCGATGTCTCCAGATCCTCCAGAACCTGCTCACCGGTCTTCGCCGCGGTCTTTGTCGCAAGATAATACCTGCTCCGGTCAACGTTTTCCAGCGCGATGCCAAGCTTCTTCTCACTGTCGCTGTACGCCCGCGCCGTGTCAAAGAAATTCACACCGCCGTCGAGTGCCATATGAATCAGTTTTACCGCACTGTCCACGTCAATGCGCTGGATCGGAAGCGCACCAAATCCGTTTTTGTTTGCAATGATTCCCGTATTTCCGAGCTTTACAGTCACCATAGTTCTTTCCTCCTGTTTCCTTCATATTATTCATGTTGCTTGTCTGCGAAAAAAGACAGCCCATGCCTGAAAGCTGTCCCTCTCTGGCCCTACGGTTTCATATACGCCAAAACTGCTCCAACACCATACAGCATCGTATCCAGCCCATCCTGATATTTATAGTTTGTGTTTGCCGCCAGCATGCCGCTGATTCCTGTTGTGATAATCCAGATATTCGCTGCGGCCTTATTGCTGTCTGTTTCTGCGCGCACATCGCCTGTCTTTTTTCCCTCTCGGATCAGCTCTGTTAGCGCCTGAAGAACCGCATTCTCCACACCTTCGTCCGTGACTTTGTAGAGCGCAGTATAGTGCTGAAAATGTGCATTTTTTTCGTAGATATACGCAAACGCGGCCCGAAGCAGCGCGGCAAGCCTGTCATAAAATGACAATTGTGGGTTCACAGCCTCCCGTGCTTTTGCCATCAGCTCCTCATTGCACCGCTGTGCCACGATCATGTTGATTTCGTCAATATCACGGAACCGGTTGTAGATCACTCTCCGGTCACAGTTCAGCTCCCTGCAAAGCCTCGTGACAGTCAGCGCGTCCGCTCCCTCCCGGCAGCCAATATTGACTGCAAGGTCAACAATCCGTTTGCTTGTCTCGTCCTCAATTCGCTTTCCTTTCGAAAATGCCATATTCATCACCCCATTCTTCTCATAAAATCCTTTGTAAATATTGGATAAAAAATGATCTATCATTCCTTATATTCATCTTATCAGTTTTGACCAAATATAGCAACAAATCCGCGTAAAATTTTATTTTTTAACCAATTTTTATCCAAAAAGATCTTGACATATAGCATTGTTTTTCGGATATTTTCGGGCTGTATTTGTGCAAAATACACATTTTACGCTTTACCACACTCATTTATAGTGCTATAATACATTCAGAAGGGAGAGATGTATTTATGAAAAATCTGAGTGTTAAACTGAAAATGACCATTATTGGCGTCTTGGTTGTCGTCTTTATGTTGTTCAGTATTGAATTTTCTGTGAGCAGCATGAGGGCAATCGATGAGCGGATCCTGCAAGAGGAGGAGGACAATATCCGCAGGGATTACGATGACAGCATCCGACAGCAGGTCGGACAGGTTATCACACTCCTTGCGTCCTACCAGGCGGATATCGACGCAGGCACTTACAGCCGCGAAGAAGGCATGAAGCTTGCCGCGGACAAGGTCAGGGCACTGCGCTATGGCTCTGACGGGTACTTCTGGATCGACCAGTCCGATGGGACAAATGTCGTCCTGCTTGGAAATGACACCGAGGGCACCAATCGTATGGAGACCAAGGACGTGAACGGTTTTGCGATGGTAAAGGACTTCATACAGGGTGCGGTAGCCGGGGACGGTTATTTTTGTGACTATCAATATCCCAAAGAGGGCGGGACCGATCCCATGCCAAAGAGGGCGTACACAGAGTACTTTGAGCCGTTTGACTGGGTTGTTGGCACCGGAAATTACATAGATAACATTGATGCGCAGATTGCTGCATCCACTGAGACTGCGCACGCATATACGAACCAGAAGATCCAGCTTTTCATCACAGTCTGCATTTTATTTGCCATCCTGATCGTACTTTTTCTTGTCGGAACCATCTTTAATATCACAAGACCCTTAAACGAAGTTGGTGCAATCCTCCGGAGTATGTCGAGTGGGGATTTCTCTGTAAAGATTTCTGAAAAGACGCTGCGCCGCCGGGATGATTTTGGTGTGCTCTCTAACATTCTAGAAAAGATGCGTACCAACATCGGAGGGCTGATCCACGATGTCAAGGACGAGACAAGTCTGACTACAGAGAGTGTCAACGGCATCTCACAGAACATGACTCATTTGAACACAAAGGTAGAGGACGTATCATCAACCACAACACAGCTTTCGGCGTCTATGGACGTGACCGCCGCCACAGCCGGAAATATCAACGAGATGACAAAGGAGATTGAATACGCGGCAAGAAATATCGCAGAGCGCGCACAGGAAGGTGCCGGGCGTGCAGACCTGATTCACAAAAAAGCTGTCAGCGCCAAGAGCTCCGCAGGCGAGAGCAAGAACAGCCTCATGCAGCAGAAGAGCTCCATCGAGCACAGCTTACAGGAGGCGCTCTCTAAGGTAAAGATTGTCTCCGAAATCTCAACGCTTGCGGAATCCATTATGGAGATCACTGCGCAGACCAACCTGCTGTCACTCAATGCCAGCATCGAGGCCGCCAGGGCTGGCGAAGCCGGCAAAGGCTTTGCTGTCGTTGCCGACGAGATCCGCAAGCTAGCAGAGCAATCACAGAGCAGCACTGAGAATATCCAGAAAGTCACAGAGCAGGTCAACAATTCTGTAGGCACTCTCGCAGACGATGCACAGCACCTCCTATCCTTTATCGACACAGAGGTCATGGACAGCATCAACCTGTTTGAGACCATCGCAAACGACTACAACGAGGACGCCGGCGAGATCGATTCCCTCGTCACTGATTTTAGCGCGATCTCCGAGGAGCTCTTAGCCTCAATCAACAACATCTCTGACTCCCTGAGTGGTATCGCACAGGCCGCCCAGGAAAGTGCCCAGGGAACGGCAAACATCGCAGACCGTGTCCTAGAAGTCGTCCAGATCTCCGACTCTGTCAGCACCTCCCTGCAAAACGCCAATGGAATCGTTGGCAGGCTAAACGATGCGACTGGAAAGTTCCAGTTATAGAAGCATAATCGGACAGACACGATTCATTCAGAAAAGCGATCAAAACGGGCAGGGAAAATCCTCTTTGGATCCCTGCCCGTTTTCTAGTTGTTGGTTTATAATTCAAAACATCAGTTTGTTGCAATCGCGTTTCCTGTGTAGAGCTGGTAGTACTTGCCCTGCGCCGCGATCAGTTCATCGTGCGTGCCGCGCTCTATAATCCGGCCCTGCTCGAGTACCATGATGCAGTCACTGTTCTTGACAGTCGATAACCTGTGGGCAATGACAAATGTCGTCCTGCCCTTCATCAGCTTATCCATACCGTCCTGCACGATCTTCTCTGTACGTGTGTCAATGGAGCTCGTCGCCTCGTCGAGAATCAACGCCGGCGGATCTGCAATCGCCGCTCTCGCAATAGCAAGCAGCTGCCTCTGTCCCTGGCTTAAGTTTGCGCCGTCACCCGTCAGCAGTGTATTGTAGCCATCTGGAAGTTTTTCAATAAAATCATGCGCATTGGCAAGTTTTGCCGCCGCGATAACCTCCTCGTCCGTGGCGTCGAGCTTGCCATAGCGGATATTTTCCATCACAGTAGCCGTAAACAAATGTGTATCCTGCAGTACGATGCCAAGCGAGCGGCGCAGATCTGCCTTCTTGATCTTGTTGACATTGATGTTGTCATAGCGTATCTTGCCGTCCTGGATATCATAAAAACGGTTGATGAGATTGGTGATTGTCGTCTTGCCTGCACCGGTGGAGCCTACAAACGCTATCTTTTGCCCCGGCTCTGCAAACATCTTGATATTGTGAAGCACGATCTTTTCATCGGTATAGCCAAAGTCCACATCGTCAAACACAACACCGCCCTCAAGCCGCTGATAGGTGGTAGTGTCGCTCGCTTTATGATAATGCTTCCACGCCCACATACCCGTGTGCCTGTCTGTCTCCCGAATCTCACCGCCAATCTCCTCCGCGTTGACCAGCGATACATAACCCTCGTCTGTCTCTGGCTGTTCGTCGAGCATTCTGAAAATGCGGTCCGCTCCGGCTAGCGCCATAACAACCGAGTTAAACTGCTGGCTGACCTGATTGATTGGCATGTTAAAGCTCTTATTGAAGGTCAAAAAGCTTGCAAGCCCACCAAGCGTCAGTCCACCGATATTTCCAAGCGCCAGAATGCCGCCCACGATGGCACAGACCACGTAGCTCAAATTTCCAAGCTGCGCATTGATTGGCCCAAGCATGTTACCAAACTGGTTTGCGTTGTAAGCGCTCTCAAACAGCTCCTCGTTGAGCTCATTGAAACGCGCCATACTCTCCTCCTCGTGGCAAAATACCTTGACAACCTTCTGCCCCTCCATCATCTCCTCGACAAATCCGTTCACTGCACCAATGGATTTCTGCTGTGCCACGAAATACCTTCCTGACAGTCCTGTCGCCTTCTTTGTGACAAAGAGCATGAGGGCAACCATGACCAGCGTCGTGACTGTGAGCGGCACACTCAAAATAATCATGCTGACAAAGACGCTGACAATCGTAATTGCGCTGTTTAAAAACTGTGGCATACTCTGGCTAATCATCTGTCTTAGTGTGTCGATATCGTTGGTGTATCTCGACATGATATCCCCGTGTGGGTGCGTGTCAAAATACTTGATCGGGAGCGCCTCCATCTTGTTAAACATATCATTTCTGATATTGCGCATCGTGCCCTGGCTGACATTGATCATGATTCTGTTATACAGATAGGAAGAAAGCACACCTATGGCATAAAAACCTGCCACTCGTAAAATTGCGTGTGCAAGCCCTGAAAAATCTGGATTCTGCGTTCCAAGCAGGGGCAGGATATACTCGTCAATCAGCGTTTGCGTAAACAAGGTACCCTGAATATTGGCAAATACCCCGATAAAGATACATATGACAACGATGATTACATGCGGTGTATAATTTTTGAGAACATATCCCATCAGTCTCCGGAAAAGCTTACCCGGATTTTCAATCTTTGGTCTTGGCCCCCTTGCGTGATGTCCTGGTCCTGGCATTAGTTGTCACCTCCATTCTGGTCAAAGTCCGCATTTCCACCGGTCTGGGATTCGTACACCTCACGGTAGATCGGACTATTTTCAAGAAGCTCGTCATGTGTTCCAAACGCGGTTACAAGACCGTTGTCCATGACGATGATGCGATCAGCGTTCTGTACACTGCTCACCCGCTGTGCGATAATCAGCTTTGTCGTATCTGGGATTTCCTCCGCAAATGCCCTCCTGATCCTGGCATCCGTAGCGGTGTCCACTGCGCTGGTACTGTCATCGAGTATCAGGATCTTTGGCTTTTTAAGCAGCGCCCTCGCGATACAGAGCCTCTGCTTCTGTCCGCCGGATACATTCGTGCCTCCCTGCTCGATAAAGGTATTATATTTGTCGGGCATTTTCTGTATAAACTCATCTGCACAGGCAAGCTTACATGCCCGGATACCGCCACCTGGTTTCTAAGCGTCTCCATGTCATATTTGCGCACATCAAGTCCCCCGACCATAAGTTCACCAGAAGTCACATCGTACAGACGGCTGATCAGGTTGACCAGACTCGATTTCGCGCTGCCTGTGCCGCCGATGATACCGATAGTCTCACCCGAATGAATCTCCAGATTGATGTCCTTTAGTACAGGCTTGCTATCCTTATTGTAAGCAAATGACACATTGTTAAACCGTATGCTCCCGTCCTTTACCTCCATGACAGGGTTCTGTGGATTCTTTATGTCTGTCTGCTCTGTCAATACCTCCGCGATACGCTTTGCGCTGGCGTAACTCATGGAGAGCATGACAAAGATCATCGAAACCATCATGAGACTCATCAGGATATTCATGCAGTATGCAAGCAAGCTCATCATTCCACCCGTCGTTAGCCCGCCTACGACGATCATCTTCGCGCCAAGCCACGAGATCAGCAGGATACAGCCATACACAGTAACCATCATTAACGGCATATTGATAACGACCAGTTTCTCTGCCCGCAAAAACATGTTGTAAATATTCTGGTTTGCCTTTGCAAATTTGTCCTTCTCATAGTCCTCGCGCACATAGGCCTTTACAACACGTATCGCCGATACGTTTTCCTGCACGCTTGCGTTCAAGTCATCGTATTTTTCAAATACCTGCCGGAAATACTTGTTTGCCCTTGGCATGATAAAGGAGAGGCAGACCGCCAGGAATATAACCGCCACCAGATAAATGCTCGCAAGCCGCGCATTGATGGAAAAAGACATGACCATCGCGATGATCATGGATGCTGGCGCGCGCATCGCCATGCGCAGTATCATCTGGAATGCATTCTGTATATTAGTCACGTCCGTTGTCAGCCTTGTGATCAGGCTTGATGTAGAATATTTGTCAATGTTTGCAAAAGAATAGGTCTGGATATTCTCAAACATCGCCTTCCTCAGATTCCTCGCAAACCCCGTCGATGCCCTCGCACCGTATTTTGCACCCATAAGGCCTGCCCACAACCCGACAAGCGCCACCACGATCATCAGACCACCAATCTTATAGATATGGTTCAGGTTTGCCGCATTCACGCCGTCATCAATGATTGATGCCATCAGCAGCGGAATGATCATTTCCATGATAACTTCCAGGATCATGAAAACAGGCGTAAGTATGGAATCTTTTTTAAATTCCTTGATTTGTGCGCCTAATACCTTTAGCATAAAAAATAACCTCCATTTCCATGTTCTTTTGATCTATCAATAAAAGCCCTGGATTTCCCTGGCTATTGATGCATGTTTGACAGGAGCTTTCGTGCCACTCCGCAGAAAACCTCCAGCTCCTCCTCCCCGATTCCCCTTATCACACTGCTGTCTATCTGCGCAATCATCGTCTTTGTCCTGGCCGCGGTCTCCTTACCCTGCTCTGTCAGAAAGATTCGTTTCAACCGGGCGTCCCCCTCCACGGCTTCGCGCCGGATATAGCCCTTCTTCTCCATAAGCTGCAGGATTGTTGTCACGGTAGATCTCTTGATACCAAAATCCGATTCAATTGTCTTCTGGTAAATTGCCTTGTCCTGATTGTGGGCGAGATATCCCATAATCCAGCCATGCATCAGTGTCACCTCATCGAGCCCTGCCGCTGTACCACAGGCAATAAAATTCTTTTTGAATGCACTGTTTAATTCCCGAATGATTTTGCCGATTTTATTTGGTTCAGGTAGATTTCCACAGCAGCTGTTCACCTCACACATACTGCACACACCTCCTCCCCATATCCTGATTTTGGTCTCGTTTTATTTGTTTGTGTTCGAACTGTTTGTATGCTAACTTATTTTAGCCTATGAAAAAAAATATGTCAATACTCTTTTGACACTTCACATTTTTTTCACATTTTCGCGTTTTTAAAACATATGTTCTTTGTATCCCGTCAGAATTTCCGAAGCGCAATCGAATCATCATCAGGCGTATTCTCTACGGACTTTACCACCACATCATACCCAAAATCGTTGTTTACCTGTACATGCACGGTATCGCCGCACTTATGGCCTGCGAGCGCTTTTCCAATCGGGGATTCGATGCTGATAAGTCCCTGCAACGGATTGTTCCGCACCGTCGTCACCAATCGGTACGTCTCGATAGTACCGTCCTCCACAAACTCTACCTCCACGGTCTTGTTTAGTCCGATCTCGTCCTCTTTGGCATCGTCCTCTATAATCTGTGCCGTTTTAATCATTCTCTCCAGATAACGGATCCGGCTCTCATTCTGATTCTTAAACTTTTTGGCCGCATAGTACTCAAAGTTCTCACTCAGATCGCCTTGTGCGCGCGCCTCCTTGACGGCCTCTAACGCCTCCTTGCGCACCACGAGCTTTCTGTGTTCAATCTCCTCCTCCATCTTTTTGATATCATTTCTTGTCAGCTTATCATTCATTTTTAATCTCTCCTCAAAAATTTCCCCTGCACAGTCTACGCATAGCAAATCGAGCAGGTTATCCCCGCCCGACTCATTTATGCACATGTGCACTGTATTATCATTTATTTTTTCTGTTCCTCTATTTTACCTGGACTATTTGGTCTTATTAACCAGCCTGCTCTTGTGGATTGCATATAGCGGAAGTGCGATAAACACCATACCGCCAAGGATATTGCCAAGCGTGACCGGCAGCAGGTTGGACACAAAACCACCGATATTCAAGTTCGCGCTAATCTGGTCTGCTGTGATGCCGTACAGCTCCTGCGCCTTTGCCACATATGTACTGTTTGTGCTGGCTATGATGCCCGCCGGAATATAAAACATATTTGCCACACAGTGCTCCCAGCCGCCAATGACAAACGCTGCAATCGGGAAGAAGATCGCCCACACCTTGCCTGCAATGTCCTTTGCTGCGGTTGCCATCAACACAGCCATACATACAAGAATATTGCACAGAATCCCGGAACAGATTGCCCTAAATGGCGCGATTGTCACCTTTCCATACGCTACCTTGATCGTAAAAGCCCCCAGCGCCCCACCTGTGTAATCCAAAAGACCACTGAAATATACCAGCGCTGCAATCAACACCGCCCCTGCCATATTGCTGAAAAATACAACGACAAGTGTCTTAATCATTGCAAACGCATGAAACCGCCTGTCCACCACCCCTGCAATCATCAGACAGTCCCCTGTAAACAGTTCCCCGCCGACAAACACGATCATCATAAGCCCTACCGGGAAAATACACCCCGCGAGCGTCTTGGATAATCCCTGGTTGGCAATGTTGTGCACCGCGGCGTTGCTCGATGCCCCGCCAAATGCAATAAATGCGCCTGCCATGATCCCCAGCAGGATGCACTTTAACAAGGGGAGCACTACCTTGCCCTCCCCGGCCTTCATATTCGCTTCCAGCACCTGTGCTGGCGTGTTAAATGCATTTTCCATCTTTTTGTACTCCTTTTACTTTTTCATACATATTTTAATAAAAGTATACATCATAGCACGCTTTTTTGTCTATATTTTTGTGACATTTATCATGCTTTCAATTCTCATTTTAAGCTTTTTGTTCTGATTCCTTTATTTTGAATCGTCAAGCTTCAACACAGACATAAACGCCTTCTGTGGTATCTCCACACTTCCGACCTGCCGCATACGCTTCTTGCCCTCCTTCTGCTTCTCGAGAAGCTTTTTCTTGCGCGTGATATCCCCGCCGTAGCACTTTGCAAGAACATCTTTTCGCATTGCCTTCACAGTCTCCCGCGCGATAATTTTACCGCCGACAGCAGCCTGTATGGGTATCTCAAACAGATGCCGTGGAATCTCATCCTTTAGTTTCTCGCACATCCGCCGTCCCCTGTTATACGCGGAATCTCTGTGCACGATAAAGGACAGTGCGTCTACTTCTTCTCGGTTAATCAAAATATCAAGCTTGACAAGTTCAGACTGCTCATAGCCCTTAATGTCGTAATCAAATGAAGCATACCCCCGAGAGCGCGATTTGAGCGCATCAAAAAAGTCATAGATAATCTCGTTTAATGGAAGCTCATATTTTAACAGGGCGCGCGTTTCCTCAACATAATCCATGCCAAGATAGCGCCCACGCCTCTCCTGACAAAGCTCCATTATCGAACCGATAAACTCTGTCGTCACCATAATTTCGGCACTGACAATCGGCTCCTCCATATAGTCAATCTCTGACGGGTCGGGCAGGTTGGAGGGATTGGTCAGCTCAATGGTATCACCATTTGTTTTGTGTACTCTGTAGACAACTCCCGGCGCTGTTGTCACGAGATCCAGATTGTACTCGCGCTCTAGCCGCTCCTGAATGATCTCAAGATGCAAAAGCCCCAGGAATCCACAGCGAAAGCCAAATCCCAGCGCCACAGATGTCTCCGGCTCATAGAACAGCGATGCATCATTTAACTGCAGCTTTTCCAGCGCATCCCTTAAGTCCGGGTACTTTGCCCCATCCGCAGGATAGAGACCGCAGTACACCATAGACTGTACTTTTTTATACCCCGGGAGCGGTTCTGCGCAGGGATTTGCAGCGTCGGTGACAGTGTCCCCGACTGCAGTATCCTTTACATTTTTGATGGACGCTGTCAGATAGCCTACCATCCCGGCTGACAGTTCGTCACAGGGAATGAACTGCCCTGCTCCGAAATAGCCAACTTCCACCACATCAAAGGATGCTCCAGATGCCATCATCTGAATCTTTGTTCCCCTAGAAACCCTTCCCTCCTTAATGCGGCAAAATACGATAACACCCTTATAGGAATCATAGACCGAGTCAAAGATCAGCGCTTGCAGCGGATTGTCCGCACTACCGCCGGGTGCCGGTATCTTCTGAATGCCCGCCTCGAGTACATCATCGATACCAATACCGTTTTTCGCTGATATCAGCGGTGCATCCTGAGCCTCAATCCCGATGACATCCTCAATCTCATTTTTTACCCAATCCGGACGGGCACTTGGAAGGTCAATCTTATTGATCACTGGAAACACGTCGAGGTCATGATCAAGTGCCAGATACACATTTGCAAGTGTCTGCGCCTCGATACCCTGCGCCGCGTCCACAACAAGAATAGCCCCGTCACATGCGGCGAGCGAGCGACTGACTTCATAATTAAAATCAACATGTCCCGGTGTATCAATCAGGTTGAAAATATATTCATTTCCGTCCTGCGCTTTGTATACTGTGCGGACTGTCTGGGCCTTGATCGTAATACCTCGCTCTCGTTCCAGCTCCATATTGTCAAGGATCTGATCCTGCATCTCACGGCTTGTCAAAAGCCCTGTCCTCTCTATAATCCTGTCTGCAAGCGTGGACTTCCCATGATCAATATGTGCCACGATACAGAAATTCCTGATTTTACCCTGATCAAAATTTGACATAACTTTTCTATCTCCTTTTACTCCTTCTATACCCTATCCAGACCAGCGCCAAAAGCCCGAAAAGCAGCGCCAGCCAGACACCTGTCGGAACATCGGCAATGTCAAAGCAGCGGACATTAATCCACATCTGGTTGATCGCCCGGTTTGCATCCGCGTCAAAATATCGCATGACTGCGGTCCTGTCCATAACCTCCTGCGGCGGATACTGGCTGTAGAGCTGCCGGCCCAGCTGGCTGGCCGTTGACCGCAGTATATAGCGCTGATCGCTGTTGTCCCCGCTGAAAAAATATCCCACCGGATAATCCATGATATCCGTATCCTCCTCACCAGCGCCGTAACACCAGTCCAGGTACGAGTAGATGGTATCATCCTCCTCGTTTCCTGCAATCGATGAAGTATAACCGATATAGTACATATTCCTGACGGCGTTGTCCGTCCTTGACACAAAATTAACAAATGCCTCCGCCGCATGCTGCCGGTCTTTATTGCCGTCAATACCGCTCTTTAACATCACCCAGCCGTCAAACCAGAGATTTGTACTCTCTCTAGGCACCGCAAACCGCAGCTCAAAGCCCTCCTCGTCCGCCTGGTCCATCGCATAGACCGCGTCGCCAGACCACTGGTAATTCGCCACAATCTTACCAGTTATCATATCCGCCTTCCCGCTGTCTGTCTCTAGGGAATACACATTGCCCATGAGCTCGTCTAGGAGCTTTTGTGCCTCTGCAATTGTCTCCGGGCGCACATCGTTCATCATGTCAGCAAGCTGATCATGGTAATCCTGCGACCGAAGCAGGTTTTCGTCTGTCAGCTCATCTGCCTTTAGAATCCCAAGCGCAGCAAAATAGGAGTCCCGCACATTGTCCTTCAATGTAATTTGCCTGTAAAACTTCGGATTGCCAAAGATTTTCCACGTTGAGGCTTCCTCCTCGCTCACCAGTTCTGGATTGTACAAAACACCTGTAATTCCCCACATATATCCGGCAGCATACTTGCTCCAGTTCTCGCCGCCAATCTCATTGGACACCAGTGTCTCCTGAATAAAAGGAGATACATTTCTGATATAATAATTATTGGCATCCTTCGTATCATAAAAGCTGTCCGAGTATGCTACAAGCTTCTCCTCTGCCATCAGCTTCATAATCATATATTCTGAAGGGCATACCAAATCATAGGTATCACCCATATTTAACTGGTTGTACAGATCCTCGTTCGTCCCAAAGCAGGAATACTCTACCCGCACCTCCCTGCCATAGGTTTCCCTATACCAGTCCTCAAACTCTTCATAAAGCGGCCTCTCCCCGTAAATCACAGTACCGTTATCGAGTGCAATCGCTTCATCCGCATCCCATTCACCCAGGTCGATATACTCCTCCCAGCTGCACACGCGCAATGTGATGGGCTCTCCCTTTGCGTACACTGCTCCTCCAAAGCTAAAGCACGCTGCAGACACTCCCAGCACAGCAAGTGCTGCACAGTTACCTTTTCTTGCCATCTTCCGCACCTGCCCTTTTTCCATTCTTGTCCAATTTGTCATTTTTATTTCCACTCATATTCATCAACGTCACCATTAGCACCACGACCACAAATATAATCGTAGAGAGTGCCCACAGTGCTGTCTTGATTTCTGTCTGGGACCCCCTTGTCGCATTGACCACATATGTGCTGATGGTGTCAAAAGTTGCAGGCTTTGTGTAACTTGTGATGAAATAGTCGTCAAGGGACAGCGTGACAGCCAGGGCAAAGCCCGAGACCACACCTGGAAAAATCTGCGGAAACACCACACGCCTTAGCGCCATTGCTGGGGACGCTCCCAAGTCGAGTGCTGCCTCATACAGACTGTTATCCATCTGTTTTAGCTTAGGCACAACAGACAGGTACACAAAAGGCGCCTCTAGCACCACATGTCCAATCAGCAGTGAGATAAAGCTACCCTTATCCACGCCGCACACCCCAATCAGAAGAATACACAGCGAAAACGCTGTCACCACTTCAGCATTTACTACAGGAACCTGGTTGAGCGCCCCTACAACCGCATTGCCAAATCGCCCTGAATAAAAAACACCCACAGCACCAAACGTTCCTAGTATCGTCGAGACAAAGGCTGAACCGACAGCAAGAACTATTGTTCCTATAATCATCGCTCTAAGATCCGGTTTCGTAAACAGTGTCTCGTAATTTTTCAGTGAAAAGCCATGTATCACTCCAATATTTGCAGAATCCGTAAAGCTGTACACTGCCAACACTAGGATTGGCAAATACATAAGAATCACCATCAGCACCAGAAAGGCCCTGCCCAAAAAACGCTTCATCACCCCAGCACACCTCCTCTGCTGCTGCCCGCATCCTGGTCCGCATAACGGTTCGTAAACAGCGTAAACACTAAAATGATCACCAGCAGAACTAGCGCAATCATCGAACCATTGTGCCAGTCATAGGCACTGAAATAAGCCCCGATCAGGCTTCCCATGATGTATGTGCTGTTGTAGAGCATGTCAAGCACCACATAGTTGGTCATGGACGGCAAAAAGACCATCACAATACCGCTTATAATCCCAGGGACTGACAGCGGCAGCGTCACTTTGAGAAACGTATGGACCGCGTCCGCCCCCAGGTCCTGCGCCGCCTCCAAAAGACTCCCGTCTAGCTTTAGCAGCGTCGTATAGATTGGAAGAATCATAAACGGAAGGAAATCATATGTCATGCCAATCAACGTATTCACAAAAGGATGGAAGGCAAGATTGCCCTCGAGCATAGTTAAGATTTCCTTCAGCGCTGTAATCCTTAGTGTAAAATTAATCCACATCGGCATGACAAAGACCATAAGCACCACAGATCTGTGCTTCATCCTGCTCCTTGCCAGAATGTACGCGACCGGATACGCCAGCATCAGACAGGCGCAGGTGGTCGCAATCGCAATACCCAGGCTGTATGCTAGCGTTCCTATCGTATTTGGGCTTGAAAAAAAGCCAGTCAGGTTCTCGAGGGTTGGCTGCCCCTCCCCGTTCGTGAAAGCATAATATATAATAACAATCAAAGGCGCCAGCACAAAACATACCAGAAAAAGACCATACGGTATGCACAGCTGTGACCGCTGAAAGCGAAACTGCTTCATTTGCCTCTCCCCCCACCTGCTTTACAGCAGTATTATTTTTTGATAGTATAATGAAATTTGTCTTTTGGTATCAGCAGACTTACATAATCATCCATATTCCAGAGGTACTCGTCAGACACGATAAAGTCCTCATCCTCCTCTGTCCGCACCACATAGCTATAGTGGTCGCCCTTGTAAATCAAATTGATGATATTCCCCCTGATAATTCCGGCCTCCTTGTCATCGCTCATCGTAATATCATCGGGATTGACAGACACAATCACCTTGATGCGGTCTGGCTCAATCACATCGCCATGCGCATCCACAAGCGCACCGTCAGGGTTATACGAGGAGCCCTGTATCAGCTGCGTCAGGTCACAGTCGAGCATTCCGCCCAGAAATGACAATCGGTATTCCTTGTCCAACCCGGATTCGATGCGGTTGATGGTGTTCTCCGCCAGCATAATATGAATCCCCTCCGGCTCGATATACAGCCCCACCAGCGCATTTGGCTCCGCCCTTCTGGTTGACTGTATCACAATCTCGTTCTTGCCGGACTGTACTGTTATCTCATAGTGCACACCCTTAAATATGACGGAAGTCACGGTTCCACGGATAATTCCCTGCTCTGGTGCTGTAATCACCACATCTTCTGGCCGCACCACAGCATCAATCATAGTTCCACGCTCCACATCGTCCACACACGCAAATTCCGCCCCGCAAAACCGCACCTTGTACTTATCTGTCATAATACCACCAAAAATATTACTCTCTCCGATAAAATCTGCCACAAAAGCGTTGCGCGGCTCATTGTAGATATCCTCCGGCGTGCCGATCTGCTGGATCTTTCCCTCCGACATCACGACAATCTTGTCTGACATAGTGAGTGCTTCCTCCTGGTCATGCGTCACATAGATAAACGTGATTCCCAGCTTCTCATGCATTCCCTTCAGCTCAAGCTGCATCTCCTTACGCATCTTTAAGTCCAGCGCGCCCAGCGGTTCATCTAAGAGCAGAATCTCCGGTTCATTGACAATCGCCCGCGCTATGGCGATGCGCTGTTGTTGGCCCCCTGAGAGTGTCTGAATGCCCCTGTCCTCAAAATCCTCGAGATCCACCATCTCGAGCGCCTTTTTGACCTTTTTCACAATTTCCGCCTTGGGCAGTTTCTTTAATTTCAACCCAAAGGCAACATTCTCAAATACATTTAAGTGCGGAAACAGTGCATATCTCTGAAAGACAGTATTGATGGGACGTTTGTTGGGCGGCAGATCCCGTATATCCTCCCCGTTTAGCAACAGCTCGCCCTCTGTAGGCTTATCAAATCCCGCTATCATGCGCAGCGTCGTTGTCTTTCCGCAGCCAGAGGGCCCCAGAAATGTGACAAACTCACCTCTCTGCACTGTAAGGTTGAAATCGTCAACCACACGAAAGCCGTCCTCAAAAGTACGGCTAATATGCTTTAGCTCTATAATATTCTCCCTTGTGGTATCTCTATCCAATGCGTGTCCTCCTCATTTCGTAAACTATAATGCATCACTTTGTAGTGTACCATATACTTGGGAGAATTGCTACTGAAAAAATACAAAACTTCAATTAGTCTTTTGGACAAAGCAGCCAAAATCTGATATACTTT
>CAJUQZ010000069.1 GCA_910588755.1 uncultured Lachnospiraceae bacterium | reverse complement strand
ATGAATGTCTCTTTTCGTTATGCGGTAACAATCAAAGTGATTCCAAACAGTCCGGTGGACGGGATAGGGCTTCCCAAAGCAGAAAAGCCGCAGCAGAAATCAGGCTTCAGAACCCGGAATATTGATACACAGAAAACACTGACTATGGAGCAGATCCAGGTTCTGCTGGAAAAGAGCAAAGATACTCCAATCCATATGCAGGTGCTGTTGAATGTGCTTATGGGACTCCGCAGGTCCGAAATCAATGGGGTAAAATATTCTGATGTAGATTATATCAACCATACCTTAAAAGTGGAACGTCAGCTGGGGAAAGTACATAACGCAGTAAAAGAAGACTTTGCCCCGAAAACTTTTACGAAACAGGAAGTAGGATTAAAGACAAAATCCAGTTACAGAGAGATTCCGATTCCTGATTATGTCTTTGAGGCAATCTTAAAGGAACGGCAGGTGTATGAGAAAAACAAAAGCCGCAGAAAGAGAGAGTTTCAGGATTTGGGCTATATCTGTTGTTCCACCTTTGGCAGGGCAAGGAGCAAAGGGTTCCATTGCAGGTACTATAAACAGCTTCTTGCTGAAAATGGCTTACCGGACATCCGCTGGCATGACCTGCGCAGCACGTACTGTACACTCCTGCTGAAAGAGTCATTTAACCCAAAGGCAGTATCAAAGCTCATGGGGCATGCCAAAGAAATCATAACAATGGATGTTTATGCGGATAACAGAGGGATTATAGCGGATGGGGTGCCGGAGATTGAGGAATACATGAAAGAAGTATTGCCAAACCTGGAAGAAATAGAAATCTTTAAAAAGGAACTGCTGGAGATTGTAGCAGATGTAACGGAATTTCTTCCAGACGCAGGGTGATAGAAAGAACAAAAAGAACAAAAGTTCAATTTCACATCTATACAAATTTAACGATTTGTGGTAAGATAAAAAAGTTCTTTAGTGCTGCCACGTCCGTATAGAATTACGGAGGTGTGCTGAGTTGCAAAAACAGCAAATTGTGAACGGAATTCGTCAAGGACTTTTTTTCCTTCGATTTGAGCAAATGCCATGACGAAAATGAAAAGTTCCTTGACGAATTTGTGGCATATACGCATCTTTTTTTACTATGAATTTTGGAGGTGGTATTTGTGCAAACTGCACAAAAAATGTTCGAACTTCACAGCGAATACAAGCCCACCGGCGACCAGCCCCAGGCCATAGAAGCCCTGGTCAAAGGGTTTCAGGAAGGCAACCAATTCCAGACTTTACTGGGGGTTACGGGTTCCGGGAAGACCTTTACCATGGCGAATGTGATCGCACAGCTTAACAAGCCAACTTTGGTAATAGCGCACAATAAGACATTAGCGGCACAGCTCTATGGTGAGTTCAAAGAGTATTTTCCGAGTAACGCGGTAGAATATTTTGTGTCCTACTACGATTACTACCAGCCGGAGGCCTATATTCCGTCGTCAGATACGTATATTGCAAAGGACTCTGCTGTAAATGACGAGATCGACAAACTGCGGCTGTCCGCGACGGCGTCCCTGACGGAGCGCAGGGATGTGGTGGTGGTCGCCAGTGTGTCGTGCATCTATGGTCTGGGAAGTCCCGACGAGTATCAGGGAATGATGCTTTCCCTGCGTCCGGGCATGACAAAGGACCGGGATGAGGTAATCCGCGCGCTGATCGAGATGCAGTACGACCGCAATGACATGGAGCTTGACAGGGGGCGTTTCCGTGTGCACGGCGATGTGGTTGACATCCACCCGGCGCAGGGCGGTGATTACTGGATTCGGGTAGAGTTCTTCGGTGATGAGATTGACCGTATTGCAGAGGTTGATCCGGTCACGAACAAGGTCAATGCCATGCTTGAGCACACCACGATCTTTCCGGCATCGCACTATGTCGTGGCACCTGAGCGGATTGCCAAGGCGTGCGACGCCATCGAGGCGGAGATGAAGGAGCGCGTGCGCTATTTCAAGAGTGAGGACAAGCTTTTGGAGGCGCAGCGGATCTCGGAGCGGACGAACTTTGATCTCGAGATGCTTCGGGAGACAGGATTCTGCTCGGGGATCGAGAACTACTCAAGGCATCTGAACGGGACAAAGGAGGGGGAGCCGCCGTACTGCCTGATGGACTTCTTCACGGAGGACTTCCTTATTATCATAGACGAGTCACACATGACGATCCCGCAGATCCGCGGGATGTATGCGGGCGACCGCTCGCGGAAGAACACGCTGGTGGAGTACGGCTTCCGGCTTCCGTCAGCGCTGGACAACAGGCCGCTGCGGTTCGAGGAGTTTGAGGAAAAGATCGACCAGATGCTCTTTGTGTCCGCGACACCCAACGAATACGAGAGACAGCACGAGCTGCTGCGCGCGGAGCAGATCATCAGGCCGACGGGGCTGCTCGACCCGGAGATTGAGATTCATCCTGTGGAGGGACAGATTGACGATCTGATTGCCAGGATTAACGCGGAGACGGCAAAGCACAACAAAGTGCTGGTGACGACGCTGACCAAGCGCATGGCGGAGGACCTGACCAAGTACATGTCTGAGGTGGGTGTCCGCGTGAAATATCTGCACTCGGACATCGACACGCTCGAGCGCGCCCAGATTATTCGCGACATGCGTCTGGATGTGTTCGATGTGCTTGTGGGCATCAACCTGCTGCGCGAGGGGCTTGACATTCCGGAGATATCGCTTGTGGCCGTTCTCGACGCGGACAAGGAGGGCTTTCTGCGCTCGGCAACCTCCCTGATCCAGACTGTCGGCCGCGCCGCGAGAAATGCGCAGGGGCATGTCGTGATGTACGCGGACACGATCACCGACTCGATGCAGGTGACGCTGGACGAGACGGCGAGAAGGCGCGCGATCCAGCAGAAATATAACGAGGAGCACGGCATCACGCCGCAGACGATCAAGAAGGCCGTGCGGGATTTAATCAGCATCTCGAAAGCCGTGGCGAAAGAAGAACAGAAGTTTGCAAAAGATCCGGAGTCCATGAATGAGAAGGAACTGAAAAAGCTGATTGACACCGTTGAGAAAAATATGCGCAAGGCGGCGGCGGACCTGAACTTTGAGGCGGCGATGGAGCTGCGCGACAAGATGATGGAACTCAAAAAACAGCTGCAAGAGATGACAGGCGGGCTGTAGTATATGTTGACAAAAATACGGAATTGATATTTGGAAGAAAATCATAAAATAGTGATATTGATTTGTGGAAAGGTATGATAAAAATGGACAGAGAACAACTGAAAATGCTTCCTAAGGGAGAAGTGATCAAGATTCGCGGCGCAAATGAGCACAATCTGAAAAATATCGACCTTGATATTCCCAGAAACAAATTTGTCGTGCTGACGGGACTGTCTGGTTCCGGGAAGTCCTCCCTGGCATTTGACACGATCTATGCGGAGGGGCAGCGGCGGTATATGGAGTCGCTGTCCTCCTATGCCAGACAGTTTTTAGGACAGATGGAAAAACCAAATGTGGAGCGCATAGACGGCCTGTCCCCGGCAATCTCGATCGACCAGAAGTCCACAAACCGAAACCCGCGCTCTACGGTCGGCACTGTGACGGAGATCTACGATTATTTCAGGCTGCTGTACGCGCGCATCGGGATACCGCACTGCCCGAACTGCGGCCGGGAGATCAAGCGCCAGACGATCGACCAGATGGTTGACCAGATCATGGATCTGCCACAGGGCACGAAGCTCCAGCTGCTTGCGCCGGTGGTGCGCGGCAGGAAGGGCGAGCATGCAAAAGTGCTTGACCGGGCAAAGAAAAGCGGCTATGTGCGTGTCCGCATCGACGGGAATCTGTATGATCTGTCCGAGGAAATCAAGCTGGAGAAAAATATTAAGCACAATATCGAGATTATAGTGGACAGGCTTGCGGTGAAGGAGGGCATCGAGAGGAGACTGACCGACTCCATCGAGAATGTCATGGCGCTTTCTGACGGGCTGCTGATGGTGGATGTGATCGACGGCGAGATGATGAATTTCTCTGACAGCTTTGCCTGCCCGGACTGCAATATCAGCATTGACGAGGTGGAGCCAAGGAGCTTTTCGTTCAACAATCCGTTCGGCGCCTGCCCGGAATGCTTCGGACTTGGATACAAGATGGAGTTTGACATTGACCTGATCATACCGGACAAGAGCCTCAGCATCAACCAGGGGGCGATCACCGTCATGGGCTGGCAGTCGTGTGCGGACAAGGGAAGCTTTACGAACGCGATCCTGCAGGCGCTGGCCAAAGCGTATGACTTTTCCCTTGACACGCCGTTTGAGGAGCTGACGGACCGTGTTAAGGACGTGTTGGTGAACGGGACAAACGGCAAGGAAGTGACCGTCTATTACAAGGGACAGCGCGGGGAGGGGACTTACCCTGTGGCATTCGAGGGACTGCTCAAAAATGTGGAGCGCAGATACCGGGAGACTTCGTCCGAGGGAATCAAACAGGAGTACGAGACGTTTATGCGCATCACGCCCTGCAAGGAGTGCGGCGGAAGGCGTCTGAAAAAGACCTCCCTCGCGGTGACGGTCTGCGATAAGAATATCTATGAGATTACCTCCATGTCAATCACGAACCTGTACAGTTTTCTGGACACGATGGAGCTGACGAAACAACAGCAGCTGATTGGAAAGCGCATCTTAAAGGAGATTCGCGCGCGCGTGGGCTTCCTTGCAAGTGTCGGGTTGGAATATCTGTGCCTTTCGAGAGGGACGGCCTCCCTGTCGGGCGGAGAGGCGCAGCGTATCCGGCTGGCAACGCAGATCGGCTCCGGTCTGGTCGGCGTGTGCTATATATTGGATGAGCCGAGCATCGGCCTGCACCAGAGGGACAATGACAAGCTGCTGGCAGCCCTGCGCAACCTGCAGGGACTTGGCAATACGCTTCTTGTTGTGGAGCACGATGAGGACACCATGCTCGCGGCGGACCATGTGATCGATATAGGCCCCGGCGCGGGAGAGCACGGGGGAGAGGTAATCGCGCAGGGGACGGCGCAGGAGATCATGCAGGTGCCCGAATCCATCACGGGACAGTATCTGAGCGGGAAAATACAGATCCCGGTGCCGGATAGCCGAAGAAAGCCGACGGGCTGGCTCACGGTAAGAGGTGCGGCGGAGAACAATCTTAAAAACATTGACGTAAAGTTCCCGCTCGGCGTGTTCACCTGTGTGACAGGCGTATCAGGCTCCGGGAAGTCCTCCCTGGTCAATGAGATCCTGTACAAATATCTGGCAAAGAAGCTGAACAGGGCGCGCACGATACCGGGTAAGTTCAAGAAGATAGAAGGGGTGGAACAGCTCGACAAGGTAATCGCCATCGACCAGTCACCGATTGGCAGGACGCCGCGGTCGAACCCGGCAACCTACACAGGCGTGTTTGACCAGATCCGGGATCTGTTTGCCTCGACGGTTGACGCGAAGGCGAAAGGTTACAGCAAAGGGCGTTTTAGCTTTAATGTCAAAGGCGGGCGGTGCGAGGCGTGCGGCGGTGACGGCATCATCAAGATCGAGATGCATTTCCTGCCGGATGTGTATGTGCCGTGCGAGGTCTGCCAGGGAAAGCGTTACAACAGGGAGACGCTTGATGTCAAGTATAAAGGTAAGAGCATCTACGATGTGCTGGACATGACTGTTGAGGAGGCGATGACATTCTTTGAGTCTGTTCCTTCTATCAGGAGAAAGATCGAGACACTTTATGATGTTGGGCTGTCTTATATAAGACTAGGACAACCATCCACGACGCTGTCCGGCGGTGAGGCGCAGCGCATCAAGCTTGCGACCGAGCTAAGCCGCAGGAGTACAGGCAAGACAATCTATATACTGGACGAGCCGACAACAGGGCTTCATTTCGCCGACGTCCACAAGCTTGTCGAGATCCTGCAGCGCCTTGCGGAGGGCGGTAACACCGTGATTGTCATTGAGCACAATCTTGATGTGATCAAGACCGCAGACTATATCATAGACATCGGGCCGGAGGGAGGCGACGGCGGCGGTACGGTGATTGCCGAGGGCACGCCGGAGCACATAGCAAAGTGTCCGAACTCTTACACGGGAATCTATGTGAAAAGAATGCTGGAGAGGGCAGGCCGGGCAAAAAAGTAAGGAAAAAAAGAGAAAGTCGTAGAAAAGTGCATCTAAGGTTTGACATTTTGCAGATTTGTGATAGAATTGTAACATAGTTGTAATAGTTCGGTATAGAATGCTTGATTTATTGCATAGAATGTTCTTTTTGGCAGGATGAGGTGTTTTTAGGGCGTTACAACGGGTTAGGAAAGTTATGGTTACTGTAGAATGGAGATTTTTATGAAACAGCAAAAACACAGGCGCAAGGAATCTTTTTCCCTTCTTCTTGTCTCCAACACAGGAAAGGATACCAGACATTTTTTTCTCTCACTTAGGACGCTGCGGCTGGTAATTGCTCTGATGCTGCTAGTCTGCGCAACCTTTGCGTGGACGATATATCGCTCTGGTGCGCATTACAGGAATGAATCTGAACTGCGGCGCAAACTGACGGCGAGCGAGCAGCAGGTGAAGGAGCTCGAGAGCGAAAAAGAGACTTTAAGCGCCCAGAATGCAGCGCTTGCGGAGGAAAATGAGCTATACAGGCAAGCCGAGATTGTGCGCGCGCAGATGGCGGAGACCCCGGAGAGTACCCAGGAGGAGGAGGCGCCGCCAAAGGATACAGCGATTCCAAGCCAGTATCCTTGTACGGCAGGGGGGCTTTTGAAGGAGCCCTACTCGGAGGAACATCCGTATATCTCAATCAGTGCACAGTTGGAGGACAGCATTACCGCAGCTGGAGACGGAACAGTCACATCGGTCGGTTCTGATAATACATATCCGGTTATTATAGAAGTGGACCACGGAAATGGTTATCTGTCGCGCTATATGTGTCAACAGGAAGCACAAGTGCAGGTGACGGCAGGGCAGCAGGTGCAGAGCCGTGATACACTGATCGTCATTAACGGAAACGATACACAGTTTGACTACCAGGTCATATATGACGGGCAGATGATTGATCCGCTGCTGGTGTTGGAAGCCAAAGGATAAGGGGATAATATGGAAACAGCATCAGGAGGGCTGGTGCGCAGGTAAAAACAGGAGGATATCATGTTGGGAAAGAATAAGAATGCCGCGTATGGCGATGACGGGCGGGAGAAGGTCAGTACACTCATTGGCAGGGAGACGACTTTCGACGGGGACCTGACCTCGGCGGAGACAATCCGTATTGATGGTGTGATTAATGGAAACTGCACCTGTGAGAAGAAACTGATCCTAAGCGTGGACGGACAGGTTAAAGGGAATATTTCTGCGCAGAGTGTCATCATTTCGGGGAGGGTAGACGGCGATATTGTCGTACAAGGGAAACTTGAGCTACTTTCCACCGGAAAGGTTGCGGGAAATATTACAGCGGGTTCGCTTGTCATTGACGAGGGGGCCGCGTTCGATGGAAGGTGTACCATGTCGTCAACAACTTCGTCAGGATTATTTGCCGGGGCGGAACCGGAAGCGCAGGAATAGGCGAAGATACAAAAGGGCTGGCGGGAAATGCGGTTTATCTTCAACTTATTGTTGTATTCTCAAAGAGTTGGAACAATATATTGGATAAGCAGTCGTATTTCCCGTTAGCCCCTTTTTACGTACAAAATTATGTTAAAACAGATTATTTTGCAAACACATGTTCTAAAATCCATTTTGTCACACCATCATCTTCATTGCTTTCGATAACGGCGGTTGCGGTTTTTTTCAGCGCGTCAATGGCATTTGCCATCGCATAACCTTCATCTGCAATTTCAAACATGGGGATATCGTTTGCGCCGTCGCCAAAAACGACAACCCTGTCACATTTATACCGTTCCTTTAACTGCAAAATGGCATGGGATTTGGTCGCTGTGTGCGGCATCACCTCAAGCCAGGGCTCGTGGGAGTAGATGTCAAACTGGAAGATACAGTTGTAGGTATCCTTTAGTGCTTCATAGGCCGTCCGTAGCTTTTGTTCTTCCCCAATGCAGGTAAAATAAAAGACCTCTCCCTTTAAAATAGCAGAGGTATTCTTTAATGGATTGTCGCGTCCGTCATGTTTGCGCGCAGCGACAAATTCTGCAAGGGCGGGATTAATCGCGTCCTCACAGTAGGAGAACCGTTCCCGGTCATCGATGATGGCGTCTACAAGTGGCGCGATTTGACAGCGACAGAGTGTGGCGTAAATATCCTGCGCCTCCCTGGGGGAGAACTGGTTGACCAGAATCCGCTTTCTGGAAACAGCGTCCATAATAAAACTCCCGTTGTTGACGATGACAGGTAATCTGGGTGTGAGTCCCTGTGTCACGACGCTTGCGGTGAAGATGGAGCGCGCTGTGGCGTAAGTGAACAGCAGTCCTTCTTCTGTGATCAGGCGGTTGAGTGTGTCGCAGCTCCATGCGGAGATGCGCTCATCGTGGTGCAGCAGGGTGCCGTCTAGGTCTGTTACATATAATATTTTCTGATTGTTTTTCATGATGGTATGGTATCCTTAACGCTTAGGAACTGTCAAGAAATAACTTTTAATCCTGCACACTATTTAAAAGTTGTTTGTTTACAGTTCCTTATTTTCCTATCGTTTATGATTACTATTATAGGGGATTGGGCACAGATTGTAAAGTTTAGCGTATGGGAAAAGTGGACAGGAGGGTATGAACAGGGCATGAACAGGAATATTGACGCAGGAAAACACAGGTAGTATAATATTCTAAATATGCAGTGCAAGTTTATCCCGGTCTGCATGGGCCCATGCATAGGGAGGCGTCGTAAGTACATAGGGGGATTCTTATGAAAAAAAGAAAAAAATCCGTACAGGAAGTGGTTTATGTAGTTGTTCTCTTGACTGCCATGATTGTTTTGTTTCAGTGGTACACAACACAGAACAGTGTGCGTATGGAAGAACGGAACAAGAATTATGCGGCAGATTCCGCGCGGCAGACGATGATTCGGATTAATGAGCAGATGAACAATGCCCTAGAACTGATTAAAACATATGCGCATTTCATCAGTGAGGGATTAAGTGAACCTGCTGTTAATGGACAGCTGCTGCAGGAGATTGAGCACAACGCCTTGTTTGACGCAGTTCTGTTTACAGATGCCACAGGGACAAACCACACCTCGGACGGCCGTGTTTCGGATGCTTCTGACTGTGATTACTATATCAATGGAATGCGTGGTGAGAGCGGCATTGCTGTGATACTGGATTCCTATTTTTTTAATGAAACGATGGTAAGTTTCTATACTCCACTTCGCTATAAGGGCGAAATTATCGGTGTACTAAGAGGCTCCTATCTGGCCGAAAAATACCTCAAGGATATGTTGGCCACGACTTATTTTGGCGAGGCAGCGGAGGTGTACCTGTGCATGCCAAACGGATGGGCGATCGCAAGCTCCAGCGGCAATATTTATCAGGAGGACCTGATCGATACACTGGTGAAAGAGGGGGTGATCGACAGTAGGACGGCAGACAGCGTAAAGGATATCTTTGCACACGGCGGGGAGGGTGCTTTTATCTGCAGCGAAAAGAGCAGGACGGATAATATTTGTATTATGCACCTTGTTGACAATGATTTCGTGCTTGTCCAGACATTTCCCAAAAATGTCACACAATGGATGATCAGAGATGAGAATATGGTCGGAATCCAGCTAGAGGTAATGCTGATAGGGTTGTTTGTCGTATACATTATAAGCATTTTCGTCCGTGCGGGAAGAGAAAAGAAAATGCTGGAGGATGAAAACCGGGAGATGGGGTATATTATCAATGGTGTGACAACCCTGTTTTCGAGATTTGCTATGGTTGACTTTGGCGCAGGTACTTATCAGTATCTGGCAGGTACAACGCCGGAGGACGGTGATTTTGCAGTCAAGGGTGCGTATCAGGAACTGGTGCAGCACCTGTGTTCAGCACTGGTGGATGAAAATGAGCGCGCGGAGCTATCAGGGTGTCTGGCGCAGGAGGCGCTTGTGGCGTCCCTGGCAGACCATAATGATGCGCGGTTTGAATGTCATGTAATACAGAATGGATGTTCTGGGTGGGAGCACATTAACATTATCTGCCTGGAGCGAAAGGATGGGAGGCCGGAGAAGCTTCTGCTGATCAGACAAAATATCACAGAGGTAAAGGAGAAGGAGCTGCACATTCAGGCGAAAATGGCCATCGCAAACCGCAAGGAGCGTCAGTATCAAATTGCGATTACGTCCAATGCGATCTGTACCTTTGAGTTTAATTTGACACAGGACCGTATCGAGCAGGATATTGTGCGTGAGGTAGACGAAAAGCAGGTATCACTGCTTGGCCGGGTGGATATGGAAGCGCCATGCAGGGTATCAGAGTGGTTTCATCGCTGGGAAAGGTTTGTACTGAATGAATCTCTGGAGGATTACAGAGCAATCGCGGATATAGGGAAGCTTGTCGGGCGTTTTGAGGAAGGTGAGTCGGACGTAAGTGTGGAGTACTGGTGCCAGGAGGATTCCGGACAGGAGATTTGCGTCCGCCAGTCATTTCTCATGACAAGGGATGATGAGACGCAGGATATTCTGGTTATGGTCGTTATGAAGGAGATCACAGAGAGTGTCAGGAAGCAGAAAGAGCAGACGCAGGCGCTTCAGGATGCGTTGATGCAGGCCCAGCACGCAAACAGGGCCAAGACGACATTTTTGTCCAATATGTCACATGATATCCGTACGCCGATGAATGCCATCATTGGCTTTGCGACGATAGCTGTGAGCCATATTGACAATAAGGACCAGGTGAAAGACTGCCTGCAGAAGGTTCTGTCGTCAAGCAACCATCTGCTTAGCTTGATTAATGACATCCTTGATATGAGCAGGATCGAGAGCGGGAAAGTGCAGATCAAGGAACAGGAGTGCAACATTTCCGAGCTGATGCACAACCTGGTCAGCATCATTCAGCCACAGGTGAAGGCAAAGCAGCTCGAGCTCTTTATTGATACATTTGAGATTGTCAACGAGGACGTTATTGCGGACTCGTTAAAGATGAACCAGGTGTTTATCAACCTGCTAAGCAATGCTGTCAAGTATACGCCAGCCGGCGGAACCATCTCATTTCGCATTATGCAGAAGACGACGTTCCGTCATGGGTATGGGGATTATATCTTTATCATCAAGGATAACGGCATTGGCATGTCCAAAGAATTTGTAGAACATATATTCGAACCGTTTGAGCGAGAGTCAACTGTTACCCGGTCGGGCATTCAGGGTACAGGGCTTGGCATGGCGATCACCAGAAATATTGTCGAGATGATGAACGGAAAGATTACAGTGGAGAGCGAGGTTGGAAAGGGGAGTACTTTCACGGTAGAGCTGGGCTTAAAACTGCAGGATATCGAGAAGAATGCGGAGCAGATTAAGGAGCTGAACGGGCTTCGCGCACTTGTTGTTGACGACGATTTCCACGTGTGTGACAGCGTGAGTAAAATGCTCAAAAAGATCGGTCTTAGGTCCGAGTGGACGACTTCCGGAAGGGAGGCCGCATACCGGGCCCAGATGGCTTATGAGGAAGGGGATGCCTACCATACTTATATCATTGACTGGCAGATGCCGGAGTTAAGCGGTGTGGAGACAGCAAGAAAAATCCGCAGTGTCGTTGGCAGTGATGTACCGATTATCATTCTGACGGCGTATGACTGGTCCGATATAGAGGAGGAGGCCAGGGCAGCGGGTGTTACGGCTTTCTGTGCAAAACCGCTCTTCATGTCTGATTTAAAGTCAGCACTGCTTGCCGCGAACAATCTGCTGGACAAGGAGGATGAAGCCGCGGTGTGGACACTGGAAGATTTTGGCGGAAAGCGGATCCTGCTTGTGGAGGATATTGAATTAAACCGTGAGATTGCGCAGGTGATATTAGAGGAGGCGGGATTTGTCGTCGAGTCAGCGCCGGATGGTACAGATGCCGTCGCGATGGTAGAACAGTCAGAGGAGTATTATTATGATGCGGTTCTGATGGATGTACAGATGCCGATTATGAATGGTTATGAGGCGACTAGGACGATCCGGAGCATGTCGAGAAGGGATGTCAAGGATCTGCCGATTATCGCCATGACGGCAAATGCACTGGAGGAGGATAAGGAGGCGGCACTGAAAAATGGCATGAACGCCCATATCTCAAAACCGCTGAATATGGATATCTTCATGGCCGTGCTAAGACAGTTTATCAGGTGATGGAGCAGATGAAATATTCATGGAACAAAAATACACGACGGATAGTCGTTGGATTGTTATTGGCGATGGCGCTGCTGCTTTCTGCCGCCGGTTTTGTGGGAAAAGGCCAGGTAGATCTTCCTAGGGCTGCAAGAGTGACAGACCCATTGGACGGGGAGAAGTTTGGGATACAGGCACAGGAACTTTTGGACGCCATGTCCCTGGAGCAGAAGATATACCAGATGTTTATCGTGACGCCGGAGGTGCTCACAGACGGCGCCAATATCACGGCAGCAGATGATGCGATGCGTGCCAGCCTTGAAAGGTTTCCAGTTGGCGGGTTAGTCTTCTTTAACGCGAACCTCACGGACAGTGCACAGATAATGGAAATGCTGGACTATGTGCAAAAAGCCGCAGCAGATATTGAGAAAATCCCGCTTTTCCAGTGTGTGGACGAGGAGGGCGGAAGGGTTGCGCGCATCGGAAACAACAAGGGCTTTCATGTGCCTAAGGTGGGGCCAATGGGCAAGATCCGGTCCAGAAAGGAAGCATATAAGGCGGGAAATAAAATCGGAGCATACTTAAACGGGCTGGGATTTAATCTTGATTTTGCGCCGGATGCGGATGTCCTGACCAACCATGACAATACGGTGATTGGCGACCGTTCGTTTGGCGAGGATGCAGAAACTGTATTGTATTATGCCAGTGCGTACATGGATGGGTTGCACGACAATAAAGTACTGGGGACTTTTAAGCATTTTCCAGGGCATGGCGCTACAGAGGCGGATACGCATGAAGGGTTCGCATACACAGATAAAACGTATGAAGAACTGGCGGCGGCTGATTTGGTTCCGTTTGCAGGTGCCAGGGAGGCCGGGGCTGATCTGGTAATGGTTTCCCATATCGCTGTGCCAAATATTACAGGAGACAACACTCCCTGTTCCCTGTCGTATAAGATGGTGACTGAGATCCTGCGCGGGGATCTGGAATATGATGGGCTCATCGTGACAGACGCCATGAACATGGGAGCGATCGCCGGGTGCTATATGAGCGGGGAGGCGGCCGTGGCAGCAGTGAACGCAGGCGTTGACATGATCCTGATGCCGCAGGATTTTCACCAGGCGGCAGAGGCGCTTCTGGATGCGGTCGCGCGCGGTGAGATCAGTGAGGAACGCATAGATGAATCTGTGCGTCGGATTTTGAAGGTGAAGCTGCGCTGGGCTGAGACAGCGTGATATAGCAGAAAGTTTATGAGATATAACGTGACTGAAATGATATAAATTCGTCAAAATTAAGCTTTCAGATGGATTATCACATCAAAAGGCAATCGTTGATTAAATTACGTAACAGTTCGGCCTGAGGCTTCCTGTAACAGGCATCAAGCCATGCAAAAACCGCTTCGTGGATGTCAAAGCCACGTACCGTGGCTTGATGCACCTCAGCCTTTACGTGTCCTTACGTGGCTTGTAAAACTATTATTTGCAGCGTAGTACTAGTACTCCATCCGGCTAGAAATTGAAGTCTGGAACTACCTGTTTCGCACCATTGCGTCGTTAAAATTTCTAGACGATGTCACCGCATGCCGTCGAAATTTTGCCTAGCACTGGCACAAAACATGTAGCTCCATACTCCAATTTCTAACTGTACGGAGTACTAGGCTGAACTGTAACAAAATTACCAACTTTATACTACAAGTTTAATGACAAATCATAGAAAGTGTGCTATAGTTACAGTAGAAATATAAGAGGCGGGCCGCGTGGGACGCCAGAAGGGAAATAGACGATGAACAGGACAATGACGATCAATTTAAACAGTTATCCGTATAGTATAAGACTTGAACAGGCGCTGGATCAGAAACAGAGTCTATGTTTTATATGTTCATATGGATTTTCATATAGAAGGATTCGTGGGTTGGAGTGTTCCGGGGTATTGTCTATGTGCTAGGTAATACAGAAAAAAGGGCATGAAATATCATATTTGTGGTTGTCACCGCTTATCTTGTATGAAAAGTATTTCGCAAGGGAGGCGGTTTTCTTTATTTAAAGGATTCTTCATGAAGGGATTTGTCGATAGAAAGGATGGCAGGAAATGTTAGAAAATGAGGTATTGGAAATCAAGGGAAAGGTGAACACGGCACTCTGCTATGCCAAAGTGGTGGAGGACGAGGCCGTCGAGCAGATTCGCAGAATGTGCGATTATGAGTGCACACAGGGAAGCCGGATTCGTATTATGCCGGATGTCCACGCGGGCAAGGGCTGTACGATTGGGACGACAATGACCATCACGGACCGGGCCGTGCCAAACGTGGTCGGTGTGGATATTGGGTGCGGCATGTACACGGTGAACCTCGGCAAGGGGGACATTGATTTTGAGAAGCTGGACGCGGCGGCTCACTTTGTCCCGTCAGGCAAGAATGTATGGGAGGGAAGGCAGGAGCGGTTTGATTTGCTGGAGCTTTATTGTTACCGGAGTCTGAAGGATGCGAAGCGGCTGGAGCGGAGCATTGGTACATTAGGCGGCGGAAACCATTTTATCGAAATTGATATGGCACAGGATGGGACCAAGTATTTGGTGATTCATTCTGGCAGCAGAAACCTGCAATAGATTTGCATGCTGGCAAGGACGAATATTTCAGGAAAAGGGATGCCTTGATTGCAGAGTATAAGGCAGCAGGGCGCAGGAAGGAAATTCAGGCCGCCTTAAAGGAGCTCAAATGGGATCACAGGGACTGCCTGATTCCAGAGGACCTATGTTATTTATATGGAACGTACCTTGAGGATTATCTGCATGATGTGGAGATTTGTCAACGGTTTGCGAGACGAAACCGCGAGAAGATGGCAGAGGTCATTCTGGAGAAAACAGGCATGACAGGTTCGGATGCGTTTCATACGATTCACAATTATATTGACACGCAGGAGATGATTCTTCGCAAGGGCGCGATCGCTGCCCACAAGGGCGAGAAGGTGTTGATTCCGATTAATATGAGGGATGGAAGCGTGCTGGCTATCGGCAAGGGCAATCCAGAGTGGAATTATTCGGCGCCGCATGGAGCAGGGCGTTTGATGTCGCGCACCAGGGCAAAGGAAAGCCTGTCTATGGAGGATTACAGGAAAACGATGGAGGGTGTATATACGACCTCTGTCAACGAGGCGACACTCGATGAGGCGCCGATGGCATATAAGTCGCTGGCAGATATCATCGATGTGATCAGGGAAGCAGTGGATGTCATAGACATCATGAAACCAATTTATAATTTTAAAGCATCTGATTAGAATGTATTAGAACTCCTGTTCTAATCCGATGCGGAACAGGAGGAACAGAAAATGGTTGCGATACCAACCATAGATATGGTAAAGACGGGGCAGCATATTATGGAGCTGAGGGTACAGGCTGGATTGTCTGTGCGGGACTTGCAGGATATTTTTGGATTTTCTACGCCGCAGGCACTGTACAAATGGCAGCACGGGACAGCGCTGCCAACCATTGACAACCTTGTGGTGTTGGCAGCAGTATTAGGGGTGAAGATTGATGATATTCTGGTAATGGCTGACAGCCAGCTTAGAGTCAGTGCGTGATGGTGATGAATGTTTGCATGGATTTTTCTCGTTACTGGAACGGCGTGAGCAGTAACGACACTCAAAAATACCAATATACATGTATACAGGGTATTGACAGAATGGGAATAGTTGTTATATAGTAGGAAAGGAATTATACGATTGATGAATGCATAGGAATGATGGAGGTTATGAAAAAATGAAAGCATACAAGGATATGAGCAAGGAAGAATTGCGTGCACTTCAGACGGAGCTTCAGGCAGCGTATGGGAAGCTGAAGGAATCAAACATCAAGCTCGACATGTCGCGCGGAAAGCCAGCGGCCGACCAGCTTGACCTGTCCGTCGGGATGCTTGATGTGCTCAACAGCAAGTCCATATTCAAGGGCGAGGATAAGGTAGACCTTAGAAACTATGGTGCCTTTGATGGCATCAGGGAGGCGAAGGAGCTATTTGCGGAGCTCATGGAGTGTCCGGTTGATCATGTGATGGTGTTTGGCAATTCTAGTTTGAGTATCATGTATGATCTGGTTTCACGGGCAATGGTGCATGGTATTGGCGGAAACACGCCGTGGTGTAAGCAGGAGAAGATCAAGTTTCTGTGTCCTGTGCCCGGATATGACAGGCATTTTGCGATCACGGAGAGTTTTGGGGTCGAGATGATCAATATTCCAATGGACGAGAACGGCCCGGATATGGATTTGGTCGAGCAGTATGTCAACAACGATCCTGCGGTTAAGGGGATCTGGAATGTTCCCAAATATACAAACCCGGCGGGTATTGTCTACTCGGACGAGGTAGTCAGGAGATTTGCAAACTTAAAACCGGCAGCACCTGATTTCAGGATTTTCTGGGACAATGCGTATGCGTTCCATCATATCTATGTTGACAATAAGAAAGAGATGTTAAACATCGTGACAGAGTGTGAGAAGGCGGGCAACCCGGATATGTATTACCAGGTGTGCTCAACTTCAAAGGTTACATTTCCAGGAGCTGGTGTTGCGGCACTGATCACCTCGCCGGCAAATCTTGCAGAGGTGAAAAAGACGGTGACACTGCAAACGATTGGATTTGACAAGATTAACCAGATGCGCCATGTGATGTATTTTAAAAATGCAGCGGGTGTGCACGCGCATATGGAGAAGCACGCGGCATTGTTAAAACCGAAATTTGAGGCGGTTCTGGACTGTCTTGAGAAGGAGCTTGGCGGACTGGGAATCGGAAGCTGGATCAAGCCGCTTGGTGGGTACTTTATCGCGTTTGATACTCTGGGGGGCTGTGCGAAGCGTGTCGTGGCACTCTGCAAGGAGGCTGGCGTTGTCATGACACCGGCGGGCTCCACATTCCCATACATGAAGGATCCAAAAGACACGAGTATCCGCATCGCGCCGACACTCCCGACGCCGGAGGAGCTCACGCAGGCGTGCGCAGTGTTTGTGCTGTGTGTGAAGCTGGCATCGGTGGAGAAGTATCTGGCAGAATAAGTAACATATAAAAAGTATATTATAGAAAGTGGTCTGAAACCTTAGTAGATTTGTTAATGTAAGGTTTCAGGCCGCTTTTTTATGTACATGGGCATCCAAAGGAAAAATATATTTTATATAAACAGTATAAAACAGTTGACAACAGATAAATACTGTTATATACTGTTTATATCAAACGGGTGATGCATTTTCGTCTGAGAAGACCAAGAGAATGTAGTCTCCGTGGATAAAGGATGTGAATAAAACGATGGATTTGATAATCAGCCACACTTCGATGCAGCCTGTCTACGAACAGATCGTGTGTCAGATTAAGGATAAGATCATGCATGGCGATCTGATCGAGGAGACGATGCTCCCGTCAGTGAGGACGCTTGCAAAGGACATCAGGGTCAGTGCGCTCACAGTGAAGAAGGCGTATGACCAGTTAGAGGCGGAGGGGGTTGTCATCACGGTGCACGGCAAGGGAAGCTTTGTGGCGTGTGCAAACCAGGCACAGTTGCTCGAGGAGAAGAAGAAGGAAGTGGAGTATGCGTTTGAGCAGACGATACGCAAGGCGCGCAGCTGTGGCATGGAGGACAAAGAGATCCGTGAGCTGTTTGAGATTGTATTAGAGGATATATAAGAGATGCGATAAATAGCTGTTTGAGATTGTGTAGAAGACATAGAAGACATACCATAGCTGTTTGAAATCTTCTGGAGAGCATAAATAACACATGATATTTTAATAAAATAAGATTAGATAATTCTATGGGAGAGGAGAAGGGTATCAGATGATAAAACTAAACAATGTGACCAAACAATATGACGCTTTCCAGCTGGCGTGTTCGATGGAAGTACCTGTGGGGCAGGTAACAGGGCTAATCGGAAGAAATGGCGCCGGCAAGAGTACGGCCTTTAAGGCGATTCTGGGTTTGATCCACGCAGACAGCGGTACGATCGAGGTATTTGGCAAGGATGTATCAAAGCTTACGCAGGCGGATAAGGAGCAGATCGGGGTTGTGCTCTCTGATTCGGGCTTTTGCAGTTATCTTACGATCAGGGATTTTTTGCCCGTGCTTGATACTTTGTACGCCGATTTTTCTAGGGAAAAGTTTGCGGCGGACTGTGAGCGGATGGGGCTTCCGTTGAAAAAGCAGATTAGGGAGTTTTCCACAGGCATGAAGCGGAAGCTGCAGATTCTTGCCGCGCTCTCGCACAACGCGAAACTGCTGGTGCTTGATGAGCCAACCGCGGGACTGGATGTGGTGGCGAGGGATGAGCTGCTGGCGCTTCTGCGTGAGTATGCGGAAAGCGGGGAGTGCAGCATTGTGATCAGTTCGCACATATCCAGTGACCTTGAGGGAATTTGCGATGATGTATACCTGATCGAGGAAGGGAAAATTGTGCTTCACGAGGACACAGATGTGCTTCTGAATGAATATGGATTGTTAAAGGTGACAAAAGAGCAGTTTACCAGGCTCGATCAGGCATATGTGTTAAAGACGAGGGAGGAGAACTTTGGTTACAGCTGCCTGACAAATCACCGACAGTTTTACCAGGACAATTATCCATCGGTCGTCATCGAGAGGGGCAGCATCGATGACGTGATCACCATGATGACAAAACATTGAGAAACTCTAAGACTGCACAGGGCGCAGCCTTAGATATCAATGCTGCAAGTGGAAGAATGGTTTTAGGAGGAAACAGTTATGAGCAGGTCGGTTAAGGGGTTAATGATCAAGGATTTTAAAGTGATGAAATCACAGATGAAGGTTTTCTTCATCATTATGATTCCGTGGGGAATTATTATGACAGTTATCACGAATATGGCAATTTTTGTCGGGTATGTCGCTATGCTGTGCACTTTTTCAACGATCAGCACATTCAATTACGATGAATTTGAGAACGGATCGGCATATCTGATGACGCAGCCGGTGTCAAGAAAGGATTACATTGTCGCAAAATATCTGTTTGGGTTGTTGCTGACCGCGGTTCCGTTTGCCGTGACAAGTATGATTGCGTGGACGCTTCTTGTTGTCCGTGGCACGGAACTAAGTTTTTCGGATTACCTATTTTCTATTTCGCTGTTACTTCCGGTGGCGTATCTGTTACTGGCGCTTGAAATTCCGCTCCAGGTAAAATTTGGCACAGAGAAGGGCAGAATGATAAGAATACTCCTGATTGTAAGTATTGGAGCCGGCTTTGGAATGATAAGTTATCTAAATGAACTTGCCGGTGGCAGTGGCATGGAGGTTATCAGCAGCATTGGCGGACTTGGGACGGGTGTCCTGGTGCTGCTGATTGTGGCAGTCATTGCGGTGTTGATGTATATTTCCTGCAAGATCGCGTGTCGAATTATGGAGAAAAAGGAGTTTTAGGAACTGTCAAGAAATAACTTTTAAATAGTGTGCAGGATTTTTGGACAGTTCCTTAGTATCCTGCAAGAGTGCATTCTAGCTGGCAGTCGTAGGGTTCCTGTTCGACATGGTGCTGGTCATACACCTGTGCCTCAACACACCCCATCGTTTTGTAAAAATCCTGCGTCTCGACGGCGGAGTGGGCGGAGATGTAGAGCTTTCTGGCGCCCTTTGACGCAGCCCAGTCTCGGGCGGCAACAAAGAGCGCTTTTCCAATACCTTTCTGGCGCATATCCTCGGAAACATGGATGCTAGAAAGGTCAAGGTAGCGCTGATCACCTCCAAATAATGTGGGCTCGACAGAGACAAAGCCTTTTAACACAGCATCGGCGTCATGCCCTTTAAAAGCTGCGAGGACAAGACCGCCTGTCTGAACAGTATTTTGCAGACACCTGATCAGCACCTGGTAGTCGTTTGGTGTCCAGTCGTCGATGAAGGGGGCGTCGCGGATCACCCAGTTTCCGTTTTCTTTGCGCCAGCACTTTACGACATTCTGATGGCGTATGAAACCGTGGAATAACGCAGGGCAGATTTCATCTGCACAGAGTGTCCGGTAAAAGATGCCGTCGGCGATATATTGTTCTGTCAGGGTCATGATGTTTTCTAGGATATGAATGTTCTGCTGCGTGATGCTTTTTTTGTGCCGGGCTGCGGGGACATTTTCCGGCAGGAGCTCGAGTGAGTGATTGGCATGTCCAATGACAGTAAGCGGCAGGCGGCGTGCTCCGCAGATCTCCTGAATCACTGCGGTTTCAGCCCGCGGATCGCATGTCCCGTGGAAAAAGATGCCTGAGAGCGGCGCAAAATCAAACGTCTGTGACAACGGTGTGTAATAGACGTTCCGGCAGGGGATTTGGTGTTTCTGTGCGTAGGCGGCCGCCACAGCGGTGCCGATGCTCTTGGACAGAAACAGGACATCCTCATATTGGCTCCAGCTGATGTCTGCGAGACAGGCTTCGGTCTGCGCGTAGGCATCGGCAAACGCCTCTGGAATTGACTGGTTCAGATTGGAGTAAGACACCCTGCGCAGCTCATATTGGTACTGCTGGGCCAATTTTCCACTGTAGTATAACAGCGGCTTGTCACAGTGATATCCGATTCCGGGGAATAATACAGCGATTTTCATGGTGGTTCTCCTTAGTCATTTATCTGATAATTCATTCATTATATATTTCATTTACGTTATGTTTTACAGTTCTATCTATAGAGGTCATTTGTTTTCTGCCTTGGCCTGCCTGCGTCTGTTACAGGTATATACTGACAAGGATTTATGTGATCCGCAGTCATTACAGGGATTTTATGGAATCCGCAGTTAAACGGCAAGGAATATAGCCCGTTACAGGGATTTTATGGAATCCACAGTCAGACGGCATGGTCTATGGTTGTTTTATGTTATAAACAGGTATAGTATACATCAGGATGGGCGAAAAGGAAATATTTCACAGAGGCATTTCATAAAAATTTCCTGAAACAGTATTGACTATGCCCCTGGGGGGCGGTTTATGATATGAATTAGCAAAGAAGGGCATTCAGTTTTGAGACTTATGCCGGCTGCAGGGCACTGGCATTATGGGGAGGAGGGCGACACAATGTTTATCAATGAAGTGTGCAGGGTGTGTGCGCTGACCAAAAAAGCGGTTGAGTACTATATAGAACAGGGACTGGTGAAGCCTGCGGTGCTGGAAAACGGTTATCGCGATTTTTCAGATGCGGATATCGACCGGCTGAAGCAGGTTTCTGTCTTGAGGGGGCTTGGACTTTCGGCTGCGGATATACGGGGCGTTCTGACAGGGCAGGGCGCATCGCTGAGTGATCTCTCGCGCTTAAAGCGCATGGAGCTGTCCGCGCTGGAGGAGAAGCAGCAGCTGATGCAGGAGCTTGCAAGGACAAAGGACTGGGAGGAGGTACAGGGTAAGCTGATGCAGCTGCAGAGAAAGCAGTCTGTCCTTTCACGTATGCGGGATGCGTTTCCGGGCTATTATGGAAATTTTATCTGCCAGCATTTTGCCTCCTATCTAGACGAGCCAGTCCAGACCAAAGAGCAGCAGGCAGCTTTTGACACAATCCTTGGTTTTTTGGACAATTTACAGTTTGAAATCCCTGAGGACCTGCGGGAATTTTATGATGAGGTGACGGACCGCTTTGACGATAATGTCTGTGAAAATCTGAATGCCAATGTACAGGGAATGCTGACGGATCCTGGAAAATTTGAAAAGTTTGTGGAGGCAAACAGGGAAGCCATCCAAACCTATCTGGATTATAGGCAGACGGATGCGTACAGAAGTTCGAAGGCGTATCGGCTGGAGCAGCTGTTGAGGCAGTTTAATAGTGCAAGTGGCTACAATGACATTTTTATTCCGGCGATGTGCCAGTTAAGCAAATCCTATCAGGCATACTATACAGCGATGCAGCGTACAAATGAGCAGTTTTTGCAACAGTATCCAGAGTGGGGAGGGCGCGGTCATGAATGAACACAGAATATTTAAAGGATTTTTGCGGCCACTGGTGATGATGATTATTGGGGTGAACTGTATATTGAAGGACCTGCAGCTGGCAGTTGTTGCAGGAATAGTGATTTATGCGGCGGCAGTCTGGGGTGAGAATT